>CAIMVH010000181.1 GCA_903844855.1 uncultured Actinomycetes bacterium | reverse complement strand
TAAATATCTGCAAGACCAAGAAGTTGGAGACCACGCATGACGGTGTTGTACAACCCGCCTTGCGTGATGATTCCAAAGTCCTTCTTTCCGTTGGAAATCATTTCGTTAATTTTTCGATCCTTGATGAATTGGATCGCGGCTGGCATACGCTGATTGATCTTCTCTTGCTCGTGCATAAAAGATGCTGGTGGTAAGACGATGCGGCTCACGTCGCGGCGAGGATTCTCCATCGCCTCTTTGCGCGTGAAAGTAGGGCGCTTATTCTCCTTGGTAATAAAGGATCCATGAAGGTGACAAGAGCGCAGGCGAAGTTCTAGCATCACAGGCGTATTTGAATATTCAGAGAGTTCAAAACCGTACTCAACTGAATCGACAATGGCGGTCAGGTTAGGGCGTGGGTCAAGTAGCCACATCTGTGACTTCATCGCGAATGCGTGTGAACGTTCCTGCATGATGCTTGAACCCTCGCCGTAATCTTCACCGACGATGATCAATGCACCACCGGTCACACCTCCCGACGCGAGGTTTGCGAGTGCATCCGATGCCACGTTGGTGCCTACAGTCGATTTAAAAGTGATGGCGCCACGAAGTGGGTAATTGACGGAGGCGGCGAGCATGGCAGCTGCGGTGGCTTCGGAGGCGCTATTTTCAAAGTGCACGCCAAGCTCGGCGAGGATGTCGTTGGCATCACCAAGGACATCCATGAGGTGGGAAATGGGGGCGCCTTGGTATCCGCCAACATAGGAAACACCCGATTGGAGGAGGGCTTTGGTGACGGCCAGGATGCCTTCGCCATGAAACTCTTCGCCCGCGGGGATGCGTAACTTCTGGACCTCTTCTTTAAAAGAGCGCTCAGCCATTTTTCCCCCTCTCTGACCCACATGGACCCACATGGACCCACATGCGACCCGCTCACGGGCTCGAACTTAAGCATTAACCCTATTGCCCAGATTCACGGTGAGCCACGCGAAAGATTGCGGCGCAAATGGGCCTAGACCGGGTCTCTTGGTCGGCTACCCAGATGCGCTCGAAAGCCATACGCTGAGGGTCTTGAATTTGGACGCATTTTGGAGAATAGTTGCCGAATTGACGACCGTCAAGAGAATGCATTACGACCCACGTCACTACTGAAGAGGAGTTCACATGGCTGACCTTTCCAGCCTCGCCCAGGGGATCGTTTCAGGCTCGATCTCTGTCATTGATCTGACAGCCCCGCTCAATCCTGAAACCCCAGTTCTAGTCCTACCTGAGCCTTGGGGTCAGACCGCCAAGTTCTCCAGCACCGAGATCTCCAACTACGACGAGCGCGGCCCGTGGTGGTACTGGAATAACTTCTCCACGGGTGAGCACACCGGCACACACCTTGATGCACCAAACCACTGGATTTCCGGCAAGGATCTCGACGATGTGTCGCAGATTCCACCACAGCGCCTTGTGGGTCCTGCAGTCGTTCTCGACTTCGTGGCACATACCCAAGCCGATCCAGACTTCCTACTCGATGTCACGCACATCAAGGAGTGGGAAGCCAAGCATGGCAAGTTGCCAGCGCACGGTTGGGTGCTCTTCCGCACTGGTTGGTCGTCACGCGGTAACGCGCAAGATACTTTCCTTAATGCTGATGAGACTGGCCCACATACTCCAGGCCTTTCTATCGCTGCTGCCAATTACTTGGCACATGAGACCGACATTCTCGGTCTCGGCGTAGAGACCGTTGGCACCGATGCTGGCCAAGCGTTTGGTTTTGAAACACCATTCCCTTGCCACGCAAACTTGATGGGTGCCAACAAGTACGGCTTAACCCAACTCCGCAATCTCGACAAGCTTCCGACTACGGGTGCTGTGGTTATTGCTGCACCACTCAAGATCGAAAAGGGTTCAGGAAGCCCCACTCGCGTTCTTGCGTTGGTCTCCAAGTAATCCTCAAAGAAATTACTTCTTCCCAGAGTGTGGGGTCGGCCTTCGGGTCGGCCCCACATTTCTATTTGTACGTAGAACGTCAACAATTTCCTTGGGTACTGAACTCGCTGACTGGTAAGTTTGGCAAATGGGAGAGCGAAGATCGCCGCGAGTTTCCATTTTCCTCATGGTTTTATCAGCGCTTTTCCTGGTCGCAAGTGGGCCGGGGGCGCAAGCAGTTGATTCGCCTGGGCAAGAAATTCTTAGGGATTCGAACGCTCGATGGGCGGTGAGGCTATGTACCAGCCCAACAAATCTCACGTGTATGGAATCGCTCACCGCGATCTTGCCCGACGGAAGTAGTAATGAGCTTAAGCTGGTGTGGGCAGAAGAAGGCAGTGACCTAGATTCCCAAGGACAAGTGCAAGAGCGCAGCCAGGCCGCGTGGAGTTTCGTGGATGTAGATGGATCCACTCGCCAAGTGATGACTTACGGAAATCTGAGCGGTGAGAAATATAAGGGTGAGCAAGTGAATTTTCAGCTGCAGCCCAAATTAGACTTCGGCTTCATGAACCTCACTGAAAAAGATGTTCGTTCTGGAATAAAGTTTAAGTTTGTCTTTAGAAGTTCATGGGTGGTACCTGTAGCTTCTTTCCTCATGGCTGCAAATTCTGATTACTCTGATCAGAAGATTGCAAATGGGCATCGTTATACATATATCGGCTCTCCGTATTTGGGATCTAATTATTGGAATAAGCGTTTAATTGACCTCCCGGAGAGTGAACAACTCACCACTAAGTCTGACTCTGAAGAAGTTCGCCTCTATTTTTTGATTGATCATGCAAGCTCCATTCCAGGTGGATCTTATGGGGACACTCGGTGCAGCGCGCTAGGTTATCCGGTGACCTCGCACAACGCTTTCGGCGGGGGGATTCCAAATCTTTCGGACAACGACACGATGAAATTCGAAATTTACTCTCCACATTTTCTGTCAACGGGCGAGTTGAATATGGGATTCTTTAGTACATACATGTCAGTTGCCTGGATGGATTGCATGTGGCCAAAAAATAATGTGACAAAATCTCCCAAGGTTGAAGTCTCGGTAGTGAATGCAGATGGTTCGACCCAGATTGCTACTACCTCATTTAATATTCGAGATGGTTTTTTAGTCGTCCACGCGTATGGATTTCATTACAGCGCACCAACGATTCGTTTGAAAGTTGTCAAGCCAGATTTTGCTCCAGAGGTTACTCCTGTGGCGACGAAAGTCTCAGCGAGTACCACAAGCAAAGCAAGTAAGCCGGTTGCCAAAGCGAAGTCGACAACCATCACATGTTACAAAGGCAAGACGACGAAGAAAGTGACCTCTGTTAATCCTCAATGCCCTGTGGGTTACAAGAAGAAGTAGTTACTACTTTCGGCCCAGGAGGCGACTTGCAACGAGGAAGCCAGAGCCGCCACCGAGACCAGGGCCAGGGTGTGTGGAGGCACCGATGTGCCAGAGGCTTCTTACTGGTGTGCGATGTCCGGTTGCTGAAGAGAGCGGACGCCAAGCAGCGTATTGATCGATACGGCAATCACCGGCATATGGATCTCCGCCCACTAAGTTCACGTTCATGCGTTCAAGATCAGCTGGACCAAGATTGATTTGCGCCTTGATCAGTGAACGCAGGTTGGGAATCTCTTCGCAGATCTGATTAATCACACGTTCGGCATAGGCGTCGCGAATCTCGTCGGTCCAGGTGCCATCACCGACGTTGATTTCTCCAGCAAGATCACCCTTGATTACTTGTGGGTTCTCTTGTAATTGAATCCAGAGGATGGAAGCACCGTCAGGTGCGCGCGTTGGATCGATTGTGCACGGCTGGCCCACCACGATGGTGGGGCGGCGGGGGAGCCATCCACGATTTGAAGCATTGACTGACTCGCTGAGTGAATCCATGCCATCCATGATGTGCACGACAGCAACATCACCTAGGCGAGCATCACGCTTCCATTCAGGCT
>CAIMVH010000180.1 GCA_903844855.1 uncultured Actinomycetes bacterium | reverse complement strand
CAGTCCAATCTTTCCGATTACTAAAGCCACTTCAGGTTGCAACTTTTCACTTGCAAATGTGGTGCCTACGAGTAACGAAGCATGTTGGATAGCCGCTGAATGACTCAGCGGATCTTCCGCGACTACCGGCCAACCCAGTCGCGTGGCCCAAACTGAAATTTCCTGGCGGGAGAAAGTTCCTAACCCGTGTCCGACAACCACCACCCCACGGTGACCCGAGGTGATGCCTAACTCGGAGAGAGCCGGCGCCATCTTTTCGGCCTGTGCGCTCACTTCAAATGCTGGGATCACTGAAGTCACTGGTATGGAATCGCTTTCTTCTGTAAGGAGCGGTTCGCGAAATGCAATATTGATATGCACGGGTCCATCGAGATCATCAAAGATTTTAGAAAAATCCTCCAGCCAGGAGAGTGAATCCCCTGCATCAATTGCAACAAAATGACGAGCTGCGGATCCAAATAATTGAGATTGGTTGGTAGTTTGATTTGAGCCAATTCCTTGGAGCTCGCTGGGGCGATCTGCCGTGATCACAATGAGCGGAACATCGCTATGCGAAGCCTCCAAAACTGCGGGGTGAAAATTGGCGGTCGCAGTTCCGCTGGTACAGACGGTGGCTACTGGTCGCCCGCTAGCTTTACTGATTCCCAAGGCGACAAAACCAGCAGAACGTTCATCAATGTGAATGTGGCGGTTGAATTGATCACGTCGTGCCAGCGCGAGTGCCAACGGCGCACTACGCGAGCCAGGTGCGATCACGACGTCTCGCACACCGACTGAATAGAGCGCGTCCGCGAGCGCTTCGGCCTGCAAAGTCGAGTCGTTCATCGACTCTCCAAAAACTCAAAAGTCGTGGTGAGGCGATGCTGCCACCATTCGATCCGATCGGAAGGCGCTGCCCAGCGATCAAGCAGTTCAAGTGAGGGCGCCACATCTCGAAGCGAAATCGCGCCATCTTCAGCTACCAGCGAATGGGAAATAACATCCCCGCCGAGAAGGTCGACGGTTCCTAACCCGCAAGCTCCAAACAGGTTCGGAAGAGCGGCGGCTAATGCAAGGCCAGCACGCATACCGATACTCGTTTCAAGTGCACTGGAAACCACGATCGGCATATCAAGTTCTTTGGCAATATGCAGGGCGTTCTTCACTCCCCCCATCGGGGCCACTTTGAGAATTGCCACATCAGCAATATCGGAGAGGTCGCGCGTGTATCCCTCTTTTCGAATACCTTCGTCAATAGCTAACGGCACCGGCACCGAAAGCTTTTCGTGCACTTGCGAAATTTCGCGAACAGTTGCACATGGTTGTTCAACATATTCAAGAGTATTTCCTAGTACTTCGTAGAACGCGCTGATCTGCTTCAATGCTTCGTCAACGCTCCATGAGCCATTGGCGTCAATTCGAATCTTGCCAGAGTCACCAAGCGCCCGTTCAATCTCGATGAGTCGAGTCGTGTCTAGCGAGGAGTGCGCTCCAGCAACCTTGATCTTGGCGGTACGACAACCTTGGAAGAAGTTGAGTGCTGCTACTGCTTCCTCTGGCGTTCCATCAGGGATGGTGGCATTAATCTCAATTGAATCGCGCTTGGGCGCTGGCCAACCAACAAAGGCAGATTCAATCCCCGCCGCTAACCATCTGCTCGATTCTTCAACGCCATATTCCACGAAGGGCGAAAACTCTCCCCACCCATAAGGGCCTTCGAATAGAACTACTTCACGAGTCGTAATCCCCCGGAACTTCTGCTTGAGCGGTATCGCTACAACGCGAAGTGAATCAGAGAGCTCAGCAAGTGATGGAAGACTCACGGACGTCGAGGGAAGCGATCAAATCGTGGTTCGCGCTTCTCTTTGTATGCATCGCGACCTTCTTGCCCTTCTTCAGTTAAGTAGAAGAGCAACGTGGCATCACCGGCTAATTGTTGAATACCGGCCAAACCATCGTCTGCGGCATTCATCGAAGCCTTGAGTAGACGAAGCGCCATGGGAGAGTGCTGCAACATTTCACGTGCCCACTGCACCGTCTCAGCTTCTAACTCCGCAAGTGGCACGACGGTGTTGATAAGACCCATATCAAGGGCTTCTTGGGCATCGTATTGGCGGCAGAGGAACCAAATCTCTCGAGCCTTTTTTTGTCCTACGTGGCGGGCGAGTAAGCCGGATCCAAAACCACCATCAAAGGAACCAACCATCGGACCCGTTTGTCCAAACTTCGCGTTATCTGCCGCGATGGTGAGATCACAGACCACATGGAGCACGTGGCCACCACCAATAACCCAGCCAGCGACCATGGCTACCACTGGCTTGGGTGTGCGGCGTATCTGTATTTGTAAGTCAAGAACGTTGAGTCGACCCACGCCCTTCTTGGAGAGTTTGTCTTCCCCCAGGTATCCATCGTTTCCGCGAATCCGGATATCGCCGCCCGAGCAGAAAGCTTCGTCTCCGGCACCTGTGAAGATGATCACTCCGACAGAATCGTCATCACGAGCCATATTGAAGGCTTCGGCAAGTTCGAAGAGGGTTTGGGGCCGAAATGCGTTGTGCACCTCGGGACGATTAATCGTAATTTTCGCCATGCCCTCGGCCACTTCATAGGTGATATCGGTGAAATCTCCTTCATGGACCCAAGAAGGAATTTCACGGCTCACGCTGGTGCGCTTAATTGGCTTACTCACGAGAGATAGCCTAGAGCCGTGAGTGCCAAGCCGTCTCTTCGGGAAGCTGTGATCTTCGCGCCAAATCAACTCGCTGAGATCACCGCTGCGCTCAAATCTGCCCTCTTTGATGCCGGCCCCCCATTGCTGGTTCTGGAAAAGACACATTGGCCGGCCGATCGCCTACACGTCCCCAGTGAGGTGGCATTAGTAGTGGCCACCAGCGGTAGCACAGGAAGTGCTAAATATGTTTTGCATAGCGCAGCGACCTTGCTCGCAAGCGCTCGAGCTACCCACACCGCACTAGCGGTGAAACCCGGTGAGCGCTGGGGCCTGCGCTTATCACTCAGCCACATCGCCGGCCTCATGGTGATCGTTCGTTCGCTACTCCTTGAATCGAATCTTTCCGATGACGGGGAGTATCAAGCCGTCGTACCTACACAACTCTTCCGCGCCCTTCAAGGTGATGAATCACTTGCTGCACTCATAAATGCCAAAGCGGTACTAGTGGGTGGTGGGCCGAGTGAAAAACAATTAATTGAAGAAGCACGAGCTGCTGGGATTAATGTAATTACTACTTACGGAATGAGTGAGACGGCAGGAGGTTGTGTTTACAACGGCACACCACTGCCTGGAGTAAAAATAATTATTGATAGTGCGCAGCAAATATTTATCAGCGGGCCACAAATTGCGCTTGGATATTTGGACAATTTGAACGGATTCCAGAATGGCGGATTTCTCACCCAAGATATCGGTCGATGGGAAGATGATGGGCGACTCGAAATCCTAGGTCGTGCTGATGAAGTAGTGATTTCTGGTGGCGAAAAGATTCTCCTCGGCGCAATCGAAGCGCGAATTAGATCACTGCCCGGTGTTTTGGATGTGCACCTATTCACTCGTAAAAGTGCGGAATGGGGTGAAGAAGTTGTCTGTGGTGTAGTTGGAGGCAACTCGATTACACTCAGTTCAATACGTGATCACGTCGCGGAAATCTTCCCTCGATCCTCAGCTCCGCGTGCACTAATCCTCCTTGCTGAAATGCCGTTACGCGGAATTGGCAAACCAGATCGCGATACCCTTAGGGGCCTGCCAATTACCGAAGAGATTTAGGATCTGAAAATGTCACAAGCAAGACTTTGGATTCTAGGCTCACGACCGCGCACGTTGCCGGCAGCTATTGCTCCCGTATTAGTCGGAACTGGCGCAGCTTCGCCACAGGTTCTTCCTGGTCGCGCACTTTTGGCTCTCGTGGTTGCACTCTCACTTCAAATTGGTGTCAACTTTGCAAATGATTACAGCGACGGAATCCGAGGAAGTGATAGCAAGCGAGTAGGGCCTATGAGGCTAGTGGGCAGTGGCAAAGTTTCCGCTACACAGGTGCGCACTGTCGCATTTCTCTTCTTCTTCATCGGCGCACTTGCTGGTCTCTGGCTCGCCTTGCTCACTACTCTATGGCTCATTCTTGTTGGTGCCATTTCAATCCTTGCAGCCTGGGGCTACACCGGGGGTAAGAAGCCTTACGGTTACCGCGGTTGGGGTGAAGTCAGCGTTTTTATATTTTTCGGATTCGTGGCAGTAGTTGGCACATATTACGTGCAAACTGAGCGCGTTGATCTCATCAGCTTTATCGCAGCAATTCCGATGGGAAGCCTGGCTTGTGCGCTCCTGCTCACCAATAACCTGCGTGATCTGCCGCGCGATGCCCAGGTCGGAAAAGAGACTTTGGCGGTGAGGCTTGGAGATCAAAAAACGCGAACCCTCTATCAAATTGCGCTCTTCATCTCTTTTCTCTCCATTGCTCTCCTGGCCGGATGGCGCGCAGGGGCGGTCCTTACGCTCACGTCTGGGATCTTTGTCATTGAACCTTTGAAGGCGATCAGGGCGGGAGCGAAAGGCATGGACCTCTTGCCAGTTCTTGCGGCTACGGGCAAGACGCAACTCGCCTTTTCGGTCTTTCTCGCCTTTGGGTTAGCGGTCAGTGCATAATTTCGTAAGATAAGAACATGTTACGAGTCCTGCCCATCCTCTTATCGCTTGGATTGACTATTTTTGCATTGCTCAATTGTGCCCAAAGTGACCAGGAGAAGATTCGCAACCTTCCCAAGTGGGCATGGCTCGTCCTCATCGTTGTCTTCCAACTTGTCGGGTCGATTGCCTGGTTCATTGCCGGGAAGCCACGTCAATTGCGCACTCGCCGCCCGCGAATTCTCCCGCCGGATGACAATCCCGACTTCTTAGGATCTCTTTAAGTTATTTGATTGAAGCGTCATAAATTGATTGCACTGCCGAATTAAGTGATGCATCAAATTCCGCATTGCTCTGTTGCGCAGAAAGACCCTCAGTGAGTGCACGTGAGAAACTTGCAATTACTCCGGCATTATTTGCCAGCATCTCGTTTGCGAGCTCTCGGGCGTATCCACCAGAGAGTGCAACAACGCGAACTACCCGCGCATGGTTTACAAGTGACGAATAGAAGCCAGCAACATCTGGAAGCGTGAGCTTGAGCATGACCTCTTGGTTCTCACCAAGCGCATCAAGGTGAGCCAAAATCTCTTGACGCAGAATTGACTCTGCTTTGGCCTTATCCGGGCAGTTGATATCAACCTCAGGTTCGATTATCGGCACTAATCCACCAGACCGGATTTGGGCACCGACAGCGAACTGCTGCGCGACAATCGCCTTGATTCCCGCTTCGTCAGCTTGCTTGATTACTGAACGCATCTTGGTTCCAAAAACTCCGTGTGCAAGTGCACTCTTAATCCTGGCATCAAGTTCCGGAATGGGTTTCATAAGCTGAACACCATTTTCTTCGACAGCTAATCCATTATCAACTTTGAGGAAAGGAACGATGCCCTTTTTCTGCCAGAGAAATTCAGCAGTTCCAATTCCATCGATTTTTCGATCCATGGTCATCTCAAAAAGAATGACTCCGATCACGCGAGAAGAGTTGAGTGACGGACTCTTAATAATGCGGGTGCGCATCTCGTGAACCCGATCAAACATTTCAGAATCATTTGAATACGAGCTCTCATCGAGGCCATAAAGGCTCAGCGCTTTCGGTGTGCTGCCACCACTTTGATCCAATGCACCAATGAAGCCCTTGCCAGATTTCATCTGATCAAATTGCGCTGAGTCCATTTTTATCCCCCATTTTTGCCGTCCATTTACTCTACTTCGAAGAGGGGAAAGCTGGTGCAGATCTTGATCTAGAGTCCAGAATATGTATGTTTTCCACTGCCCCATACGTTGACATATACATAATTAAAGAGGAATGAGGAGCCCGCCAAGAGGCAGAGCCAGGCTGCCCGGCGTCCTTTCCAGCCCGTGGTGGCGCGCGCGTGCAGATAGGCCGCGTAGGCGACCCACGTAATGAAAGCCCAGGTCTCCTTCGGGTCCCAACCCCAGTATCGTCCCCAAGCAGATTCTGCCCAGATAGCGCCCGCGATGACGGAGAAGGTCCAGAGCGGAAAGACGAATGCCACCAACCGGTAACAGAGTCGATCAAGAGCATCGAGGGATGGAATCTTGAGAGCCCATGCCGGACGTGGACCACGAGATTCCACACGATCCAGATAGAGATAGGCGCCAGCTACCGCGTTTGCAAGCAAGAATACGCCGCCTGAAATCACCGCAGCGGAAACGTGGATCACCAACCACGTTGATTTCAAGGCCGGTACAAGTGGCGCGCTGGGGACATAGAGCAGAGTGATTGCACTTCCCAACGTCACTAAGACCGCGAAGGTGACTACCAACGTGAGCCAACGAAGTGAATGGCGCCGAAGTAAGAGGAGGAACATTCCGGTGACGGCGACTGAACCAGTCGTAGAGAACTCGTACATATTTCCCCACGGGACGCGATGGGCAGAAATACCGCGTGCGATTACGCCAGCAAAATGAAGAAGAAATGCAAGAGATGTGAGTGCGATGGCAATCCGGCCCCAACGCTCACTCTTCGTGTCGTCAACACGTGGGCCACTTTCTCCCGAGGGAGTGACGAGAACTTTTGCGCCTTTCACGTTGATTGCCACTTCGAGAGCGGCCGAGAGCATGGCGAGCGTGTACACAATCATCGCTGCATAAAGCAAGTAATTGCTTGAGTAGGCCCAATTAGTACTTGTCACCGAACTTCTCCCTTAGCGGTAAGCGCATTCCAGAAATCGTTCATCTCTGCTTCAAATCCCTCGTACTCCTGGCGGGTTAAACCAGCTATAGATAGAACCGTAGCGCCATCTTCGTCCCGGCGCGCACGCACCCAGAGGCGGCGACGCTTCACAAAGAGAGTTGCCAAGAGCCCCAAAATCGCGAACACGCTGCCAACAAGCGCTACTTCCTTGCCAGGATCGCGCACTACCTGCAGATTCACCCACCGTACCCATCCCTGGAAAGTGATGGAACCCACGCCCTCGGGAAGCGTCCAACTTTCGCCAACTGCGAGTTGCTTGAGACCAATTCGAGTCATCTTGGTGGTGTCGAGTCGATAGATCGATTGTGGCATGCCCTTATCCAAACCAAGATCACCCGTCCATGCCGAAAGCAGCAATCTAGGTTCGACCGCGTCTGGAAATGTAGAGAAACCGCCACGGACTTTGTCCATCGTGGCCGTTGGAAGAAAAGTTCCGACAAAACCCAATTGGGTAGGGGTTGCATCTGGAAGTTTGATGGCTCCAGTGGAAGTGAGGTTGGTATCTTGTGGAAGAAATACCACAGGTCCATTCATCACTATATTTCCAGCGCCATCTTTCACGGTTACTACAGGTGAATATCCGTTAGCTTGTAAATAAATATTTGTCGAACCAAAACGTAATGGG
This sequence comes from uncultured Actinomycetes bacterium, assembly GCA_903844855.1. Taxonomy (GTDB): domain Bacteria; phylum Actinomycetota; class Actinomycetes; order Nanopelagicales; family Nanopelagicaceae. Next base: position 19,637 of record CAIMVH010000180.1, on the reverse strand, counting down.
TGATTGACTTCAATGAGCTCTCTCTTAGGCGCCCCGTCCGATTCGCGAGCAGTCACGTAGAGTTTGTAATCGATTGGCGCACCAGTTGCTAAATCATATGTAGGCACGAACCGATCTACCTTTAGAGTAAATGGTGCCAGCTTTCGCAGGTCGAACTTGCTTCCATTGGTGAGGTTGTCATACGAGGTAGCACTATTCGTGAAAGTGTCACCTTCAACAACTATTGTTTCGCCTTTTGATCCATATCCAGCTGCAACCCCCATCGCCACCAAGAAGAGGATAAGTGAAAGATGAAAAAGTACGTTCCCACTCTCGCGTAAATACCCTTTCTCAGCCGAAACGGAATCGCTTTCTCGTTCCCAACGAAAGTGATGCTTCTTGAGCCATTCTTGCGCACGATCAAGGACTTCATCCGGTCGCACCGTACTTTGAGCACTCCTTGGGAATGTGAGGCGATCAAGATTTTGCGGTGTCTTCGGCGGCCTTGCAGAAAGGGCTCGAATGTGGATGAGCATGCGCGGAATGACGCATCCGATCAGTGAAATGAAGAGCAAGATGTATATGGCGCTAAACCACGGTGATCCATATACGTTGAAAAGGCTCAATCTTTCGAGCCACTTTGCTGCGCCCTCATTTTTAAGGACATATTCATTGACGGCTATTGGATTTTGATTCCGCTGTGGAAGCAGAGAGCCAGGGATCGAAGCTACAGCTAACAACATAAGGAGGATGAGTGCGGTCTTCATACTTGTAAGTTGGCGCCAGAACCACCTCAATCCGCCGACACCACCCAAATCAGCTGGCGTAATCTCACTCATCAGAGCACCGCATTGAATCCGCTAAAGGAATTGCGTAGGAAGATGGTGAAAGTATCCCATAGGCCAGTGACCTCAAGTAATCCAATCAGAATCAAAATACTGCCACCGATGATGGAGATGAGCCGAGCATTTTTACGAAAGAACGCCAGCCGTACCATCGCGCTTTGAAAGAGCACACCCACGAGAATAAATGGAATTCCAATTCCAAGTGAAAAAAATCCAGCAAGTATCGCTCCACGAAGTGCACTTGCCTGCGTGGTAGCCATGCCCAGGATTGTCGAGATCACCGGACCAAGGCAGGGAGTCCAACCAAGTCCGAAGAGCACTCCAAGCAACGGGGCACCCCAGAGTCCACCATCGGTACGCATCTTTGGACGCCATTGCCGAGTCTGTTTAAAGACCCCTGCAAAGAGTAGCCCCATGAGAATTGTCACGACGCCAAGTATCTTCGTGATCACCCCCTGGTGCTCAGCCAATAGCAAACCAAGACCACCGAAGAGCGAACCGTAACTCACAAATACCAAAGTGAATCCCACAACAAAGAAGAGTGAGCCAAGAAATACTCGCAAGCGTGCACGTTTAGAAGTGGCGCTCACTGCACTTAAACCAGCAGCGAAGGAAAGGTATCCGGGGACTAGTGGTAACACGCAAGGCGAGAGAAAGGAGACGAGACCAACTAGTAAGGCAATCGGTATGGCAAGAAAAAGTGATCCATCAATCACGGTGTTGGAAAAATTTGTAATCATTCTGCCAAGACCTTATTTAGCAATTCTTGTAGTCCAGCCACGGTTACTTCGCCGGATATACGGGCAGCAATTCGGTTGCGGGAATCTAGAATGACTGTGGAAGGAATTGCATTCGGGGGAAGTGTTTTTCCAAACTTCAATATTAGATCGTCATCATGAATAGTTGGATATGTGATCTTAAACCGACGGAGAAATGCCCGAGCGGCATCGTCGTCGTCTCGCGTGAGCAATCCAAGGAAATTAACATTCGGATATTGCACCGAAATTGCTTGAAGCGTGGGCGCTTCTGCTCGACATGGTCCGCACCAGGAGGCCCATACGTTGAGCACACTCACTCCTCTGAGTTGAGGAACCGGCGCGCCATCTAATCCGGTTCCGGATATCTCCGGCGCCCTTACCCGGTCTTGAGGATCGATGAAAGTAATCGCACCATTTCCGGCTACATATGAAGAACCGTTACCAGGAGCCGAAGTCCCTGCACCACAACTTACGAGCAGAGTTGAGAGCAATACAAACGGGAGAAAACGTTTCATCATGGTAAGAGATCCCGCGCAGGTTCGCTGTATCGCAGATCTGTCACGTTCCCTTGAGCATCAAAAACGATTGAAGTAACGGAAGCAAGCGAGCACTCTCGTTTCCGAGGGTCATGAAAGAAAGGTCGACCCTCAATCGATGACCGAAGAATCCAAATTGGTAGTTGGTGCGAAACGCAAAGCGCTTCATGCCCATCAGCAGCCAGACGGGCGGCTTGAGCTGCAGCCATCATGCGCGCCACCACTTCCTTGTATGGCTCACCCCACGAGGGTTTCCAAGGGTTCCACAAATGGCGCCAAGCGCTCGGTCTGCGAAGGACGCCGTCTCCCACAGAGAAGCGTTCGCCTTCAAAGATATTCAAGGATTCAATGAGTCGATCGTCGGTAGTGATGCTGACGCCTTTGCGAAGAGCGAGCGGTGCCGCAGTTTGTTGCGCGCGCTCTAAAGACGAGGCGTGCACCGAAGTAATGTCTTTTTCAACGCTCCATTCGCCAATGCGCTCGGCCATCGCTAATCCGCGGTCTGAAAGTCGAAAGCCGGGCAAACGTCCGTAGAGGACCTTGGTCGGGTTGAAGACCTCGCCATGTCGAAGGAAGTGCACGATAGTCACAGGTCAAGAGTAGTTGAATTTGTAAGCCGCTTCAGAAGGAATCCTTTAGGCTGTCTCAGTGACCCTTCCTGAGAGCCCACTGAGCCTAGGACCTACCTCGGGGCGGATCGCCTTCTTCGATGTCGACAACACCATGCTCCGTGGATCAACGCTCTTTCTCATGGCGCGCGGCCTCTATAAACGCGGTTTTTTTGCACCCCGTGAACTCACTCAATATGCCTTAGCCCAGCTCCGGTTTCGAATCAGTGGCAAGGAGCGCAAAGGTGAAATGGTGCACATCCGTGAGAGTGCACTTGCCTTCATCAAAGGCCAACGTGTTTCACAGCTCGGCGAGATTGCTGAAGAGATCTACGAAGAACGGATCAAGGAAGCTATTTGGAATGGAACTCTTGATCTAGCGCGGGCTCATCTCGCAGCGGGTGATGAGGTTTGGTTGGTAACTGCCACTCCAATCGAAGTGGCGAACGTGATGGTGGAGCGCCTCGGGCTGAGCGGGGCGCTTGGAACAGTGGCTGAATCCAAGGATGGTATTTACACCGGATTTCTTGTCGGCGAACTTTTACATGGAGGAGCCAAAGCAGCGGCAGTGGCAAAGTTGGCCGAAGGTCGCCGAGTTGATTTGGCTAATTGTGTCGCATACTCAGATAGCGCAAACGACCTGCCGATGCTCAACGCAGTAGGTGAGCCACACGTGATTAACCCAGACTCAAAGTTGCGCCGCCACGCAAAGCGAGCAGATTGGCCCATTCACGATTTCCGCCATGCGCGTCGGATCGTGCGAATATTGGCACCCTGGCTAGCAATCGTGGGAATCATCGTCGCGGCCCGCGGCTAGCCCTGAGTTTTAACCCCTCTCACTTTGCCGGTATCGTTAGACGGTTATGTCAAAGCCTGCACACCGCTCCTTCGCCGACGACCTCCGTGGTCGCGATGATGCCGCGTTGGCCGCCCTGTTAGCTGGTCGCCCTGACTTACTTTCACCAGTGCCACCAGACATCAGCGCCTTGGCTGCACGCGCAAATTCCACCCCGAGCATTTCCCGCGCCCTTGATTCGCTCAATCAATGGGAATTAGAAGTGCTAGAACTCATGGCTTCTCTAGAAGTGCCAATTTCCCTTAAAGATGTCGAGATTTATACAGGCGTTCCATCCTCGAGTGTGGTCTCCCACCTCTATCGAATCTGCTTGATTTATAAAGACGAAGGTGCCTACCGAATTCCTAGCGGTGTACGAGATACTTTTGGTCCGGAGTTATGCGGCCTTGGACAGCGCCTTGGAAGTCGCATCGAGAAGATTGATTTAAAGGACGCGCCTGAAGCATCACAAGAAATGTTAAAGAAACTCACCTGGGGGCCATCACGCGGCAGCGTTAAGGATGTCAAAAATCCCGGACCTGGAATGCAATGGTTGTTAGATCAAGAAATTCTCGTGATCGCCGATGCGCATCACGTCATGCTTCCTGCGGAGCATGCAATTGCGTTACGAGGAGATAAAGTCCATCGCGAGTATCACTCAGTTAAACCGTTGCTCATCGGCGAGAGCGTGAAAGATGCAGATCGCGCTGGTGCTCATGAAGCAGCTGCCTTCTTAATGTGGGTCGAGGATCTACTAGAAGCTTGGTCGCGCGAACCTGGAAGCGCTTTACGCAGCGGCGGGATGAGTATTCGCGAACTTAAACGCGTTGCCCAACTCTTAGGCGTAACCGAAGCATGCGCGGCATTTGTGGCCGAGAGCGCATTCGCCATCGGTCTTGTCTCCATCGATCTTGACGACCGCATCATGCCGACTAGTGCATACGATCTTTGGCTCGCGCGAACGCCAGTTGAAAGATGGAGAGAGATTGCTGCCCACTGGCTCATCACTTCTCGAGCCGCGGGACTCTGCGCTCCAAAGGAAGGTAAAGGCGTCGCTCCCCTGGGGCCTGAGTTAGACCGCGCCGCCGCGCCTGGACTGCGAACGCTTACTCTTGAATTACTCGCGACACATACTGATCTTGCGCCCACTCTTGATTCACTCATCGAGTTAGTGGCGTGGAACCGTCCGCGGAGAGCAAAACATTTGCAAGCCGAATTTGTGGAGTGGACAGTACGCGAGGCCCATTGGCTTGGGATTACCGGCCGCGGAGCCTTCACTTCATTTGCCAGGCAATTGATCGCAGACGAAGAACCAACTCTGCTTGCGAATCAACTCCCGCCATTGATCGATCATGTTCTTCTACAAGGAGATCACACCGCTATTGCACCTGGACCTCTCTACCCAGAAATCTTTCGTGAAATATCCTTTATGGCAGAAGTTGAGAGTAGGGGTACGGCAACCGTTTTTAGGTTCTCTGAAAAATCATTGCGCCATGCACTCGACGTAGGATACGACGCGGAAAAAATTGAGGCCTTCATAAAGAGAGTCTCCAAAACCGAGATGCCCCAGTCGCTCACCTATCAAATACACGACATCGCCAAGAGGTACGGTCGCCTCCGGGTGGGAGCCGTGCACTCTTACTTACGGTGCGATGATGAAGCAATATTGGCCGAAGCTATGCAAGATAAACGCCTCGTGGCTCTGGAATTTCGACGCCTTGCACCCACAGTGATCATTTCCCCAGCCCCACTTGAAGAAGTATTGGAGACGCTTCGCTCACATGGATATGCACCCGCCGCTGAAGGCAGAGACGGAATGACAACCCTTACTTCGCCGTCATCTAAGAGGTCCAAATCCAGACCACGACCACCCCGCCTCATTGGCGACTATTCGCTACCAACACCTGAGTTACTCACCGCCGCGCTGCGCGCCCTACGTACGGGTGAGCACGTTTCAACACAGCAACGCACTCTTCCTCAACTTGCAAAGACTCCGAGAACTACTGCAAGCGAAACTTTACGTTTTCTTCAAGAGATGAGCGGTACCGGCGGATCACTGTGGATCGGATACGCAGATACCGACGGTGGCCTCACACACAGAATCATTGAACCGATGGCTATTGCTGCCGGTTACGTCACCGCCTTTGATCAGCTCTCCGGGGAAATCAAGCGCTTCGCCATCGCTCGTATTTCTGGCGTCGCAGCAATTGATCAATAACTCAATATCGCCCCAGCTATAAGGGAAATTGGAGACTCGTGCTCTTCTTTAGCCCTTCACCACAAATTTATCCTCGGGCAAGATTTCTGGGATTCCAGAGGTCACGGTGAAGAGATCAAAAGAAGTCAATCCCGGATCACCCTGCTTATCAAAATTTACCTCCGACCAAGCCCCCACATAAGTTGCTGGCTTCCCAGCAGCAATCGCCTTCACTGCTGCGTCAAGTTTCTGCCAAGAATACTTTGTTCCTTTTGGACCAGAGACTTTCCGAAGTGCCGTAATCAATTTCTTGGTGTCTATACTCTTTGCGGAAACGCTTGCCAAGCAAGCCAGCACCGCAGCATCGTATGCAAGCGGCTCATACCCTGTGAAAGTAAGGTCAGGAAATTTTGACTCAAATAAAGTTTGGAATGAATCCTGATTTTCCCCAGCGAATGTTGAAGTGACTCCCCGCATGCCTTCCACATACTTGGAACCAATAGAGGCGATGAGTGCCTTCGAGTTTAAAATATCTGTGGTGAAGGTGCTCCCAGGCTCCCATTCGCCAGTGCTCGATAACGCGCGAACTAAATCACTGATCGTGCTTTGATTGTCGATCAAGAGCCACCCGTCCGGAGCACCATCGACTAGTTGCTCTGCTTGGGCATTCAATGATGTGTCATCAGTAGTCCAACTTACTTCGGCGCCGATCTTTCCACCATTTGCGATCCAGGCTTTCTTAAAATCTGCCACAAGAGCGTTATCGAAATCAGTTTTAAGACTTCCAATATTGATTGTGGCATCTTCACCCAAGCTCAAAGCCATCGATGCAACCAAAGCTTTAGCTTGCTTGAGATCTGACGGGAAAGTTCTAAAAACGGTGTCCTTGTCGACCAAACTTGTAATGTTCTTGCTCGACGATAATGGGCTAATCAAAATGACGTTGTTGGGAACCGTTACTGCTTTCGCGATAGCCACCGTAACCGAAGATGCCATCGATCCAATGACGACATTTGCCTTCTTCTTTTTTACAAGATTGGTTGCTGCAGCTACGCCTCCCGCTGCGCTCGTTTTGTCATCTTCACTTCCGGCTAACGTGCAAGATCCAGTTAATTTATTCTTCTTTATTGCAGCATTGACTTGAGAAATTCCTAATCCTGCTGCGCTCGCGAGTGAAGGGCCGTAGGCCTCAAGTTCACCAGTGAGCGGGAATATAGTGCCCACCTTGAGTGCGGCAGCAGCGGCCTTAGCCTCTGCAGGAATAATTGGGAGAATTAGTCCAGTTGCGGACATAAGTGCAACAGCCACCCTGAACTTAACAATGGACTTCATGATTCGCCTCCCGGGAAACCTACCTCGACTAGTGGAGTGTACCTCAAGAGAAAACCCTCCAACATGGAACTCTCACTGCGATTGATGGCCCGACGTCCGTGCATGAGCCAAATTTTATGTTGAGCTCTTCGACGGTGAGGTACGGGTTTTATATCGTTCGCTTGCTCACGGTAACGCTCTCCAGGAACGCGTGATCGATCTCCACACCAATCCCAGGACCACTTGGTACACGAATGCGACCATCTACCATCACGAACGGCGTAGTGATGTCTCTCAAGTAGTAGCGATTAGACGCTGAAGTATCGCCAGGTAATGTAAAGCCAGGAAGTGCCGCAAGTGCAATATTTGCAGCGCGACCAATTCCAGTTTCAAGCATTCCGCCACACCACACTGGGATGCCTTCTTCGACGCAGAAGTCATGAATCTTGATCGATTCAAAGTATCCACCTACACGACCAGGTTTGATATTGATAACTGTCGTTGCTTCCATTGCGATTGCATCACGCGCTGATTGCAACGAGGTAATTGATTCATCCAGGCAGACGGGAGTCTGAATGGCGCGGGAAAGTAACGCGTGGCCGAGAACATCATGCTCATCGAGAGGTTGTTCGATGAGAAGCAAGTTAAATTCATCGAGTCCAGCGAGATGAGCGGTATCGTCGCGCGAGTAAGCCTGGTTTGCATCGACTTGTAGGAGAATCTTTGGCCACGTTTCGCGGACGGCGCGGACCGGATCAATATCCCAGCCCGGTTCAATTTTAAGTTTGATTCGACGATAGCCTTGATCAACGTAGTCGCCTACCTCTTCGAGTAGCGCGTCGATACTGCCTGCAATCCCTACGGAAACGCCGCAATCAACTTCTTCTTTAGTGGCGCCAAAGAATGAGGCAAAAGAGCGACCTTCGTGCTTTAACTCTGCATCAAGGAGGGCAGTTTCAATTGCTGCTTTTGCCATGTGATGTCCTAAGAATGGTTTCAGGATATCGGCAACTTCTTCGGCTCGAAAATCTCCGACTTTTCGTAATGTTGGAACTAGAAAACGTTCAAGCATATCTGCGCAGCCATGCGTGTACTCAGGCGAGTAGAGCGGCTCTGACATCGCCACGCACTCTGCCCAACCATCGCCGACATCTGTCGTGACTTTGAGAATCAGTAGATCTCGATCTGTCTGAGTACCAAAGGATGTACGGAAAGGACGCACCAAGGGCACACCCACATGGCGAATCTCAATTTCATGAATGCGCATCTTTTTCCTCCAGTACGTAGCAGTGATCTTGGGTAAATCCGGTGATCTTCCAGCCTGATGCCATGCGTGACTCCAGCGCAGCACGAACATGCTGACGCCAATTTCGAGCAAGCTCTAAATTTTGCGAGCGCAACTCGGTGATGTTTCTAGGAAGGGCAACGCGTACTTCTCTCCCCTGCGAAGCAATCTCTTGTGCCACAGGTGCTCCATTAACTTCAGCGAGTAGCAGTGGAGCATCTGATTTTACGTTAGTCGCGCCAGCAAGTGCGTTTTTCGTTCGTGCTGAATTTAAGTGCCAGTGAGCCATAGCGCGATCACTTGCATCACCAGCGTTTAGTACATCCGGCATCTGCCCATAAAAATCCCGATAGTAATAGGGTATTTCGACGCCGAGTTTAGTGAGATTAAGATTTGCATTGCGCGAAACCAATGGGTCAAAGGTCCACGTAATTAATTCGTACCCATGTGCTATTGCCCAATCCCGTTGATGAATCTTGAGTGCATACCCAATATTTCGATCGCGGTAGGCATCGAGTACACCTGCCATGTGTGAGTGCAAATGCAAATGGTCGTCATTGCCTTTCGAAGGGAAAGCAAATGCCGCCCCCACGCACTCGTCACCAATAAAGGCTCCAGCGAGGTAGGCCCCACTATGCACCATGGCTTGCAAGAGGTTAGGAGTTATTTGGGTACCCTCCTCCAGCGGCCAGACCAGATCGAAGATCTCTCGAGCGAGGCGTTGGCGAGATATCTCCGTGAGAATCTCAACTCTGACTTCGCCCATGTTCCTACTTAACCACCTGAAGTGGCAAGATGACCATATGGACCTTGTTCGTCGCCTCGTAGAGATCTCCTCTCCCACTGCAGATCTCGATGCCTGCCGAAGAGTGATCGATGAGGCAAATGCCATCCTCACTGAACTTCTGGGCGCACCAGGTGAGGTAAAAGATGTTCTCGGGCGCCCCACCTTACGTTGGGGTAGTGCCACGCCGCGCGTTCTACTGCTCACTCATTTGGACACTGTCTGGCCACACGGCTCCTTTGAACCACTCTGGCAGGTGAGTGGCGATGTGATTCGTGGTCCAGGAGTCTTCGACATGAAAGCTGGCTTTGTACAAGCCGCCTACGCACTTCAATCTCTTGCCAATCGTGATGGCGTCACCATCCTGGCGACAACTGACGAGGAGACTGGTAGCGAATGTTCGCGAGCACTGATTGAAGAGATAGCAGCTGGCGCAGAAGCCGTTCTAGTTTTTGAAGCATCCCTTGATGGAAAATTAAAGACCGCGCGCAAAGGCACCTCAATGTATCGGGTCATTGTGGAGGGAAGAGCAGCGCATGCCGGTCTCGACCCAGAGAAAGGCATAAACGCCACCTTAGAAATTGCCACGCTCTACCCAGCAATTCTTGCTGCTGCGAAAAGTAGTGTGGGCACCACGGTAACGCCCACCGTATTGCACTCAGGTACCACTCTTAATACGGTGCCGGCGCTCGCACAATTAGATATCGATGTACGGGCTTTCACAATGGCTGAGCAGAGCCGCGTTCATGCTGAAATAACATCCCTAGCGGGCACCACGCGCGGTGGTGCATCTATACGGATAGAAGGTGGCGTCAATCGAGCACCACTTGATCCCTCTTCAAGTGCTCGACTCTTTGAAATGGCCGTGAAGTGTGCAGAAGAACTTGGTATGCCAAAATTGGGTAGCGCTGAGGTGGGAGGCGCAAGTGATGGAAACTTCACCGCCGCGTTAGGGATACCGACTATCGATGGAATCGGCGCTGTCGGCGAAGGCGCACATGCGGCGAACGAGTGGGCAAGTGCCTCCGCCATTCCTGAGCGGGCCCGGTTGGCCAGCGCGCTTATCACCAAAATTCTCGCTCAATAGCCGCATCCAGGCGCGGTAAGCGGTAAGTACTTTCAGGCCATAAACTGGAGGGATGACCGACGGCCCGCTTATCGTCCAATCCGATAAGACCATTCTCTTAGATACCGATCATGCCTTGGCCGGTGAGTGCCGTCGCGCAATCGCTCCCTTTGCAGAGCTAGAGCGTGCACCGGAACACATGCACACCTACCGACTCACCCCTCTTGGTTTATGGAATGCGCGCGCAGCTGGCCATGATGCTGAGCAAGTCATCGACATCTTGATTCGTTATTCTCGTTATGCGGTGCCACACGCACTGCTTGTCGATATTGCCGACACTATGTCGCGCTACGGTCGCCTCCGCCTTGAAGCTCATCCCGTGCACGGCCTTGTGTTGGTAAGCAATGACCGCGCTGTGCTGGAAGAGGTGTTGCGCTCTAAAAAGATGGTTCCACTTATGGGCGCTCGTATCGACAACGAAATGGTTGCGGTACATCCGAGTGAACGTGGACACGTCAAGCAAGTCTTACTACGACTAGGTTGGCCGGCAGAGGATTTTGCAGGTTATGTCGATGGTGAAGCACACCCCATCTCCCTTAAAGAAGAAGAGTGGAAACTTCGCGATTATCAGAAACACGCGGCTGAAAACTTCTGGCATGGCGGTTCTGGTGTTGTCGTCCTCCCTTGCGGTGCCGGAAAAACCATGGTGGGCGCCGCGGCGATGGCGCTCGCCCAAGCGACCACGCTCATTTTGGTCACTAACACAGTTGCCGCCAGACAATGGCGCGATGAGCTACTCAAACGCACCAACTTAACTGACGAAGAGATCGGCGAGTATTCGGGAGCGAAGAAAGAGATTCGTCCAGTCACCATTGCGACATATCAAGTGATGACCACAAAGCGAAAAGGTGTTTATGCACACCTCGAGCTCTTCGATTCACGCGACTGGGGCTTAATTATTTACGATGAAGTACACCTACTCCCCGCACCTATTTTCCGCTTCACCGCCGATATTCAATCGAGACGTCGCCTTGGACTCACCGCCACACTCATTCGTGAAGATGGCCACGAAGGTGACGTCTTCTCTCTCATCGGTCCCAAGCGCTACGACGCTCCTTGGAAAGAGATTGAAGCACAGGGTTATATTGCGCCCGCTGATTGCGTCGAAGTGCGCGTCACTTTGACAGATGCCGAGCGGTTACTCTACGCAACGGCCGAGCCAGAAGAGCGCTACCGATATTGTGCGACCACGCAAACAAAGAGTCGTCTTGTGGAATCCCTTGCTCGTCACCATGCAAATGATCAAGTACTCGTTATTGCACAATATATTGACCAGATCGATGAACTCGGTGAACGCTTAGGCGCACCCATCATCAAAGGCGAAACACCTGTGAAGGAACGTGAGCGGCTCTTTCAACTCTTTCGCACCGGCGAAGTGAAGTGTTTAGTAGTTTCAAAGGTAGCGAACTTCTCGATTGATCTTCCAGAAGCCTCGATTGCCATTCAAGTGTCGGGATCATTTGGATCCAGACAAGAGGAGGCACAACGGTTGGGCCGAGTCTTGCGCCCCAAAGCCGATGGGCGAAGCGCGCGCTTCTACAGCGTGGTTGCCAGAGATACCGTTGATCAAGATTTCGCTGCGCATCGCCAGCGCTTTCTAGCCGAGCAAGGTTATGCATACCGAATTGTTGATGCCGACGACGTATTTAGCGGAACCGCCGAGATTTAGCAGAGACCCTGAGCCCAGAGTCAATAAGACGCTTAAGAAGTTCCCGGGCCGGCATAAAGTGCGCACCGGCCTCGATAGCCTTGGAAACATACTCTTCTGGAATGTCGTAATGATCTAGATCAAAGCCGCGCTCTGGGATACCTAACGCTTGAGCAAAGGAGTGCAACTCCTCAAGTGATGTGTCCGAAACAAGATGAGCCCACAATCGACCATGCGCTGGCCAAATGGGGCTGTCAACGAGTACTGCCATGACCAATCGCATTCAAAAAACGTTTCTCATCAACTCTAAATATGTCGTGAACTTTCCCATCGATCAGGATCACGGGTATTTCTTCACTATAACGAGCAGCCAACTTGGGATCATCCAAAATCGACAACTTCTCGAATTCAATCTCGCTTTCTGAAATGAGACTCTTGATCACGTCTTCAGCAACATCGCATAAATGGCACCCAGGTCTTCCGATAATTGTTACTTTCATAAGAAGGGGTTCCCTCGTTCAATGAGTAACCGCTCCAACGTCGCTGAAATCTCCCCGCGGATTTGTTCCGCAAGATCGAGATGTTGAATGGGTTCATCTTCTAACTCGACCGTAGAAATAGGAGTACCAAATTCAATGATCCACTTCGAGGGAAGCGGGAGCATTCCGAGCGGACCAAAAGCGGGGAAAGTGGGAGTTATTGGAAAGTAAGGTAAGCCAAGAAGCCTGGCAAGTACCGGCACATTCGCCAGCATGGGGTAGGTCTCTTCGGCGCCTACGATGGATACCGGGATGATTGGTGCTTTCGCACGCACGGCGGCATTTACAAAGCCACCTCGACCAAATCGTTGAAGTTTGTAGCGATCTTTATAGAGCTTTCCCACTCCTTTGAAACCCTCGGGCCAGACGCCTACTACCTCACCGTTGGCTAAAAGTCGTTCAGCATCATCTTGGCACGCAAGTGTGACTCCAGACTTGCGGGCGAGGTCAGCGAAGAAGGGAGTGGCAAATACTAAATCGGCTCCGAGTCCGCGCATATGACGATGACCTGCATCGTGAACTGCCACCTGTGTCATCAAAGAGTCAAGTGCAACCGTTCCTGAATGATTAGCAACTAGTAAGCAGGCTCCTTTTGCTGGCAGATTCTCAATCCCTCTTACTTCTACACGGAACCATTTTTCGTAAAGCACACGCAATATGGGTAGAAATACTCGTTCGGTGAGTTCGGGATCGAAACCAAACTCATCGACTGAATAATCCCCGGTCATACGTTCTGCAAGAAAGTGCACGGTTGGATCAAGACTATCTCCGAGTAATTTAGATACCTCTGAAACTAAGTCTTTAGTTCCTTGTTGTACTATTTGTGAAAGCTCAGGGTTAATTTTAAGAAATAGACCGACAACGCTGGCTGCTAATTCGCCAGTGGCGTCGATAACGTCGGAGACGCTCCCTTTATTATTTTCCACGAAGACCAGCTCGCTTCGTGATTCGGTGAGCTACAAACTCTTCGAAGGTATCTCGCGAGGAGAATTCGGCTGTAAATCCAAGCAAGTCGCGAGCGCGAGAGGTATCTACCAAACGACCATATTTAAGAAGTGAGAGTTGTTCACGTGAAAGATCGACGACCCCAAGGCGACGCAATGTGCCACTCGCTGGGGAGAAGAATTTGGCTGGCAGACGAAGGAGTGGGCGCTTTGCCAATCGAGCTGCCTGGCTGAGGGTGATAGTTCCTCCTCCGGCAATGTTAAAGGTGCCACCTTGATCTGTAATTACTGCATGGTGCATCGCACGCACTAAATCGTCCTCATGAATAAACTGCAACCGCGGATCATGCCCAAGAACCGCCGGCCATACAGGTAACTCAAAATAGGTGGTGAGTGGTGTCACCATTTCAGGTCCAATCGCGTTAGCAAAACGAAGGGTTGTGACACGAACATCACTTCTCTCCCTTGCAAAATTGCGCACGTATCCTTCAACTTCATTCGCGTCTTTGGCAAAACCAGTTGTTGGCAAACGACCTGGCTGCGTACTCTCTCTAAAGAGCGCAGGATCTTTAGAGCTCGCACCATAAATTGCAGTCGTGGATTTGATGATCACGTTCTTGACAGAAGGAGATTTCTTACAGGCGGCAAGAAGTTGCATCGATCCAATGACGTTGATTTCTTTCATCACCGTACGTCCACCATGTTCGAGTGGTGTGGCGAGCACGCCAGCGTGCACGACAGTATCAATATTGTGGTCATCAATGATTCGGCTGGTAACCGGATTTCTAATGTCCGCCCGGATGAACTCCGCCCGTCCGATATCGTGCACAGGGGCGGTGATGTCTACCCCGATGATCTTCTCGATCTCCGGGTCGTTTGCCAGCGAAGAGAGCAGGGCGTTACCAAGGTAGCGGGCGGCGCCGGCTACAAGTACGCGCTTCATCACTCTCCGCCTCTCAACCCTGGGAAGTTGGGGAGATTTCCCTAGGTGCCTCTTATTCTCCCCCCTCTGGCTGATACCGTCACCTTCATGCTCAGTCGTCGCCTGATCAGAGCTCGCGCGGGCTTCATGAGCGGAGCTCTACTCCTCTCCCTTCTCACCACTTATGAGATTTCACCCGCCCAAGCGCTCACCGCACAGACCAAGCCAGCCCTGAAGTGGGGCTATCTCTACGCCGGTGGGCTAGCCAATGAGCTCGCCCCGGATGCTCCACTTCCGCGCGAGAAACGGGCAGTGTCCAAGCCGACGACTATCACGGTGCGGTACACAAATTTTCCCGAGCAAGCCAAAGTCGCTTTCGATGCCGCAGTGGGTATCTGGGCTGACCTCTTCCCTTCAAATGTGCCAGTAACAATCGACGCCACCTGGTCTAACCTAGGCGCGGGTGTGTTGGGCTCTGCAAGGCCTGGAAATTATCACAGTGGTTTTACTAACGCACCGGATAAAGATCTCTACTATCCATCCGCCCTTGCCAATGCCATTGCTGGGAAAGATCTCGACCCCTCAAGTGCTGAAATTGTGGCGCGCTTTTCATCGGGCACTGTGTGGTATTTCGGCACCGACGGTCGGCCATCTTTTGGTAAATACGACTTAGTTACCGTCGTTCTTCACGAACTCTGTCATGGCCTTGGATTTCTCTCTTCCGATACCTACGATCCTTATTCCGGAGTTGGCACACTTGATAGACCAACTGCTTACGACGCTTTCGCTCGAACTATTGATGACAAGCGACTCTCTGATTTGCCAACGCCCTCTGTTGAGCTGGGTCGCGCACTTACAAACACTCTTTACTGGGGTGGAGCCTTAGGAATCGCTGCTAACAACGGAACCAAGCCCAAGATTTATTCGCCCGCTCGGTACGACGATGGTTCATCAGTGAGCCACCTTGATGAGAGCACATTTCCAAGCGGAGACAAGAACTCCCTGATGTCCCCGCAATTAGACGCTGGCGAAGTTATCCACGACGTGGGTCCTATTGCGACAGCCATGCTTGAAGATTTGCGCACCAAACCTCCGGCAGGCGCCGTCACCACACTTCCTTCGCCACCACGGAATGTATCCGCACTCGTCGGTGATCGATCGGTGATGATTAATTTTGATCCTCCTATCGATGCTCGAATCACTCAAGTTTCGGGCTACGAAGTAACCACGATGCCCGGAGCGGCCTTAACGACGGTCGAGCGCTCTCCCATCACGATTCCAAACCTTAAAGTCGGTACCTCGTATACATTTGCTATCAGATCGGTAAATCCTTTAGGTACAAGTGTGGCCGCAGCGGCCGGTCCGATCACCCCACAACTCAGCTGGAAGGCCTCCACTATCGACATTGGGGCCGATCCTTCCTTTGCAGCAGCAACCACCTGGCGAAATCAAACTGTCTTTGTTTATAACGATAGGCGCACCGGTTATCTTAAGCGCGCCACTTTAGTGAATAAGAAGTGGGTCATCGAAACTATTGATGGAAACTCTGTCATTGGAGGCACCACTACAAATAATCTCGATGGAGCCCTCAGCACATGCGTGACGGGCCCGGTCAAAAGCCAGATTCTGCACATTTTCTATTCCGATATGGAGGATAAAGATCTCCGTCACGCAGCGTTCGACGGAAAGAAGTGGAGTTACGACATTGTCGATGGCAATGGTCCACTTACTCAATCTGTCGAGGATCCAATGCGAGTGCGCACTAAGAGCGATGTCAACATCAGCAATGCATGTGTCGCCACTCCTGCCGGTCTCCAAGTTTACTATAGAGACGATAGCCAAGGCATTCTCTTAGGTGCTCTTCAAAGTGGGAAGACGTGGCAGTACGAACTTGTCGATGGAGATCGTAAGACAGAGGGGCGCACTACCGGTGATGTGGCTTTCCATTTAGCGGCCAAGGTAGTAGGGAAGAGCGTGCACCTTATTTACGATTCAGTAATCACCATTGACCGAGATCGTAAGGCGACGCAAGGCGATGTGCGACATGCAGTTCGTGCATCAGCAAATCCGGCAGATTGGAAGTTTGACACTGTTGATGCAGCAGATGCACGATTCCCCGTCGCTGGATACGGCGTAGCCATCGGAGCAGTTGGCACCAAGGTTTACGGATCATGGCTTGCGGCATCCACGAAAGGGGCGGGTACCCCGAGCGCCGACACGCTCTTCTATAAGGAACTTACCGCCAGCGAAACTGCTCAGGTGAGTACTACGGGATTAGGTGTACCTACATTGCCATTGGCTATTGATGGCAGCAATGTGACATTCGGCTGTCAAGGTCGCCTCTGTTCTGCAGCACTCGCAAGCGGAAAAGGAAAACTCATCTCCGGAGTTGATACGACGCATAGTCAGGGAGCAATGTGGGCCAGAGTCAGCAGCAAACTTGGCCTCCTTGTGGGAAGCCCACTCGGCCTACTCTGGCTTGCGGCTTAAGCGGACGCGCTAACTAAACCTTATTACGTCGTTGAATTCGAGTCTTCTTTAGAAGCTTGCGGTGCTTCTTCTTGGCCATCCGCTTGCGACGCTTCTTAATGACTGAACCCACGAGTAACCCTTTCGTTGCTGAAAGCGTCAGGCTATCGCTTTACCGCCCCGGAACCCGAATCCGGGTAGAAGTCGAGGAAGAGAGGCCCAGCTCCAGCGCCTGAAACCATGAGCAACCCCGTGGAATTGGCCGCCAACGCGAGCAGGGGTTGATCTCCCACTCTCGGAGTCACCTGAGAGGCGCTGAGCGCACGTGTACCCGATTTGCTTGCTGAAAGGCTCACCGAGAGGGCATCAAGGCCCACCCCTTTGGTAGGCGGCGAGATGGCTTTAAGCTCACTTGGGCTTACCGAGAAGGCGAGCGCAATCGCGCCACCCGTCCTGGGTGCCAGAGACACCGGAGGAGTTCCAAGCCAGCGCCGCGTGCTAACCACTGCTCCCACCTTGGAGAATGTCGTAGTAACAATCTCCATCTTCTTTCCATAATCGACAGTGCCGGCAAGAACTGCTCCGCCATTCACGAAAGCTCCACTCTCCCACGAACGCTGAGTGCCAGAATTTCCACTTCGTAGAGTTTGCGTAATGGCCCCACTCTTCGCATTAATCACCAAGGCTAGGGCGTCGACCTTGCCGATGGCAGGCTTTCCTTTCCACACATCAGTGGTTGATCCGGCCACTAATAAATTCCCTGCACTCAATGCAGTAGTTCGAATCGATGTTCCACTCTTGCCTAGATAAATTGGTGCCTTACATTGCAGAGCAAAATCACAATTCAGATAAAAACCTCGCATGGCTTTACTCTCAAGTGTCAGGATGGTGCCGGCAATCCAGAGCCCAGTGGTATCAGATACCACTCCAATGGGCAGCACTGCATACTTTGCACCAAAACTAATGGTGGCCTTAAGTAGTGCACTGCCATCGGAGCGCACCCCTTGAATGAAAAGTTGGCTTAGCGGCCTTGGCGCTGCCACTAATGGAGAAGCGAGAGAGACTCCATCAGGATTAACAGTGATCGGGGTATTTCCTGGACCCAAAGTGGTGGGCGCAGGAGTCGTCATTGCAATCGGAGTCGCTGTAACACTCTCGCTTTGCGACGAACCAACAAGCCAAATGTTTCCACTTTGATCTAGGGCTGCGCCACCGAAAATATCGTTCTGCACCGTGCCAACCCGATGACTCCATGTTGGAGCGAGGGTGGCATCTAGGCTTGCTATCCAAATGTCACTTCCTCCAAGTGCACGATCTGTAAAAACAGTTGAACTTTCGCTGCTCTCGAAAGTGGTACCGGCCAGGATCCAACCGTTCTTGGTTGAAAGGGCAATTGCCGCATCATCTTCGAGGCCGATTGTCAGGGTCTTCGAAAGTGAAGTGGCCGCTTCGGCGTGGGTGAGTGCACTACTCAGCAGCACAAATAAGGCCGCAGATGCAGCCAGCCTTATGGTGCGAGTGCGTTTCATGAGGCTGAGCCTACGGTCAGGTGAGGAAGATTGTGCGTAACCCAAAGAGCGTTAGTGCCGTACCCGTTACCCATGGCAGTAATCTCGCCAACCAACCTGGGAGTTCCCTGCTAAAAAGGTAGATCAAGATGGTGAACCAGAGGAGCGAAAAGAAGGCATGGATGGCAGCTAGCAAGAGCGAGCGCCAGAGCAATCCAGGACCCGGCGGGGCGAACTGCGGTAGTAGCGAGAGGTAGAAGACGCCCACCTTTGGATTAAGAATGTTGGTAAGAAACCCACTCTTAAATCCTAGATTTGCAGTGGTGGCGCCTTTCGCGTGGGTCGTGCGTAGCGCCGACCAACCCAACCAAAGGAGGTAGAGCCCACCAAGGATTGAAATGGTGCGGTATGCCTGCGGATATCTCACGAGCAGAGCACTTAAACCTTGTGCAGTCGCGCCGCCCCACACTAAACACCCAGCGGCTATGCCCACACCAGTGACGAATGCAACGCGTTTACTTTCGGTGCGAGCCGCACGGAGAATCAGCGCCACATCTGCGCCTGGAAGAATGGTGAGTAGGGCAACGAGAAGTGTGAAGCCGGCAACTTGGGTGAAAGTCATAGCCCCTGTACTACTGGCCCTGCGCTAATTCGCGTGAACGATCACGAGCAGCTTCCATGGCCGAGAGAAAAGCGGCGCGAACTTTATGATCATCTAGCTCACGTAGTGCTGCACTGGTGGTACCAGCGGGGCTGGTGACATTTTCACGAAGAACACTCGGATGCTCACCAGTTTCATCGAGCATGGCGGCTGCGCCGACGACGGTTTGCAAAGTTAGGGCCGAGGCCGTGGCTCGTGGCAAGCCGAGTAATACTCCGGCTTCGATCATGGCCTCAACAACATAGTAAATATAGGCAGGTCCCGAACCGCTAATTGCGGTGACAGCATCTTGGTGTTTTTCGGCTATTCGAATTACTTTTCCAATACTACGGAGCAAATTCTCCGCATGTGCTAGGTGGTCTTCGCTGCAGTGAGAGCCAGGAGAGATCGCTGTCATACCCTTGTCCACCAAAGCCGGCGTATTCGGCATTACGCGCACCACCGCTATACCCGACGGTAATTCAGCTTGCAGTGCGACCGTAGTAATACCTGCTGCCATCGATATAACTAACGCGTCGCGGTGAATACTGGAAGCAACCTCTCGCAAAAGGTTTGCCATGTCTTGCGGCTTCACCACGAGGAAAACTGTTTCAGCGCCGTTGACGGCTTGCGCATTCGATGCGCTAGATACGCCAAACTTTTCGCAGAGATGTTCTAGTCGTTCTGGGCGAGTATCAGTAAT
>CAIMVH010000179.1 GCA_903844855.1 uncultured Actinomycetes bacterium | reverse complement strand
CCCATCATCACGGCCCCCGACTTAATCTGCATCCTTGATCATGAGAATGCTGGTCCCATCACCACAGAGACCCTGGCCTTTGGTCAACGCGTCGACGTGGTCGGTTTGCCCTGTGCCCCCGAATGGCACCAACCAGGGATGCTCGAACTGGTCGGCCCCTCCGCCTTTGGGTATGACGTGCCCTACGTGCCGATCTCCAAGTTCCAGGGCTGATGGCCGCCATGAGCGCGACTCTCTGTGCCAAATGTCCTCAGCCATTCAAAATAGTGGGCGGGGCGCCCATTGGCATCGCTCCCTCAAGGCCCTACCGTCGGACTCTGGAGCCCCGACAGGGTGCTCGCCTGGATGGACATCCACAGGATCGAAGGAGTGGCAGATGCGCGAGTTAACCCTTGAGGATCTCGATGACATGGTGCTGGGTGCCACTCTGCTCGGAGCCGGTGGTGGCGGTGATCCGTATATCGCTCGCTTGATGGTGCGCCAAGCCATGGAAGATTTTGGTTCTGTCATGATTGCCTCTCCAGATGAGTTGGATCCAGACGGATTAGTGCTCACGACTGCAGTTATTGGTGCCCCTACGGTAATTTCAGAGAAAGTGCCGGCTGGACCAGAGTTTGTCGGCTGCGTGACCTCACTTGCTGCGTATTTAGGTAAGAAGCCGGTCGCCATCATGCCGATCGAAGTGGGTGGCATGAACACACTTATTCCAATTGCTGTCGCTGCAGAAATGGGCCTGCCAGTTATTGATGCAGACTCCATGCGTCGAGCTTTCCCACAAATTGAGATGACAGTCTTTACTCTTGCTGGAATTCCAGCGTCGCCCATGAGTGTCGCAGATGAAAAAGGAAATATTGTGGTCTTTCAAACGACCACGAACCAGGTTGCCGAAAAGCTAGCTCGCGCCTCGGTGATGCAACTAGGCATGGCTAATGGAATTTCTTGCTACCCGATGACGGTGGCACAAGTGCGAAAATTCGGCATTCAAGGCTCGATGTCCTACTGCGTTGACTTAGGACGGAAGTTATCTGCCGTTCAACGGGGCGAAGTTGGCGCTTACGATGCCTTTCTAGAATTTTCTGGTGGGCACAAGTACTTCTCGGGCAAGGTGATCGATATCGATCGTCGCACCACAGAAGGATTCGCTAAAGGCACCTTGGTGATTGAGCATCTCACTGATCCCACTCGCACGATGCGCATTGAGATCCAGAACGAGCTCCTGATGGCTTTTGAAGATGGGAAACCAATAGTGACTACGCCAGATCTCATTTGCATTCTTGATCATGAGAATGCGCAACCCATCACTACTGAGACTCTCGCGTTTGGCCAACGGGTAGACGTTATTGGTTTGCCGTGCGCACCTGAGTGGCACCAAGAGGGCATGCTCGAACTCGTAGGACCGAAAGCATTTGGATATGACGTCCCTTATACACCGATGGAAGGAGCCAGGAAATGAGTCGTCTACGAATAGGTATTGACGTAGGTGGAACAAACACCGACGCAGTTGTGGTCGATCAAGATGGCAATGTGCTTGCAAGCACGAAGGCTGCGACCACACCTGATCCGTCCGATGGCATTGCTGCCGCGCTGAAGGCTGTGATCGAAGGAATCGACAAGAGCCACATTAAGCAGGCGATGCTCGGTACCACACATCCAGCTAACGCGATTATTCAACGCAAGGACCTCCAACAGGTGGGCGTACTGCGTCTGGCAGCACCGTCATCGCTTGCGATTCGTCCAGGTGCTGCTTGGCCCAAGGATCTGCACGCCACTGTTATCGGACCGTCTGCCATCATCAAAGGTGGATATGAGTACGACGGCAGCGAGATCTCGCCTCTCGATGAGCAAGCAGTTCGTGATTTTGCGCAGAAGTGCAAGGGCGTAGTCAACGCGATCGCCGTAAGTTGCGCATTTGCTCCAGCAAATTATGAGCAAGAACTTCGAGCTGGGACGATTATCGCTGAAGAACTCGGTGAAGATTACGCAGTCTCCCTCTCTCATCAAGTAGGCGCGATTGGCCTGCTTGAGCGTGAAAACGCGACCATCTTGAATGCCTCACTCTTTGGTGTGGCCAAGCGCGTGGTCGACGGTTTCCAGGGCGCCCTGCTGAGCCATGGTCTCAAAGTGGATTCTTACCTCACGCAGAACGATGGCACTTTGATGACAGCTGAAGAGGCTATTCGTCTGCCGATTCTTACTGTGGGTTCTGGTCCTACTAATTCAATGCGTGGCGCATGCGCACTTGCCAAACTCTCTGACGCATTAGTTATCGACGTGGGTGGTACTTCGGCCGACGTCGGAATCTTGATCGATGGCTTCCCTCGTGAATCATCTGCCGCGGTAGAAGTAGGCGGCGTGCGTACAAACTTCCGTATGCCTGACTTGATTTCAATTGGTCTTGGCGGCGGCACCATCGTTCGTGAAGAAGATGGTGGAGTGCGTGTTGGTCCAGACTCTGTGGGGTATCGAGTAGTGACTGAAGCGCTCATTACAGGTGGATCTACCCTTACGCTCTCTGACATCTCTACTAAGGGTGGTCGACTTACTGGTTTTGGTGACGCATCAAAGGTTGCTGGCGTAAAGGATGCCACTGTTGCTGGGGCACTTGCTTGGGTTGATGAGCAAATACAAATTCTCTGTGATCGCATGAAGGCCAGCCGCACTTCCCTTCCACTCATTGCAGTGGGCGGAGGTTCGCACTTGGTACCTGATGACATCCCAGGCGTTGCCGGTGTTATTCGCCCCGCCCATCATTCAGTAGCAAATGCTTTTGGCGCTGCTATTGCGGAGGCTTCGGGAGCTGTCGATCGCGTATATCGCTATGAAGCTGAAGGCCGTGATGCGTGTCTTGATGACGCCAAGCGCTTGGCAACAGAGGCGGCCATTCGCGCCGGTGCTGATGCCGATCAGGTTCGAATCACTTCTGTAGTGGAAGTTCCGATGAGCTACTTACCTGGTCAAGGATGTCGCGTTCAAGTTAAAGCTGCCGGTCCGCTCGCTACCCATTAATACCCATTAATACCCGCGAATACCGGAAGAGTCAGGGGAGAAGATGTCGGAACATCTCGCAGCTGGAGAGATTTACCGACGCTACAACGAGGCGGAGAATCGAAAAGATTCTGAGGGCACCGGCCGCTACGTTGCTCATGATCTCTATGTCGAGATTAATGGTGTAGCTGAAGTAGCCTCTGCTGAGGCAGATGCGATTGCTATGAATGAGCTTTACTCCTGTTACCCAGATTACCGTCGGGAAATTCTGGAGATGATTGAAGCGGGCGACCGAGTTACTGTGATGTGGAGCATGCGGGGTACCCCCGCTCCTGCTGTATCAAGTGAACTTGGTGAACTAGATGTACGTGGCGTCTCTGTAGTGACTGCTAACGGGAAAGTGATGACGCGTGCATCGCTCTTTATGGAAAGTGGCGCATTGGATGCGGTACTCAAGAGGGCGCAGCAGGGATAACATCGAGGTATTCCGCTCGAAAGCTCAGTTAAGGAGGATGTGATGGCCCAGAAATTGATACCGATGGCCGATTGCCACAATGACCTTTTGCTTGGCGTGCTCCATCAACAGGAGCGCGGCATCGCCGATCCTTTTGGTGATTTCTGGTTGCCGCAGTTGAAAGCTGGCGGAGTCGCTCTGCAGGTACTTCCTGTTTACGTGGAAGAACAATTCATTGGTGAGGGCGCATTGCGCCGAACACTTCTGCTCCTTGAATGTGCGTGGAAGATCGAAGAGAAATATAAGTCCGAGGTAGCGATTTGTCTTAACCATGGTGATATCGCCAAGGCAATCTCTGAAAAGAAGATTGCACTCATCCTTGCTCTGGAAGGCTCAGAAGGAATGGGTAGCAGTCTCGAAGTTATCGACGTCTTCTATCGCATGGGCGTGCGCATGATGTCGCTTTCCTGGAATCGGCGCACCATGATGGCCGACGGAGTGGGCGAACGCGATACCGGTGGCAAACTCACTGCTTTGGGCGTGCAAGCCGTTGCCGAGTTAGAACGACTCGGGATTGTGCTCGATATCAGCCATCTTTCAGAGAACGGCTTTTGGCACGTGAATGAAGTTGCCAAGAAGCCCTTCATCGCCAGTCACTCTTCATGTTTTGAACTTCGAGATCATCCGCGAAACCTCCGTGATGCACAACTGAAGGCGGTCGCCGCATCGGGCGGTTTTGTAGCACTCAATGGTTTCGGCGAATTTCTCTCGAAAGAGCCCACGGTGGAGAGCTATGTGGATCATGCCGAATATGCGGTCAACATGCTCGGCTCTCAGAGCGTGGCGCTGGGGCTTGATTTCATGAAAGATCTCATGGGGCAGTGCGATCCCATCTTGGGAGGCGCACTCACCCCTCTAGATAGCTGGCCTTTCGTCGCTGGACTCGATCGCCCAAGTGATCTCGCACACCTGGGCCCCGCGCTTTCTGCACGCCTGGGAGAAGAAGCGGCGCACGACGTCGCCTGGAAAACTATGGTGACGAAGTTAGACTCCTACCTTCCGGCTAAATAGCCTTGGTAGAAAGGGGGAGCGGTGGACTCCGTTGTCGACCCAGCCACTACCTCGCTTCGGCAATTGCTAGCTACCGATCTCTTTGTCGATGCCGTCCTAGTAAGTGGTGCTGAAGGCATCGATCGCGTCATTGAAGACGTTAATGTTTTTAATTCATTCCATGTAGAAGATGAAATCGCCACTATGGAGAATCGCCTCCTCATCTTTGATGCAACTTCATTAAGCACCGATACCTATCAAGTAGATATCGCGCTCAGGGCTGCGGCAGATGGAAAGGCCAGTGGGATTGTGCTGGTTTCACCTGCTATGAGAATTGGGCTCCCAGCAACTCGGCTTTCAGATAAATTGCAGATTCCTTTGATCACTATTTCGCAGGTCGAATCATTGAGGCTGGCCGATGATATTCGGCGAATAGTTCGCTTACCTTTCCTGGCTCGAAGCGATGCAATTCTCCAGGCGCTTACGCAACTCCGTAAAATTCCGCGCGGTGGCTCGATTGAGGATGCGCTTCGCGTTTTGGCAAACGTCTTACAAGGATCGACTGCACTACTCGGCTCAGATGCCACCGTAGTTTCAAGCTCTACTCCTAAAGATTTTGATGGTCCTCTCCCGCTGCCCATCTTGGAAGTTCCTAGTTCTGAACGAGCGGGCGACTTCGTCTACTTTGCCCAACCACTCTCACTCGCTCCTCGCGAAAAGCCGACCCTCTGGTTAGCGCTTCGCCTCAAATCACCATCGCCGAGCCGTTCATCGTCAGCAAGTGAAGTACTTGCCGTTGCGTCGTGGTTTATTGCCACCATCTTGGTCGCGGATCGCCTTGAACGAGAACGCGATGCGCGCTTCAGGCTTGGAATTCTCAACGCAATTACGGCAACCAAGGATCGAGTAGAGCCAACCCTTACCGAGCAACTTGGAATTTTAGGTTGGCAAGTAGATGGTTGGTGTACCGCATTTCATCTTCAAGTCTCTGGCGAGGTGGATCCACAACGTATTCTCAATGGTTCCGATGAGTTAAGTCGCGCGCTCCAAGCGGTGGGAGTGAAGGGTCCCATCATCGAACGTCCGGATGGTTGGTCTGGTTGGTTTGTAGAAAAGGATGAACCTCAATCGAAGTCGTATGCAATCATCGTAGAGAATCTCAGTTCGGCATTGAGTAGGTTGATTCCTACTTCACCCGGCATCCGCTTGCATATGGGAGTGGGGCGCCCTTATCAAGGAGTGTTGGGTCTGCGCACAAGTTTGGCTGAAGCCAAAGAGGCGTGCACTATTGCGCAGGCCGGTGGGCAGGCAACGGCGGTGCAACATATCGATGAGATGGGTGTGCGTCGCATTTTGCTCGGGTGGTATGCCTCAGATAATTTTGCAGAGTTTGCGCAAACTCTCTTAGCCAATGCCCTTGAAGCCGATCATGACGGGGAATTAATTCTCACCCTAGAGAGCTACCTCGATAACCAATCATCGCCCACGGAAACCGCGGCTCGCCTCGGGATTCATCGCAATACCGTCTTGAATCGAATTGAGAAGATTCGCGCGCTCTTGACCGTAAACCTCGATGACCCCGATGAACGCCTGGCGGTGCAATTGGCCTGCCGGGTGGTCAAGTTGAAGCGCTCCTAGGCGTTTAAAGGTCCGCTTCTTCCTGAAAATGTGCGCCTAGCCCATGAATAGCGTTAAATTTGGGCGAATTGCCCCTATCCGTACTCTCTTTGGACTCTTACCCTTATGTTGGAACATCCCTGGATTGCGCCCACCTGGGCGCCCGTGAAGGAGGAAAAATGGCACGTTCAACCCGCCGTTTAGTCGGCATGGTTGCAGTGAGCGGTGTTATTGCAGCACTTGCTCTCACCGGTTGCAGCAGCTCTAGCTCATCGAGCGAAGAAGCAGCTGCCCCAGCCGAGCCAGCGACCGAGATTGCGTATCTCTCGGCTAGCTCAGCAAATACGTGGTTGCAAGCATCCAAGAAAGAAATGGATGCCATTGCAGCAGAGAACAACATGGTGATCACTGAGTTCGATGCTCAGTTCAAGCCAGGCGAGCAAGGCAAGCAAGTTCAGGACATCATCGCTTCCGGTAAGTACAAGGCGATCATCATCGCTTCTGTCGACGGTGCGGGAATCATTCCTGATCTCCAAGCAGCCATTGCCAAGGGCCTCAAGGTCGGTATCCTCAACCAGATTGTGGGCACCGCACTTGATACTTCGGATCCTCAATTTGAAGGTCCTTCGGTATCTGTTCTTGCCGCCCCACTTCGCTCAGGCGAGCGTCTTGGTAAGCTCACAGTCAAGGCTTGCGAAGGTCTCAATCCTTGCAACGTCGTTTACCTCTACGGCATCAAGGGTATTCCTCTGGACAACGCCCTCAAGCTCGGCTTTGACTCCGTAATTTCTGCAAACCCAGCAATCAAGGTTGTTGCTGAAGGCGAAGGCAAGTACCTCGGCCCAGACGTCGCGCAGAAGTCGCTTGCTGACATCATGCAGAAGACCAAGAAGTTCGATGTTGTCATCGGCTCTGATCAGTCAATGCAAGGTGCGATTCTCGCCCTTACCGATGCTGGCCAAACCGCCAAGCTCATCGGTCTCGGTGGATCACAAGCAGCAGTCGATGGCATCAAGGCTGGCACTTGGTTCGGTGGCGTCTTCGGCGCTCCTGCAACTGAAGGCAAGATCTTGATGAACGCCATGGTTGAAGCTCTCAAGAATGGCAAGGTGACTGGTGGAATTGATCCAGCAACCGTAGTCCCTGATGAGGCTTTGATGTACAAGGAGAACATCGACAAGTTCACTGCAGAGTGGGCTGGATAATTTCAACCGCAGAATAGAACCTGCTAAAAAGAACGGAATGATGCCGAAGTGGATCTTGAGGTTCGAAGCGTAAGCAAGCGTTTTGGCGCGACTATTGCGCTGGATAACGTGAACCTCAAGATCGCTTCTGGCACCATTCACTCTCTCATCGGAGAGAACGGAGCTGGTAAGTCGACGCTTGGAAAGATTCTTTCTGGCGTATACCAACTCGATTCCGGGGAAGTTGAGCTCGCGGGGCAAGCCGTCACAATCGGCTCGCCCCGCGAAGCTCTTTCTCGGGGGATCACCATCATCGCCCAGGAACTTTCACTTGTTCCTTCGCGCAGCGCTGCCGACAATGTTTATCTGGGAATTGAAGATCATGCGGGCCCATGGGTGCGGCGTGGGGTTATCAAAGATCGCTTTGAAGAATTAACGAAGACATCTGGAATCATCGTTCCTAATGACCGGCCCGTCTCGGCGCTCTCGATCGGCGATCAGCAGAAGGTAGAAATCCTGAGGGCACTTGCCCGAAATGCCGAAGTTATCGTGATGGATGAGCCCACTGCGCGGCTCTCGGTCGAAGAGACGGCGGTACTCAAAGATGTAATGCGCTCGCTGCGCGATCAAGGCAAGACCATTATTTTCGTCTCGCACTTCTTGGGTGACGTGCTCGATGTTTCTGATGCGATCACCATCATGCGCGATGGCAAGATTATTCGCACGTCAAAGCCATCAGAAGAAACACACGATTCGCTTGTTGAGGCTATGACCGGGCGT
The DNA here is from genome assembly GCA_903844855.1 of uncultured Actinomycetes bacterium. GTDB lineage: Bacteria > Actinomycetota > Actinomycetes > Nanopelagicales > Nanopelagicaceae. The sequence continues at coordinate 13,890 of CAIMVH010000179.1, read as the reverse complement.
AAAGCCGGCGAGGCTTTTCCGGCTAAGACCCCACCGAACTCACCAGCACCCGTCTTGGAAGTTAACGGTCTCACTCGCGGCATGCAGTTCGCTGACATTTCTTTCACGGTAGGCGCCGGAGAGATCGTGGCACTCGCTGGGTTGGTCGGTTCCGGAAGGAGCGAAGTCGCACGGGCAATTTATGGGGCGGATCCCTTTGATTCCGGCGAAGTGAAATTGCAGGGAAGCGTCATCAAGATTTCTCACCCAGCCACTGCGATTGAAAACGGCATCGCCATGATTCCGGAATCTCGTAAGGATCAAGGCCTCATTCTCGACCGCTCCATTAGGGAGAACATTTCACTCCCTTACCTCAAGAAATTAAGCCGTCTCCTCATGAAGAGGCGAGAAGAGAATTCCATGGTGGCCGAGAATTTTGCGGCTGCGGGCATTCGCGCTCTCAGTTCTGAGATGACCGTGCGCTCGCTCTCTGGTGGAAATCAGCAGAAGGCGCTCTTTGCGCGCTCACTTGCTGGCCATCCCACTCTCTTTATTGCAGACGAACCCACGCGAGGGGTTGATGTGGGATCAAAGCGGGCTATTTATGAATTACTCGCCGACCTTGCACAGAAGGGCATGGCCGTTTTAGTTATTTCATCTGAACTTGATGAAGTTGTGGGTCTAGCACACCGAGTTATCGTGATGCAGACCGGAAGAATTGTGACCGAATTAGTGGGGGATCAAATAAGTGAGAGTGCGGTTGTTTCAGCGGCGTTCTCAATGAAGCAGAGAGAAGGATTGGCGTCATGACAGGTGTAGATACCGCTTCGAGAAGCATCAACGTGAAATCCCTGCTCTCCAAGTACGCGATAGTGTGGGTCACGTTGCTGGTTTTCATCTTCCTCTCTGCCAGCACAGATGCGTTCTTGTCGGCGGATAATCTTCGCAATATCTTGGATCAGCAATCAGTTGTGTTAATTGTTGCTGCGTTCACCACGATTGTTTTGATCTCAGGCGGCTTCGATGTGAGTCTGGGTGCCATCTATATCTTGGCCCCGCTCGTTGCACTGCGTGTGCAGAACAATATCAACTCAGCATGGCTGACACTTCTTGCGGGGATCCTGGTGGGTCTCATTGCCGGTCTCTTGAACGGCGTAATCGTGGCCTACGGCAGAATCAATTCATTCATTGCCACGCTTGCTACTTCATTTATATTCTTTGGCATCGCATACCTTGTCAGTGACGGAACCATTCTCCGTGTCACCGATATCACCATGCGAGAAGTGGTCACGACTCGAATTCTCGGGCTGACGAGCGCCACTTGGATTGCCTTTGCAGTAGTCGCTATTGCGTGGATCACGCTTGATCGCACGCGCTTCGGGCGCTACATCTTTAGCGTGGGTGGCAACTTCGAAGCCGCTCGATTGGCAGGCGTGCGCACCAATCGAGTAGTGGTGGCGGCCTTCGTACTTGCGGGCGCTGGTGCAGGACTTGCTGGCACACTCAATTCAATTCGCAGCGTGACGGCGCAGGCCTCCGATGACTTCAGCATCATCTTCGCGGTGATTGCAGCCGTCGTAGTGGGTGGAACTTCAATCGCAGGTGGTTCTGGTGCCATTTGGCGAAGTGTGGTTGGTGTCTTCTTCATTGCGTTCATCGTGAATGGTTTCAACTTAAATGGTGTTGATCCGGTTTATCAGCGCATCATTCAAGGCGCAGTCATTTTGACGGCCGTGGGTGCTGATGCCTGGTCCAGGCGCGATAAGAGTTAGTAAATAGCGAGAAGAGTTAAGAAGCCGAAGAGAGACGGCGACCGATAATCGATTCGCGCTCTTCTTCAGAAAGCCCGCCCCAGATTCCATAAGGTTCGCGCACGGCTAAGGCATGAGCTCGGCATTGGGCAAGGACTGGGCAGGTGTTGCAGACGGCTTTGGCAGCCATCTCGCGATTGCGCCGGCGTGGGCCGCGCTCGCCTTCCGGATGGAAGAACATTTCGGTGGGCAGCTCACGGCAGAGACCCTGCATCTGCCAATCCCAGCGGTCTGCCACTGGTCCTGGAAGCCTCGATACCTCAGTCATGATGACCCTTCTTTTAAGTTAGACCCACAGTACAACCGCGCCATAAGTTGTTCAAGCCCCCCCCTGTTCAACACGCCGCGTTTCGACTCGCGCGCCAGGATATTGAACGCGACAATGCAGGTAGGACGGGTAATTTGAACGGAAACGGGGGGTTAAGAGTGAGCCAATTCACGGTTGCTGTCGTGGCTCGCCGGCTCGGAATTGCCCCCGCCACCCTACGGACGTGGGATCGGCGTTACGGGCTGGGTCCCGGCGAACATGCCGCTGGCTCACATCGTCGTTACTCGGAAGACGATTTTGGTCGCCTTCAAGTGATGCGCCGCCTCATCGCTGCCGGCATCGCTCCTGGAGATGCTGCCAAACGAGCACTTGCCGCGGACCCTGAAGTGAAGGAAAGCGCTGACTTCGCCGACGAGCCGGTCGATTCACTCGCAGATTTGTTGCTGGCGCTGCATGCGTTAGACGTGAATTTCATACGCACCACCCTGCGCGCGCAATTGAAGAGTTTTGGCGCGATAGCAACTTGGCATCACTCGATCGCACCGCTGCTGCGGGAGTTAGGCGAACAATGGGAAGAGCGCGATCACGCCATTGCAATGGAGCATTCGCTCTCTTCACTGCTCATGGAGATACTGGGTGAATCTTCACAAGTAGAAAGTCCCATCAATACGCGCCCAATTCTTCTCACTTCCGCTCCCGAAGAGCAGCACGTTCTTCCCCTCTATGCATTGGCTGCTGCACTGGCCGAAAAATCTATAGCTACACACTTACTTGGTGCGAGAACTCCATCGAGAGCAATTGCTGCGGTCATAGCAAAGAATGGGCCATCAGCTGTCTTTATCTGGTCACAAAGTTCGCAGAGTTCGCAACTTGTAGATTTCTCCTGCTTTCCATCGATCCGCCCGGCTCCACGAATCGTTACTGGGGGTCCAGGTTTTGCGGAGATGCCTCACCCTGCTGGGGCGGTTCACGCCCGCTCTATTGATGAAGCGATGAGCCTCATCGGCGGTCCCCTCGGCCTGTAGAGCAGGCTGCCAGGAGCGCTCAATTCCCCAGTAGGCTTGCCCTATCAAAGTGGTCCCATTGAGGTGGCCCCATTGAGTTAGGGAGGGCGAACGTGAACGAAGACGAAAAAGTCGTGGGCCTTGGCCTCACTTTTGACGACGTGCTCCTGCTTCCAGATGCCAGCGATGTAGTGCCTAGCGAAGTCGATACCACTACACGTTTCACCAACTCGATCTCACTCAGAATTCCACTTGTTTCATCGGCGATGGATACCGTGACGGAATCGCGTATGGCGATCGCGATGGCGCGCCAAGGTGGACTGGGAATTATTCATCGCAATCTCTCGATTGAAGATCAGTGCAGTCATGTTGATCTAGTCAAGCGGAGTGAAGCGGGCATGATCACGCAGCCGGTAACAATTTCTCCTGATGCCTCACTCGCTGAAATGGATGCGCTCTGTGGACGTTTCCGTATCTCAGGATTACCTGTCGTGCAAGGCGATGGAGAACTTATCGGAATTGTGACTAATCGCGATCTGCGCTTTGAAACGGATTACTCAAAGCCAGTGAGTTCGGTAATGACTCGCATGCCGCTTGTGGTGGGCCATGTGGGCATCAGTTCAGATGATGCGATGGCTCTGCTTCGAGATCACAAAATTGAAAAGCTTCCACTCATCGACGAGCGCGGGCGCCTCAAAGGACTTATCACTGTCAAAGATTTCACGAAAGCCGACAAGTATCCGTTCTCCACGAAGGATGATGCTGGCCGTTTGCGCGTAGGCGCCGCAGTAGGTGTGGGCGAAGATGGTTTCAAACGTGCGATGGCACTCATTGAGGCTGGTGTAGATGTACTAGTAGTTGATACTGCGCACGGCCACCAGATGGCAGTGCTCGATGCCATCAAGCGCATCAAGTCGAATTCAAGTATTGAAGTTGTGGGCGGCAACGTGGCTACTCGTCGCGGAGCAGAAGCGCTCATCGCAGCCGGCGTAGATGCAGTGAAGGTGGGTGTTGGCCCCGGTTCCATCTGTACTACTCGTGTAGTTGCTGGCGTGGGCGTTCCGCAAGTAACTGCAATCATGGAAGCTGCGCGCGTTGCTCACGCTGCTGGTATTCCCATTATTGGTGACGGAGGTTTGCAATACTCCGGAGATATCGCCAAGGCCATTGTTGCCGGCGCAGACACCGTCATGGTCGGATCGCTCCTCGCAGGTTGCGAGGAGTCTCCTGGTGAACTGATCTTTATTAACGGAAAACAATTTAAGAGCTACCGTGGCATGGGTTCACTCGGTGCCATGCAGACACGGGGGAGTGCAAAGTCCTACTCGAAGGACCGTTACTTCCAAGATGACGTACTGAGCGAAGACAAACTTGTTCCAGAAGGCGTAGAAGGGCAAGTTCCTTTCCGAGGTCCAGTTTCCGCGGTAGCTCATCAGCTCGTCGGCGGGCTCCGCTCTGCCATGGGATATGCCGGCGCGCAAACAATTACTTATCTCCAAGAGCACGGACGTCTTATTCAGATAACCGCCGCTGGTCTTAAAGAGAGTCATCCGCACGATATTCAATTAACCGTCGAAGCACCGAACTATCACTCGCGATAAAGGGAGTACACATGTCTGAACTCGAGATTGGCCGGAGCAAGCGCGCTCGCCAAACATTCTCTTTCGACGATATCGCCATCGTGCCAAGCCGCCGCACACGCGATCCTGAAGAGGTTTCCATCAACTGGCAGATCGACGCGTACAAGTGCGAGCTTCCGCTCCTTGCGGCGCCTATGGATTCGGTCATGTCCATTGAGACCGCCATTGAAGTCGGCAAGTTGGGTGGCATCGGCGTGCTTAACCTCGAAGGTTTGTGGACACGCTACGAGAATCCAATGCCGCTCTACGAAGAGATTGCAAAGCTTGAAAAGGAAGATGCAACTCGGCGCATGCAAGAGATTTATAAGGCTCCGATCAAAGCTGAACTGATCACTGAGCGGCTTAAAGAGATTCGCGCTGCTGGTGTCACGGTTGCCGGCGCGCTATCGCCAGGCCACGTAGACGAATTTCATAAGGCTGTGGTAGCTGGAAATCCCGATCTCTTTGTGATCCGCGGTACGACGGTGAGCGCTGAGCATGTCGCCAAGGGAGGCGAGGCGCTTAACCTCAAGGAGTACATCTACCAACTTGAGGTTCCCGTAGTCGTCGGTGGCGTGGCATCGTATTCAGGTGCGCTACACGTCATGCGCTCTGGTGCGGTTGGGGTACTTGTAGGTTTTGGTGGCGGCGCGGCACACACCACTCGTTCCGTTTTGGGCCTGGCAGTTCCGATGGCGTCTGCCGTTTCAGATGTGGCAGCTGCACGACGCGAATACCTTGATGAGTCCGGTGGACGTTACGTACATGTGATTGCTGATGGTTCCGTCGGTCGCTCTGGCGATATCGCCAAGGCAATTGCGTGCGGCGCAGATGCCGTCATGATGGGCTCACCGCTTGCGCGCGCAGTAAACGCACCTGGCGCTGGTTGGCACTGGGGGAGTGAAGCACACCACCCAGAACTGCCGCGAGGCGAACGCGTCTACGTGGGAACGGTGGGCACGCTTCAAGAGATTCTCCTTGGACCCTCACATACTGCAGATGGTTCCATGAACCTCTTCGGCGCACTCCGCCGTGCAATGGCGACGACTGGATACTCGGAATTGAAAGAGTTCCAACGCGTTGAAGTTGTCATCCAATCTCGCTAAGGGTCCGTTCTGATACTCTCTCCGGGTATGCGAGCAGTTAAGATTTCGATGGTCCTTGTAGCTTCTCTTATCATTCCATTTGCCGCATCTACAGGTCCTGCTGCATCGTATTCAGTGTCTAGTACTTGGCCGAAAGTGCCGTCGATTGGATTCTCAGCGAGTGATGACAGCCTAATTGAAACTCAGTCGTACGTGACAGGGCTTTCTTATGCTGAAGGTGCTACGAGCGGGCTCTATACGCGAACTGTTTCATGCGCATCTGTAGATGACAGTTTGTGCGCCAACGCAGATTCCATCTTTGCTCAAATGATCTTGCCACCTTGCTCAGATACGGTAACTGAAATGTGTGTTCAATCGTTGGAGGTTTCAGATGCAAAGGGTGTATTGCAGAAAGCATCACTAGGTTATGAAATCCCGGGAAAAAAGTATCCTGCAAGTAAGATCCGTAATTCTCCAGTGGGTGGTTCTCCGAGTGTGTGGAACGCCAAGGACTCGCTCAACTCATCGGGGGCAGATGAATATGCAGTGAGTGTGAGTACTACCTTTCAGAATTATCAAAATAAAGGGTGCACACAATTCGTTACGTCGCCTTGTGGGTTTATGCGAGGGTTCCGGGCGAGGGTATATCCCATCGATCGAAGGTCGAACGTGGGAGGTGACCAAAAATGTCTCTGGGTAGAGGGCCAAAAGTGTGCCAAGAGTGTTGATTTTGCTCCTGGAGCACGCGCAGCAGTCACACTCCGAATTGATAATTTACTCACTGGATTCCTCTTTGGTCGAATGAAGAATGTAACTTTAGATTTAACTTCGCTTTCATCATCGACTAACCTTCTTCGAGTTGAAGCAGACCCGATTGATGTACCTAAAATTTATGCATATGTGGCGAAAAGTGATTTAAGCAAATATCCCAAGATCGTGGACTATTGGAAAAGCCGCAGGCAGCAGTTAGCCGCAACCGATTTCACGAGCAACGACACTGTAGATACGGGACCATCTCCCGAATGGGCCATGGAGGACTTTAAAGCCTTCGAAGATCTCGTTAAATCCGGTCCACTGGTTACATCGATCTGGCGATTTGGTACCCAAAGTGGAAATGGAAGTGGCAGTAAGTGTTTTGATGATAAAAGTAAACTCCAAGGCTTAGTTACTACCAATGCCCCCACATATCTTCCGAATCCACCTACCTTCGAAAATGGCGAATTGACTTACAGGGTAGCGGGAGCACATCACTTGGAGGATGGCGTGACTTTGTTCAAGGGATCGTATGACCTAGTTCTACGCAGTGATTTTGCCCGCTGTTTATACGGTTTCACGAATGCGCCAATGCAGGCAAAAATTTCAGTTGTTTCCACAGATGGTTCAACTCAAGATATTGCCACCGAATCACTGCGAGAAGATGCGGCTCGTGAATGGCTCTATCTCAGTGCGAAGAATTTCACCTTCTCTTCGCCCACCATTCGAGTGAAGTTGAGCCAGTCGATAGCCGTGGAAGCAAAGCCGACGAGCGGGGCAGCCACTTCCCAAGGAACAACTCCATCGGCCGTTGCGAAGAAATCTGCAGCGAAACAAATCACTATTACTTGTGTGAAAGGTAAGACAATGAAGAAAGTCACGGGAACGAGCCCCTCGTGCCCAGTTGGCTACAAAAAGAAGTGATTTGAGCGGGTCCTTCCAGCGGCTGGTTCGATGAATCTCTTTCGCAGGGTTATTCGAGATAACAGGAACGCTCTTCTCTTTGGCGGGCTGGTGGGTGTTGTCGGCACTCGTTTCATGGAAGACGGCAATCTTCTACTTACCTCAGTCTTAGTCATACTCGGCACAACAATCTCACTCTGCATGGGGCTACTACTGAAAAGACTCTTCCGTCGCTAAAGTCAGGGCAAGCCGATAGTGGACCTGGAGGCACTTTCAATGAGCGCAATCCCAACATTGATATGTCAATCAATAAAAAAATTCATCTACGGTGGATTTAAGTTAATTTACTCCTAACCCATAAAGCAGAGGCATGCCCACACCTAGGGTGAGGCCCTGTAGTCTGTCGCCTATGAAATCCGAGTGTGCTCGTGACTGACTCAAGATTGATTCTCACCGAACTTGAGCAGGCAATGCTTGCCGGAGACCTTGGACCAGCGATTGCAATGAGCATGCGATTAGTCGTGGGGGTAGCGAAGGCTAATCAAGCAACGCGTTTGATTGAAATTGAATCGGCACATGCAGATGGTTGTCTGTATCACGGTATTGCTGGTCTTGAATACACCGAAACTCTTGTCAAACTCGGTGGCAAAGTAAAGGTTCGGACAACGACAAATGTTAGTTCTCTAGATTTATTGCATCCAGATTTAGTTCGCGCAGATGGGGCATTCCTAGGCAACAGTCGAAGACTCATGGATGCACATCTTGCTCTCGGATGTGAAGCCACGTGGACCTGTGCTCCTTACCAGACTGGGCATCGGCCGGGTTTCGGTGCTCAAATTGCTTGGGCCGAATCCAATGCAATTGTCTTTGCAAATTCAGTTCTTGGTGCACGAACCGAACGATATGGAGATTTCCTAGATATTTCGGCAGCGCTAGTGGGTCGCGTTCCCTTTGCTGGGCTCCATACCGATCAAGGCAGGAAAGCATCTTTTGTTATGGATTTTTCTGCTATCTCGCGCGAGCTGTTGGATGAAGAGAGCGCCTGGCCAGCCATGGGTGCCTTGCTCGGTGATATTGCTGGCAACCGTGTGGTTGCAATGACGGGATTACACGGTGACCTAGCAGATGGGGGTCTTACTGAAGATCGCCTTAAGAGTCTTGGAGCAACTGCAGCTTCATCAGGTGGGGTTGGGTTATTTCACATTATTGGCGTGACCCCAGAGGCACCAAATTTAGAAGCTGTTGTACAAGCAAATTGTGAAACCATGAAAGTTACTACCGAACAATTACGAGCCTCGCGAGATCGCCTTACTACTGCAGTCGGGGATGGGCTTGATGCGGTAAGCCTAGGAACGCCACATTTTTCCTTACCCGAATTTGAATCTCTCGCCAAGGAATTGAAAAGCGGTGAGAAGTTTGCAGACTCGATCGACTTTTATGTTTCAACTAGTCGGGGCGTACTAGGACGAGCCGAAGAAATGGGCTATGCGCAAATATTGCGAGATGCTGGAGGTCGCATCGTCACTGACACTTGCACATATGTGACACCGGTGCTGAATCCCAGAATCAAGACTGTCATGACAAATTCTGGAAAATGGGCCTGGTATGCCCCGGGAAATTTAGGAATCGCCACCATATTGGGATCGGTCAAAGAATGTGTTGCTTCGGCACGCGCGGGCAGGTTGGTGCGTAATGACGCTCTCTGGTTCTAAGAGGCTCAGCGGTCGGGCGTTGCATCCTGGGCGGGGCGCCGGGACTGTTTTAATACTTGACCAGCCAATCTCTTTCTGGGGCGGAGTAGATCATCATGGGGTGATAATCGATGTTCATCATCCACAATGCGGTGTGAGCGTTGCCGATCGAGTTCTTGTGATGACATCTGGGCGCGGATCAAGTTCAGCTACGGCAGTCCTTGCGGAGTTGATTAGGGCTAAGAAAGCCCCGGTAGCGATGATTTTTACGGAATGCGACACTATTTTGGTAATTGGAGCTCTGGTATCTGCAGAGCTCTACCAGATCCGCATGCCAATGATAGAACTCACAGCCCAAGATTACGAAAAAATTCCCACAGCAGGGATTGTTCAGGTGGAAGCTTCGACCGAAACCATGGTTGGCTTCATCACTTGGTAAGGTAATTATCTGAGAAGGTACGTTGAATTTTTTAGTGGAGTGGATGGGCAATCTTTAGCCATTGTTGCAGCGTGTTCTTCCCATTACCCTTATGGAATGCGAATCAGTGGTAGTTCGGCCAAAGGTTTATTCATTGCCATGACTCTTGCACTGATTCCTATTTCTACTTATTCAGCTACTGCTGCAGGTCCCCAAACACCAAGTTGTGGAAATTATAAAGTAACTACAAATGAAGTGATTGTTGGGGTTAAATTCTCAAAAGGTAACTATCAAATCAATACTTTTGGTATTTCCTGTACAAAAGTGATGGGAAGCAGGGGCATATTTGCCCAGTTCCTGAAATTAAAAGACAAAGATCCCCTACCTAAGCCCTGGCGTTATCTGGCCGGTGCTACAGGAGCGCCAAAGTTTTCTTCGGGACCAGGAATCGGATTTCGAGTTCAATTGATTACACAAACACCTTCACCAACACCTTCACCAACACCTTCACCTTCACCAACACCGACACCGATGCCGACACCGATGCCGACACCGACACCGATGCCGACACCGACACAAAGTCCGATTGAAGTTCCAACTAGCTTTTCTGATTTGTATACCAAGCGTGAAGGAATTTCATATTCGATTTGGTCAAAAATGGCTGGGAAAATCTCGCAGAAAGAGGTCACACTTCCGCCAATTGAAATCTTTAGAGGTCCAAACACTCCAATTTATGTTGAAGATCCTTCATATTATTTCAAGCAGGTTGTGCAACTATTTCCAGGAATCAGCCTGCCAAAAAAGTTCGTAGTTTTCTATTGGACGAATCAAGATAGGCAAGTGGTAGCAGCAAAAGCTCTTGCAATAATGGGTAAAGAGAATGATCAAAAAAACTATGACGAAACTACGGGACCGTGGGTAGATTGTTATACACCAACAAGTTGTGACGTCGGGCATGCCTTAATTGGTATAGATGGCACTGCCTATTTAGGAATTGGAATTCCAGATACGTTGGCAGAGGCTGAGCGAAGTGGTGGAGGAAGAGGCGGGGTTGAAAAAGTTGAGTTCTATCACGCCCTACAATTATTCAATTATCATACAAATTCACTCGTTCTAAGATCGGGTGGACAAAACATTCAATCTTCGTTTCTTCCTCCAACTTGGCTAAACATCGGCGCAGAAAATCTTGCGAATCAAGGGCTTAAAAATATTGATGATTACATTAGATTTAAGAACGGTACACGCTATAAGGATTGGGTAAATCAAACCATTCCAAATTTCAGTATTGATTGGCTTAACAACTATTTAAGCCTTAGTAACTTAGGTAAAGACTGGAGTGACGCTGGCTTTAGAACTGGAAAAGTGAATGTTGTCATGGGTTCCTATTTAGTTGAGATCTTTGTCTCCATCAAGGGACCTTCAGTGATGTTAGATTTTCATGAGCAGATGAGTAAGAAGGTTTCCTTCACTGAAGCATTCCAGAATATCTTTGGAACATCGTGGCAAAGTGCACAACCTGAGTTATTGAAGGTCATTTACGACAGATATATGACCAATTACTAGAATGCCGATTCATGTACATAAGTGGGTGGTGAGGGTTTCGTCATCCCTTTTTGAATGACTTTCTCGCAACCTTCAGGCGATACCTTCTTGTACTTGAATCACCTCCCATTTTAGAGGGTATGGCAGACATATCCAAGTTCAATTTACAAATAAATAGATTTGAATAATGATTTATGCAACCAGGCGAAAATTCTCTCCAGACATTAGATTGTTAGAGTAAGTTTCCACTTCTTTTTTATGAGATCACTCAACGCTATATCAAAAGAAGGAACTTCTACATTAGTGCCCGAAAACTCTATGGAGTAGAAGTTTGATTTGGAAACCTTTATCTTCTGTGAGTAAGTGCAGGTTCCATAAACTATGGTTCCAATTTCTGGATCCTCATCCTCTTCAACTCTATCTTTTATCCATCCAACCACGGATAGGGTTCCAATTCCGACTATCTTTCCAGAATCATTTTTTACCTTTATCTTACTTTTATTCCCTATTTTCTGATACTTAATAAGGTCACTTGTGGAGATTGGATCAGGATTAAGCCACATCAATTTGGTGTCGGAACATTGTTTTCTTCCATGCGAGACACTTTGATCTCCAGCATCATCATACAAAGCCACATTTGTAGTCGCATCCTCATCAATGATAGTTAAATTGAGAGTGTAAGTAGTTGCAGAGTGAGCGCTCAGTGGGAAGCCTATAGCAAAGACAAGGACAGTTGTAAGGATTATGTTCATCTTGATTTTGTTCATAGCAACGATAATAGTGTAGAAGCATCCATAGTTCAAGAGAGCATTTTGTCGCAGACCAATTGGGATGCGAGGGTGCAGATACACATCCAAATTTTGGCTATGTACTACAAGAAAACATTAACTGGTGGGCGGTGAGGGTTTCGAATCCCCGACCAGGTGATTTAGAGCTAAAGATTTGCAATGATCTGACTCTTTAAAAGAGTATCGGTCTTATTCACAGCGCTTGAACTAATTCAAGTGAGCGGTATGCAGTTAATCCACATTCCTCGTTACCTACCGCGGTATCTCATTGGAGAGAGGACCCTCACAACTTAAGGGAAGTGTAGGGGTTCGATTCCCGTCAGCGGTACGCACACTAAGTGGCCTCACGGTTAGTCGCGTGGGCCACTCTGTATTGCTCCCCTCTAACAAGTAGCCAATAGCAGGATTATTCAAATCAAGTTACTAAGAGTTCATATTCAGACGCTGGTTTAATGAGAGTCTCTCTCGGTATAATTCTAATATGTCCAAACGAGGATTTCTGTCATGCCTTGTTGCTGCTTTAACTCTGAGCCTATTTATTTCTGTATCGCCAGCAATGTCAATCTATGGTGGCACGCCAGCTATTGGCAATAAAGTAGTCGTCGCATTACTCAGAAGCGAAATGGCTACAAATTCTGGCTGTAGTGGCGGATTAGTGGCACCGCGCGTAGTAATGACTGCAGCACACTGCATGACTAGCACGCCAAATAATTACTGGATTGCTGAGCCTGGTAGCGATGTACGCGATCTAAGCACAAAGCGAATTCAAGCAGAAAAGATCTATTTACCTGAAGGCTTCACGGCGACAAAGTTTCCCTATCAAAACGATTTTGCAATCATTGTCCTCAAGTCAGGTTTTGAAAATTATGAAACTCTGGAGATAGCTACAAACGAGCAAGTGCTAAAGTGGATGAGCGAAGAATCTATTGTAACCCATATTGGTTATGGCTGCACGGTGCTAGTCGATGTCCCGCCATGCGCACCAACTAGCCCAACTCCGAACCAACTAGAAACTACCTTTAGTAAAATAATCCCACAGCAGTTCAGTGCTCTTGTTCCCAATACTTTCTCTGCAACAAAGATTTCAGTTGAAAAAACTATCTGCGGTGGTGACTCTGGTTCACCACTTTTAAAGCAAGTCGACGGAAAGTGGATTTATGTTGGAGCTCAAAGTTCAAGTAATGGCGCAGGATGCACTAAGACATGTAACATTTTTTGCGCCGCGACTCAAGGACTTCCAGCTGTGAATATGCCTTTAGTGGAGGCAGCCTTAAAGTTTGTGGCTTCTACAACACCAACTCCAGCACCAACACCTTCTTCAACTCCAACAGTGAATGTCACAGCGGCATCGCTCGCTAAGAAAATAACAATCACATGTGTTAAAGGTAAGTTAGTTAAAAAAGTAATGGCAGTTAAGCCAGTCTGTCCAAAGGGATATAACAAAAAGTAATTCGTTGAATGCTGGGTATAAAGTTTTGGCAGATACATCCACTACTCAAGGGTTTGAACCACATCGAAGGTTTGGATATGGATCTTGGATTTACTTATATAAGTGGGTTGTGAGGGACTCGTTATCAAACCTTCAAACCACTCCCTTTTACCCAATATGCGGATATATCTGATGTTGACCCATCTCCAATATTGGGGATAGCCCGAGATAACAAGGGTACTGGAAGACTCATGAGCCTGTTGGGGAGGTAAGAGCAGAACAGATGGCTAGATCGCCCATTATCCTATTGAAATGAGAATCAAAGGAAGTCTTGCCAAGGGGTTGTATATTGCCTTGACGCTTTCCCTAATTCCAGTTTCTGCAATTTCTGCACAAAGTGTCACTTCAGGATCTAAATGCACGGTCTATAAGCAAAAAGTTAGATTCCAGAATACAACTTACACCTGTATCAAATCAGGCAAGAAGTTGGTTTGGAATAAGGGCATGGCGGTCGCTATGCCAACTCCAACACCTACGCCTACACCTACGCCAACACCTACGCCAACACCTACGCCAACACCTGAGACACAGCTTCCTGCT
>CAIMVH010000178.1 GCA_903844855.1 uncultured Actinomycetes bacterium | reverse complement strand
TAATATGACGCCAGAGTTACAAGAAAGAGAAGTTAAACCTAAGCAACCTTGGAAGCCAACCCAACGTGAAATTAATATAAATATTGCTATTTTTATTTTTAACACTGTGCTTACTTTTGCTGTAATCCAATTTACCGGATTTAGCGGAAAGCTAGCTTTTGTTCTTCTGTTTATTCTTTTCTCTCTTGCTTCAAATTTTCTTGCTTCTTTCTTAAAAGGTGGAATTATACTGGCCAAAAATAGCTTGGCTACCGGTTTTGCACTTACCGGAATGTCCCTATTGATAATGCCAGTTGTTTCGATTTTGGGAACTGTTTTCATGCGCGGAACTGAAGCCATGTATATCGGCTTTTTCACAACCGATATGGCCGAAGATGGCTTTGCTTCTTCCCTAGACGTAGGAGGGATAAAGCACGCGGTAATCGGCTCATTGATTATGATCTCCATCGCTTTGATTTTTAGTGTTCCAATCGGAATATTGACCGCACTTTATTTGACGGAGTTGAAGGGCTACGGTTCGACTTTAATTAGATTCTTAGTCCAAGCTATGAGTGGAATTCCTTCTATTGTCGCGGGCCTTTTTATATATTCGGCTCTCATTACAGGAAGTGGTCGAGGGTTTTCAGGGTTTATGGGTGCCCTCGCATTAACTATTTTGATGATTCCCACAGTGGCTCGCACATCTGAAGAAGTTTTAAAATTAATACCTAGTGATCTGCGCGAAGCGGGCTTAGCCCTCGGCGCAACTCAATGGCGAACAGTTGCAATGGTGGTGATTCCTGCTGCAAAAAGTGGATTGACTACAGCTGCGATTCTTGGTGTAGCCCGCATCGCTGGAGAAACCGCACCTTTGCTTTTCACAACTGGTGGTGCAGATGCCGTTAACGTTAACCCAATGGATGGAAATATGGGTTCTATTCCATTCTATGTTTGGAAAGCGCTGATTGATGGCACACCAAACGCGATTGCGCGTGCCTGGGCTGCAATCTTCTTGCTGATGATTATAGTTTTATCCCTATTTATTGCCGCGAGAAAAATTAGTTCTCCAAAGAAGGTGCGGAGTTAATTTATGATTGACAAATCGGTGAGAGAGGAAAGTTCTGTAATGTCCGAACCTCAAAAGAGCCAGCCATTTAGTCTGGCAGATGTTGCTACGAGTAAATTTGAGAGTCAAAGTAATGAGCCGTTGGGCAATGGGTCGGGACTAGATGCCCGAAATATTTACGCTTGGTTCGGTAAATATCTTGCAGTCTCCGATTTGTCGATCTATTTCGCCGCCGGTACCGTCACAGCTTTGATCGGACCATCCGGTTGTGGAAAATCTACATTTTTAAGAACTTTAAATCGAATGCATGAATTTATTCCTGGTGCAGCAATGTCTGGCGAAGTCTTTTTACATGGGAAAGACATCTACTCATCCGGTACAGATGTTACAAAAATAAGACTTAAAATTGGCATGGTTTTTCAAAAACCTAACCCATTCCCCTCGATGTCAATCGGAGAGAACGTATTAGCTGGCATTAAACTAGCTCAATTGAAAGTTCCAAACAAAGAAGAGTTGATGCAGGATTGCTTAGAAAGAGCTGGGCTTTGGAGTGAAGTTAAAGATCGCCTAAACCAACCGGGTGGATCATTATCTGGCGGCCAACAGCAAAGGTTATGCATTGCAAGATCTCTTGCAGTTAATCCGGATGTCCTTTTGATGGATGAACCCTGCTCTTCACTTGACCCAGGTTCCACCTTGAAAATTGAAGAGACAATCGGAGATCTAGCGAAAACTATGGCAGTAATTATTGTCACGCACAATATGCAGCAAGCAGCCCGCGTCTCTGATTACACAGCCTTTTTCCTATCAGAAGGTGGACCAGGCCAATTGATTGAGTTTGCCCCTACCCGTGAAATTTTTGGACGACCTAAAGACATTCGCACCGAAAATTATGTGACTGGACGGTTTGGCTGATTTCATCCGATGTTCACCTAGCTGTCGCCTGATGTTTCACAGAAAATGGGTAAAACTTAAATTCAACTCCATATGTTGGTGCTCACGAAGGTAACTCAATCAGGAGGAAATTTGATGAAGAAGTCGCTAGCTGTAGTTGCGGTAGCAACACTTATTTCTGGAATATTTGCAGCACCGGCGCAGGCGAAAGATGTGAAGTTAACCGGTGGTGGAGCATCATTTGCTAACCCAATTCTTGATGCATGTAAAGGTGAATTTGCCTCGGCAAGTGGCGATTCTTACTCCTACGCATCACTGGGTTCAGGAGCTGGTCGTTCAGGTTGGGATAAAGGCGATTACGATTTCGCTTGGTCTGACACCCCTCACGCCACTCCAAAAGATCCAGCCACGATCCACGTGCCAGTTGTTGCCGCTCCAGTCGCGATTATGTACAACATCCCGGGTGTAGACGATCAGCTAAATCTAACCCCAGACTTGATAGCTGGAATTTTTTCTCGTCAAATCACTAACTGGAATGATCCAAAGATCAAAGCCGAGAATAACAAGACAATCAAGACTCCAATTTTTAAGACGACCAAAGTAACCACCAAAGTAAAAGGTAAAAATGTTACCAAGACAATTACCGCAAAGGATAAAAAGGGAAATCCAATCGTAGCTAGTTATAAAGAGGAAAAAGTTGCTATAGATTTTCCAAAACTTCCAATCGTTGTTGTCTACCGAAATGATTCCTCAGGAACCTCTGGAATCTTCACCAATTACCTTGCAGCAGCAGCTCCAACAATCTGGACCAAGGCTGGAAACAACGACTTCACTCTTACATTCCCTGGAGTGATTACAGATCCCGCTAACTTTGGATCAGTACAAGGCGGAAAGGGTTCTGAACAAACCGCACCGCTCACTGCTCGCATCGCTGGAGCAATCACTTACGCTGAGTCGAACTATGCAAAGAGCAATAACTTAGAAGTTGCTAAGGTGAGGAACAACGCAGGAGTTTATGTTGCACCAGGAGCTGCTGGAGTTTCAGCATTCTTGGGTTCTGCTACCACCAATTCAAATGGAACTTTGAATCTTGATTACAAAACCACTAATCAAGCTGCTTACCTACTTGGATCAACTTCATATGCACTTGTTTCAACTTCTTACAAGGATCCAGTCAAGGGTGCGGCAGTTAAAGGTTTGATGACCTACATTCTCAATGAATGTGCCAAGAAATTCCCAGCAACTGAGTTCGCTGTAATTGATGGTCCATTAAAGACTTTCAATGAGGCACAGATTGCAAAAATAAAGTAAATACCTAAAAAGATTAAAAATGGGGTCCACTTCGGTGGGCCCCATTTTTACTTTTCTTGGTGGCCTCGGAGGAATCGAACCTGCGAGGACCCCCTGAGAAGGTGGGTTCTCTATTCGACTGAGCTACAAGCCCAAAGCGACATTACTCAGCCAAATGCACTAGGAGTGCTTCTGTGAGTTTTCCCTGGCGCATAAAGGGCACAAGAGCGATAAAGTGTGGGCCATGGCCGAATTTATCTACATGCTGAATATGACGCGCAAAGACCACGGAGATTAGAGAACATGAGGGATAGATTCTCTAAATCGTGGAAATTGCTTCCTGAGACTCTTCGAAAGACGATAGTTCTTATTGTTGGGTCAACCTTGATTGTTACGGCCATACTGCTCATAGTTTTGCCTGGACCATTTACGATCCCGTTGCTAATACTCGGACTTGTTGTCTTAGCCGCGGAGTTCGCTTGGGCTGAAAGGCTCTTGATTCGGGTTCGACATCAGGGTGCAAAAATCAATCCCAAGAAGCTCTTTAGAAGACGGCCCGGATTGTAGAGCAACTCATCTTTATGAGAACTACTCCATACCGACGATAGTGGGATGCATCTCTTTCAGGTTTGTGTGTGACCATCTACCTAGCTCTTCTAGAACTTTTCGAAGCTCCTTTCCACTTTTGGTGAGTCGAAAAGCATTATTCCGAGCAACTCGATCCGCATCTACTCGTTCATTAACGCCCAGAGTCGTCACAAGCTTTAATCGGCTTGCAAGAATATTCGTTGAAATCTTTTCGGGTGATTGAGAGATCTCCGAATAAGTGCGAGTTCCGTACACAATAAGATCTCGCACAATAAGTAAGGACCATATATCTCCAAGGATGTCGAGCCCAGAGCTGATTGGACACTCTGATCGCCATCCCACGGGGCTGTTCTTCCCTTGAGCCATTAGGCACTTCTCATTTAGAAATCGCTGCCGCCATCTCAGTGAAGGTTGTCTCCAAAAGTGTTGGTTTCCAGTTAAGGAGCTCCATTGTCTCGTGATTGTCGTAAGCAATCTTGACACCTAAACTAGGAACTAATTTTTTCGCCTCTTGATCAAAGAGAGCCATCATTTTAATGGCAAAGTTTGGAGCCTTGAGAGAGGGAGCCTTTGAGTAGCCAGCCTTCTTTAAGACTCCTGCAAGATAAGACATAGCTACAGGTTCGGCACATGAAGCAATAAATCTTTTGCCTGACACATGGGGGGCTTCTAGAGCTGCTACATGTAGTAGTGCAATATCTCGCACATCAACCATACCTATTGCAACATTGGGAATAATAGGCATTTTGCCACCGATCATGTTGACAATCATTATCTCGCTGAGGCTATCTCCGACAGCACCAAGTGAAGGCCCTAGAACCCATCCTGGGTTGATTGCTACAAGTTCCATGGGACTTCCTTTGACCGTCTCCCATGCTGCACGCTCAGCTAAGGTTTTACTCTTGGCGTATGCGCCAATATCTTTATCAACATCTGACCAGGAATCTGGACCATACGTGCCGCTCGGCCTGCCAGAAGTCATAGAGTAAACAGATGATGTAAGAACAACTCTTTTAACGCCAGCCTTCATCGCTGCGTTGATCACTCGCTTTGTGCCTTCAACTGCGGGCGTGATCATTTCATTCTCATCCTTTGGTTCTGACATGAATAAAGGTGACGCTACATGAATGACATAGTCGCAACCTTCTATTGCTGTGGCCCAACCCGCGTCGGAGAGAAGGTCAGCTTGCACATATTTCACATCGGTTGCACCTGGCAAGGAAGAGAGTGCCGCCTTTGTATTTTCCGCTTTTGCTAAAGAACGCACTGTGCCAACTACCTCGTATTTTTGCCTGAGCAACTCAGCAGCTACATGTTGACCGATGTATCCAGTGATGCCGGTAACCAAAACTCGCTTTGCCATTTAATGACTCCTTGGACCTAGGTGGGCGATTGATGCCCAGATGAATAGGTTACGCCACCACTTGCAAAATGCTAGTAAACGACTTGGAAAGAGGTAGTCAGAAGATATTGAACTGAGGAGATTCGGATCGTGAGCGAAGCAACAAAACCTGCATACGCTTTAGTGCAAATTAACATCACAAAACAAGATAAGTTTATGGAGCGATACGCCCAACACGTCTTCCCAATCCTTGCAAAGTGGGGAGCTGAGCTGAGCTGAGTGCTGGATCAGGAACGCCTATTACAAAAGATGGTTCATTCACAGGTAATTGGTCGGCTGTACTTCGCTTCCTAAGCATGGCTGTGGCAAAAGAGTGGTACGAATCCGATGACTACGCGCTTTATAGGAATATACGAATCAACGAATTTACTAACTTTGCAAGTATTGTTTTTATAGAGGGTATGCAACCAAAAACACAAAACTACTCAGAACAACCTAATAGGGTGACTCTTCTTTCAATTTCTCTCTATTGAAGAAGTTTCTTTGCGGCACTCGTGAGCGAATAGAAAGCCCACTTACCTCGTTGGGATCTCTCTAGTAAGCCAGCATCGACGAGAAGTTTTAAGTGATGGCTCACGGTGCTTTGGGCCAGTCCAGTGTCAGGGGTTAAGTCGCAGACGCATGCCTCCGCGTTCTCTCCGGCAGCTACAGCCATCATGAGTTGAAGACGTGTGGGGTCACCAAGAGCTTTGAATTGCTCAGCGAGCAGCCTGAGTTGATTGGGCGCCTTGGTGAGCATGATGGTGTGAGACACAGGCCCATCCTATACCTAACGCATTGATATCTATCGATACGACTGCTACTCTTCCATCGACAAACTTCGATAGGAGAAAATGATGAGTTCGAAGAGTGCTTCTGGCGAATCTTGCCAGGTGTGCAAATGAGGTCCGGCTTGCTACCCACAACCTTTCTGCTAGCAAATGCCTCGTAAATACCTCGCGGAATTCATCGGAACCGGAACGCTGGTAGCGGTTGTTGTCGGCTCCGGCACGATGGCAACGCAAATGAGTGAAGACCGAGGAGTTCAACTTCTTATCAACACAATCTCCACTGTCTTTGCCTTGGGTATTCTTATTCTGGTATTCGGCTCTATCAGCGGTGCCCATTTCAACCCAGCCGTTTCATTGATCGAGTGGGTTCAAAAGCGCCTTTCACTGAAACTTCTTGCTGGGTATCTCATTTCTCAATTTGCTGGTGGAATCATCGGTGCAATGCTGGCCAACCTGATGTTCAAAAATCCCGCATACTTCCCATCGCAACATGTGCGTAGCGGGGCAAATTTATGGTTGGGAGAAGTTGTGGCTACGGCTGGACTTCTTTTTCTCATACAAGTACTGAGAGGTCAAAAGAAGGATTCACTTGCCCCAGTTGTTATCGCCTCCTGGATCGGAAGCGCTTACTTCTTCACTTCGTCGACTTCTTTTGCTAATCCCGCAGTCACCTTTGCTCGGACGTTTACCGATACTTTCTCAGGTATTGCCATGGGTTCGGTAGCCATGTTTATGGTGGCTCAACTGATCGGAGCCTCACTGGGCTCCATTCTTGGAAAATATTTTACTCACGAGCAAAGGAAGAAAATATGACCGACGAGGGCGGTGCCTTGCAAAAGAGTTAGGTCCAGGAAAACGAGTCGTTGCTGTTGGTTGTGACAACGGAATCAAATATTTAGGCGAACATATTTACAGCTAGAACGTAGTTGTTGTGAGAGTAATAAAAAAAATCCGCCAGGGGCCTGTTGTGGGCCCCTGGCGGATTTGAATTCAAGCAATTACCACCTAAAGAATCTCCTGACCGATCTTGAGGCTCTATTCGCTGCATCCCTTGCAGCAGCAGCGGCTCTATTTGCTGCTTCCCTTGCTTGAGCGGCAGCTCTATTTGCTGCATCCCTTGCAGCAGCAGCGGCTCTATCAGCAGCAGCTTTTGCTTCAGCGGCAGCTCTATCAGCGGCCGCTTTTGCTTCAGCTGCGGCTCTTGCGGCATCAGCGGCAGCTTTATCAGCGGCAGCCTTTGCGGCAGCGGCGGCTCTATCAGCGGCAGCCTTAGCAGCAGCAGCAGCTTCAGCGGCAACCTTCTCTGCAGCAGCTTTGGCAGCAGCAGCTTCAGCGGCAAGCTTTTCTGCAGCAGCTTTGGTGGCTGCTGCTGCTTCAGCGGCAACCTTCTCTGCGGCAGCTTTAGCAGCAGCAGCTTCAGCGGCAACCTTCTCTGCAGCTGCTTTAGCAGCAGCAGCAGCTTCGTCGGCGGCGGCTTTAGCATCAGCAACAGCTTTCTCCGCAGCGGCCTTTGTGGCTGCTGCGGCTGCATCTGCTGCGGCCTTGGCCTCGGCAGCGGCCTTAGTCGCTGCGGCAGAAGCCTCTGCTGCAGCTTTATCAGCGAGGGCTGTGGCCGCCTCTGCACCAGCATTTGCGGCTTTCACGGCACTATCTGCGATGGCATTGCCAGCACCAGTTGCACCAGTTGCAATGGTGTTGCCGACTCCGGTACCTACTCCAGCAATCAGATTGCCAGTGGCCGTGGCAACACCTGCGACCAAATTACTGCTTGCAGTAGCTACGCCTCCTACACCTGCTACCACACCCGCGACATCGCCAGAGGCAGCGGCATCAGCGGTCGCATTGCCTTGATTAGTTACGTTTGCGCTTCCTTGGTTTGCAGCAGCAGTGGTACTTGCGGCACCTTGATTAGCAGCACTTGTAGTTGCTGCTGCGCTGCTCGCTGCGGCCTCGCCGGCAGCATTAACAATGGGTGTGGCAGCGTTAACGACTGCTTCCACCATCGGCTTAGTGTCGACCGAAACGCTCATGTTCAACTCAACGCCTGCTAGCAACTTAAGTTCGCCATCTATCCCCATCGTGACAACACCATCATCCATAGTGGCTCCGCCGCCGACGGAGGCACCGGCCTGGAGGCCAATGCTTACTCCAGCACCTGCTTCAGCGCCGTTTCCTGAATTGTCATAAATACCAGAGGTATTACTGACGCCGATACCAATGCCCGCTTCGGCTCCTGCGGTTCCCGCGGCGCCATCTTTTCCAACTTGCGCATCTGCTCCGACATGGGCCTCTGCATAAACGGTGGTTGCCGTGGTGTTCGATGCAGTAACCGTACCTAGTTGAGCGCTGGTTGTGGTTTGTGCAGTCACACTTGCGCCTGCCTCTGCTCCCACCGATGCGGTTGCATTGCCACCAGAAAAACCTGCCTCTGCTCCTACGCCCACATGTGCTTCAGCCGTTACGCTGGCTTCTTGGGTCAGCGTCACGTCACCTACTGTGGTGCTCGCTGAGGCGCCGAATCCTGCCTCAACTCCCGCTTCGGCTCCGATAGCGACGCTATGGTCTGTGACTTCAAAGCCAGCACCGGCATACGCATCACCCTCGGCATATGCCTCGAGAGTCACACCGTCCATCTCAGTTTCGACACTAACGCTTTGACTATCGGAAACTTCTACTGAATCTTCAGACATTGTCGATCTCCTAGGCTCGGCCAGTAGATCGCACTCGTGTCCGATATCGCCACGATAGACGCCTGAACTGGGTCAATTTGGGTAGGAACATTGGGACGGTATCCCTTGTAGGTATAAAAGGAAAGGAGCTTCAGAATAAATCTAGTATTCGACAAGATAAAGGGGGAATTCATGTATTTCAGGTGAATTGTCGGTTTCTGTAGAATATTCGGATGGCTGAGAAGAAAGTAACTGGACCCGCCTCGTATTTTCCTTTCATCGAGAAGAAATACGGCAAACCAATCTCGCATTGGATGAAAGAGCTGAAGAAGGTTTCCAAGTTGGCTCACATGGACCAGGTGGCACACCTGAAGGAGGATTTTGAAATGGGCCACGGCCACGCAAACGCGATTGTGCACGTCTTCAGGAAAGAGAACGGGCTCTAAGAATGGCGAAGCGTTTCATGATCTTTGTGATCGACGATCTTTCGGGTTCCGGAACTCCAGAAGAGATGGCTGCTATCAACGCTTTCAACGATGAGCTCAGAGCACATGGCCAATGGATTTTTGCTGGCGGGCTCTCATCGCCAGAGAACGGAAACGTCATAGACAATCGAAGCGATGCAAATATTTCTACAGGTAAGCCCCTCTTTGATGCACTCGAAAATTACAGCGGGTTCTGGCTCATCGAAGCTACCGATGTAGAGACGGCGCAGAAGCTCGCATTTGCCGGCTCCAAGGCTTGTAACAGAAAAGTTGAATTACGCCCCTTGCTGGGCTAACTGTTCTCTACAGGGGAGATAAGTTCATCCCCTCAAGGCTCCTCTCCGATCAGGAGTGGAAAATCCTAGAATCTGAAGTGCTCCCGTTGGATTTAGTGACTGACACCAGCGCCGAATGGAGCAAGTAGGATTTGGGTATGAAATTGCACTCGACGGTGGTGGTCATACCCACCTTCAATGAGGCAGAAAATCTTGAATTGCTACTCCCGCAACTCCTTCCTCTTGAATTCGACATTTTGATAGTTGACGACTCCTCACAAGACGGCACGGTTGCAGTGGCCGAGCGAATCGATGCAGGCACTGGCCGTATCTCCATACTTTCGAGACCTTCAAAGATGGGTCTTGGTAGCGCATATATCCAAGGTTTCCATCAATCTCTTGAAGCTGGTTATGAAACCCTCATTCAAATGGATGCTGATGGTTCACACCGAGTCGCAGATTTGCAGCAAATGATTGCGGTGGCAACGAACTCTCCTGGCCAAGATTTATTCATCGGTGCTCGATGGATCCCAGGTGGCAAAGTTGAAAATTGGTCGAAGCATCGAGAATTACTTTCCAGGGGAGCCAATCGCTATTCAAAATTGGCACTTGGCACCAATGTCAACGACATGACGGCTGGCTTTCGAATTTACCGTGCTGCACTGCTGCGCAAAATGAATCTCGATGGAATCAGCTCGCAGGGCTATAGCTTTCAAATTGAGATGACTCGAGAGGCTTTGCGCGTGGGTGCCAATGTGCAAGAAGTCCCGATCACTTTCATTGAACGCACTATCGGCAAAAGCAAGATGAGTTCAGAGATTGTTGTTGAGGCGATGGTGAAAGTAACTCAATGGGGAATATCCCGAGTAATTAAACGTTCACGTTAGGCGGTTAGGCCTCAACGAGTTCGAGTGGAGCGCCCTCAACGGCCCAGATGATGAAGGATCGCTTACTGGCAAACGGGCCCGTATCCAGAGTGTGAATTTCAGTGCACTCGAAACCACCGTCAGCGGTAATTCGTGAGTGCACCTCATCAAGCTCATTGCACGTAAAAGTGACCAACGCGGTGCCGCCAGGCGTACTTCCGCGAGTGATACCTGCGCTCGGATGGAGTTTCTCTTCCGGGTGTCCCTGCAGCTCGATTGCGCCGCCTCCAGTACCAAGCCCCCCGCTCTTACAGAAGACCATTTGAATCAAGTGATCATCACTAAGTCCCCAGCCCACATGGAATGGTCCGGAAGTGAGTTCAACATCCATTAATCGAGGCATCTTGAGAATATCGAGGAGGAGGTGACGGCCCCCCTCGTACTCGGTCGTCCGTAGGTGCATTTCAAAAGTACGACCAACACTTGCTGATGTGTTAGGAAAATCCCGTCCATCTGGCTGAGAAACTGCCTGTGTGAGCATCACATGGTTGCCCCACGGCATGAGCCAGCAAGCAGAACGATGCACGTTGCTGTTCTGTTCAGAGAAGTCCGCATTAAAAGGCGCGATCACTTCCACTACTCCTGGAAATGCCTTAATGCGTCTGGCAGCTTCATCTAGCTCTGAAGTGACCACTTCGATGGAATCCCATCCGCGTGGAAATCCTGCATTCTTAGCTCGAGCCTTGCCGCTCACAATAACTACCTGACCAGTTGTTTCACCCGGACCAGAGAGTAGCGCCCAGGGTCGTGACTCCTCATGGCCAAAGAGCTCTGAGAATTCGCTCGCTTGCTCACCTTGGTCGAGTAAGTCGTACTCCATTGCATGCAAGAAGAAATCCAGCGCGCTCTCGATGTCTCCTACTTCGATCCAGGTGGCTTTGAGGGCTTGCAGATAGGGACTGATCTCGTTAACGCCTGCTCTGCTCATTGCGCTCCCTCTAGTTCTACTTAGCGGATTCCTTCTCAAATTTCTCGAATGCCCAAAAATCAATGTCATCTAGGTTGATGGGAGCGAAGCCCTTTGCTTCAAGTGCATCAATCAGCTGAGCGCGATGTTCGGTGGCGTGATGAACCGCTTGAGCTAGAAGCGTGGAGCGCAAGTTCTGCCAGCTCTTCTCGTCTTCTTTGATGGTCAGAAATTCATCCGGTAGCTCTGCTTGTGACAAAATCGCGGCGTCACATTCAGCCAGCTTGGCGGTAAGTTGTGGGAGATCGGCGATCGATGATGGCGTAGGGATCTCACTCCACATTGCCTCTGTCAGGCAGTACACATACCAATCGGCACCAGAGACAATGTGTTGAATGATGCGTCTTGCGCTCCACTCTGGATTGACTATGTAGGCGTTGAGCGCAGCATCGGGTAGGGCGCCGAGCGATGAATAGACTCGATGATTAGCCCATGCCATATGGCGCAGCGCACGGTGAGAGGTCGCTGACATGAGTTAAAGATAGAGCATGGTTATCTCTAGGTTCTAGGAAAGAAGCAAGTTTCGCCAACCCTCTACGCTAGAGGCATGGCAAAGAAGCAGCCCGAAAAATTCCCGAGAGGTGTGGACTCTGGGGGCGAGGCGAACCTCGATAAGTACGCCTCTCTTGATGGCGAGTGGCGCGCAATAGGACTCTCCTCCCCGGCCCGTCGCGCACTCGTGGATGCGAAACTTTATAAGGTCTCCGATTTGCGCAAAATATCGCTAGAGGATTTGCAAGATTTACACGGAATGGGCAAGAGCGCGATCGCCAGAATTAAAGTTGTGATGGCTGGAAAGAAGATAAACTTTCGTAGATCTTAAGTTATTGACTCATCTCATAATCACGGGCTGCAGGCGCGTGAATACATGTCTTATTTCGATCTTCGAGCGAACACGTGTCACAAAGCAACACAAGCTGATGACATGTAGGAGTATGGCAGTTGTAGAAATCTTTGGTCGGCGCTTCGCACTTTTCGCATTCGCCTATTACCTTTGCGTCCGGAGTGAAATCGAGAGCCATTCGTGCGTCGAAGGTATAGAGCGAGCCCTCCCAAAGTCCGGCATCGCCGCGATCTTTGCCGTATCGCACGATTCCACCCTTCACTTGGTAGACCTCGTTAAAGCCACGGTTCTTCATTATCGAAGTAAGAATTTCGCAGCGGATGCCACCGGTGCAATAAGTAATGATTGCTTTGTCCTTCAAGTGGTCGTACTTTCCACTCTCGATCTCAGCAACAAAATCCTGACTAGTTGTAACGTCAGGGATGATGGCGTTCTTGAATTTACCGATCTTGGCTTCAAATGCATTGCGAGCATCGAAGAAGACCACTTCATCGCCGCGTTCTTCAACGAGTTTGTCTACTTGTTTAGGCCTCAGGTGAACACCTCCGCCCACTACACCATTTTCATCGACTTTCAATTCACCAGGATTTCCAAAGGCGACTAGTTCATCTCTTACCCGAATTGCAAGCCGCGGAAATTGCTCACTGTTAGCTTCAGACCATTTGAAATCTGTTCTCTTAAAACCTGGGTACTCCTTAGTGCGACGCACGTACTTTTTCAGAGCTGACATGTCTCCGCCAAGCGTGCCGTTAATTCCGTGGGGGGAGATGATGATGCGTCCCTTAAGTCCAAGAGACTCGCAGAGGGTCAATTGAAAGAGGCGGATTGCCTCTGGATCACTGATGGGAGTAAAGCAGTAGTAGAGGATGACCTTCTGGAGTTCCACACACCTAGTGTATCGCTAGTATCGAAGCATGAACGAGACGCCTCCGTGCCGATGATGCTGAAGTCGAGCGTCGTGAAGAAGGCCTAAGAACTAAAGTTCAACATACTCAATCTCGAAACCACCTGAGAGGTGGTAATCGCCGAATTGAGAGTGTAAAAGTGGAAGCCTTCGGCTCCTACTTCGAACACCTCTTCACAGATACGTGCAGCGACTTCGACGCCAAGCTCTTTGATGGATGCCGGATCATTCTGATATCTCGCAAATTTAAGGCGAGTAGCAGATGGCATGGTGCCCCCGCTCAATTCCAGCATTCGCACGATTTGCATGTAATTCGTCACCGGCATGATTCCCGGATACAAAGTCAGTTTGGACCCACGGTCACGAAGTGTGAAGAGAAGTTGGGCGTATCGCTCGCTGTCGAAAACAAATTGCGTTATTGCAAAGGTCGCACCGAGTTCCTCTTTACGAAGCAGCACTTCAATGTCTTGCTGGAAATTCCCATGTGAGGCCGGATGAATATCGGGGAAAGCGGCCACGCCTACATTGAACCCACCCATCTTCGCCGCCAGATCAACGAGTTGGTCGGCGAAATCAAAACCTCCAGGGGTTGAGATCCACTCTGAAGTGGGCCCTCCTGTGGGATCCCCGCGCAAGGCGAGCAAGTCCTTCACACCCACCTTGCTGTACTCATGCAAGATCTCAGTCAACTCCTTGCGAGTTGAACCTACGCAGGTGAGGTGGGCCATGGTGGGAATCTGATGGCGCGCAATGATTTCAGCAGCGATGCGCACTGTTCGATCTCGCGTAGAACCTCCTGCACCGTAGGTCAGCGTGACGAAATCTGGATTAAATCTCTTTAACTCCTCAATCGTGAGATGCAGATTGCTCTCGCCTTGCTCATCTTTAGGCGGGAAGAATTCAAAGGAGATGGTGGGTCGCGGAAGGAGTGACTTACGGGGTTCGAGTCCGTTCTGCTGATTCACTTACTTCTAGCTCCTTAGTTCACCGCAATCTTACTAAGAGTTATGGATTTAGAGCTGGTACTTCTCAATATTGCTAAGGGTTTGCATATTTCTTTACTCGCTCACATCAAGTTCGGGTGCAGTGTGCTGAAGGTCTAATCGCTTAAGCGCCTCCTTCACCACTGCGCCGTCGCTTGTGCGCCAGAGTGGCGGCATAGAGTTAAGGAGTATCGACCCATAACGCTTCGTGACGATACGTGGATCGAGAATAGCCACCACTCCGCGGTCCTCCATTGACCTAATGAGTCGCCCAGTTCCTTGTGCCAACATGAGTGCGGCGCGGGGGAGTGAGACTTGCATGAAGCCACTGCCGCCGGCGGCATCTGCCTCTGCTGATCTCGCACTGGTGATTGGTTCGTCGGGCCTCGGAAATGGAATTCGATCAATAGCAACAAGCGTGCATGAAGGTCCGGGCACGTCGATGCCCTGCCAGAGTGAGATAGTTCCCAAGAGAATGGAATTCGGTTGATCGGCAAACTTCTGCACCAGCGCGCCCACGCTATCTCCGCGTCGCTGGGTGATGATGGGAATATCCAGTTCGGAGAGAACATTTCGTAAATGTGCATCCGCTAATTCCACGCCTCGCCATGAAGAGAAGAGTGCGAGTGTGCGCCCACCGGCCGCCTCAATCAGCTCACCTAATTCAGTGAGCGCTTCAATTGCGGGGCCATCGCGCCCAGGCTCCGGCAAGTGGCGCGGCAAGTAGAGCATTCCTTGGTTCGCAAAATCAAAAGGTGAACCAACGTCGAGCATTTGTAGGTTCGCTGGATCGATCAATTCGTCCTCGGAAGGCTCTTCCTCTGATTCGTACTCGGCATCACTACCCCCGACCACAAACCCAATACTGCGAGCAATGGCATCGAAACTCTTACCTACCGAGAGGGTTGCACTCGTTGCGATCACGGGTGTCTTCGTAAGCAAGTTGTTTCGCAGAATTGCGGAAACTGAAAGTGGCGCAGAGTAGAAAGTGGAGTAGGCGGGATCAAACCAGACCACGTTAGAGCCGTGGGGTTGTAGTAGCCGACCGGCGCTCTGTTGCACTTCTGTGAGAGCACCCTTCACTCGCGCGCGTTCGGCAAGAATCGATGGTTCGGTGAGATCTGAATCTGCGTTGATAAGTGAAAGCAGTGATTGGCCATTTTCCCGAAGATTACGCAAAGGCCCCTCGAGTTGGTCGGGCAACTTAGTAAGCCGCCCTGTTTTGTTGGGATCGTGCGGCGCATCTTCTGCATAATCCCTGATCGCGTCCGCTACGTCATCGGCCGCCTGTTGGAATGCTTCCGCACTTTTCCCAGGTACATACTTCTTCGCCATTTTCGCGGCACGTTCTACCCGACCTGCGCTGAGTTCTTCTGTAATCGCCTGGGTAGTGCGGTCCATGAACTCGTGTGCCTCATCGAGAATGATGGCGTCGCGCTCAGGCAAGATGGGGTGTGAGTCAGCGATCTCGATGGCGAGCAGAGTGTGATTTGTGACGACCACATCGGCGCCCTGTGCTCTCGCTTTAGCTCGTACTGAAAAACACTCTGTCCCGAAAGGACAGTTGTTGGCACCCATACATTCCCGGCCCGTGACCGAACTTGCTGCCCATACGCGTCGATCAACTTCGGGGGCATCATCACGATCGCCACTTACCCCCGGCTTTGCCGCCCAGTCGCGAAGTTTTTTTGATTCTTTGCCGAGCGCTCCTAGGTCGAGTGGTAATTCGCCGTCGGGATCCTGCTCGCCACTATTCATTTTTTGTAGGCAGATGTAATTTCCGATGCCTTTATAGATTGCGAAGCTAAGTTTGCGGTTTAAAACTTTTTCGAGCGCAGGAACGATGCGCGGGAGATCGCGATCGATGAGCTGTCGCTGCAATGCAAGCGTTGCGGTGGCAACCAAAACACGTTTTCCGTGCACTAAAGCGGGAACCAAGTAGGCAAGTGATTTGCCGGTCCCAGTACCGGCTTGCACCAAGAGGTGATGGCGATCGGAGAGTGCGTTCGCCACCGCCTCTGCCATAGCGATTTGGCCATCTCGAGTGCTTCCGCCAATTGCGGTGACGGCAGCATCAAGGGCAGCTCGTACTTCGTTCGAAGATGTTCCGTCGTTCACCTGAGTAACTCTAGTGAGCGATGTGGACGTCGGAGGAGCGAGTTAAGCGAGTGCACCTTTGAGTTCAGCAAGGTTCTCACCGTTGACAGCGATCGTGATGGTAAGTGGTGTGCCTACTTTGCCGACACACGAGATTGCCCATTTGATGTCAACGCTAGCGCCGGCGGCGACTGGATCCATCGGTGCTCCTGCAAAACCATTGTCTGCATCAAGCACATCAACACAACTCTGCGGTGCACCTGTCGACGAAGTGACCACCATGGTGGTGAGATCAAGCGGCGCTGAGGTGCCATTGGTGACCTTGATCGTGAAACTGTTATTGGTGTTTCCTGCCGTGAGGTTCTGCGACACAAATTTTCCAGGGGTAAATTGCGCAGGCTCCAAAATCTCTACTGATACACCGGCTTCGGTTTTGACAGCACTACCAATCTCGCCAGAAGCGGCGGCGGGCGCGGTGGTGTCTTCAACAAGTTGTTGTTGATCCTGAGCAGTCGCGTTACCTTCGCTGTCGCCGCCACACGCAGTGAGCGCGAGGGCAAGGGTGGCGGTTGCGACGGCAATCATGGATTTACGCATGAGGTCCTTCTTTCATTTTCGGGAGTTTCGCTAGGCGGGTGGACCACCCGGATCACCCTTGAAATCATACAAGTCTGGTCGTCGAAGCCCTCCCCCAGAAGTGGCCTTGGCGTGATGACTTTTCCAGATTTCCTGGGTAAACCTCGTGTGGGCCCTCTAAAAATGGGGCAAATCGCCCTTTTGATTCGCTTTCGATCCGATCTTGAGTAACCTCTACCTCTAGTTCAGTCGTCGTTTGCCAATCGTTCATGTCTGGACAACAAGGGGGTGGTGATGTCGATCGAGGCAGTTGAAAGCTCGAGCGCACCTGAGCCGCTCCTCGGCGCCGACGAGGAGCTCAAGGGTCGTAGCCCGCGCGAACTCGCTTGGCGACGCTTCCGCCGAAACAAGGTGGGAGTTTTTGCTGGTGTTTTCACGCTCGGCACGCTTCTCTCATCACTTTTTGCACCTCTTATATGCAAGATCCTGGGATTAGACCCCAACGAGTTGCATCTTGATCAAATCAAAGTGAGTACAGGTTTACCCAAGGCTTATCTTGGCGGTATCAGTTGGGAACATCCGCTTGGCCTCTTGCCTGGTACCGGACGTGATCTGCTTTCGCAACTTCTCTATGGTTCGCGCATCTCTTTCTTGGTCATGATCCTGGCAACCGTAGCCACCCTCTTCGTCGGCCTGCTCACTGGTATCGCAGGCGGTTACCTTAAGGGTCGCGTGGATGCCACCCTTGGTCGAGTTACCGATTTCTTACTTGCCTTTCCAGCCTTCTTTATGATTGTTGCACTTGCGGAGCCTATGGTTGATCGCATCCAACGCCTTGGAATTGCACAGGGAAATGGTGCGCGCATTCTCTTTCTCATCATTATTTTGACGTTCTTCGGTTGGACGGGTTTCTCGCGTCTGATCCGTTCACAAGTTCTCAGTTTGAGTGAGCGCGATTTCGTCACAGCGGCAACTGCACTTGGTGCCTCTCGTAGCCGCATTATTTTCCACGAGTTAATTCCGAATCTCTGGGCTCCAGTGATTGTGGTGCTCTCTCTTTCACTTCCGGGCTACCTCACCGCCGAGTCGGTCTTCTCTTTTCTCGGTATTGGTGTGCAGCCTCCTGGGTTCACATGGGGACTTTTGATTTCTAATTCCACTCAGTACGTCACCAATATGCCGAGTTTCTTCCTGATCACCACAGTTTCACTTGTACTCGTCGTCTTGGCCTTCAATTTGCTGGGTGATGCAGTGCGAGATGCTTTAGATCCGAAAGCAGATAAATAAGAATCAAATAGGTTTCCGGTTCGCGGCCGCGATCCGGAGGAAAAGGAGAAGGAATATGAGCAAGTTGTCCCAGAGCAAGCGCTTTGGCCGGGCAGCAATTGCTACTTCCGTAGCGGCAGGACTTGTGGTCTCAGGCCTCATGTCTTCGTCAATCGGAACAGCAAATGCAGCAGGTCCAAAGACTGGCGGAACCCTGATTCTGCTAGAGCACACCCCTAAGTTGGATCACCTTGATCCAAGCCGCATCTACACGGGTCGCGACTTGGCATTTGAGAACTCCTTCTTTATCCGCACCCTGGTTGCCTACACCCCAGTTCCCGGCGCTGCTGGCGCTGGCTTGGTCGCTGACCTTGCTACCAACACTGGTGTCCCAAGTAACGAAGCAAAGACCTGGAAGTTCACGCTTCGCCCAGGTACCACCTTCGAAGATGGTGCCAAGATCACTTGTGCAGATGTGAAGTACGGCGTCTCTCGCGTCTTCGCAACTGACATCATCACCGATGGTCCTGCCTACCTTCAACAGTGGCTTGATCTCGGCAAGGTGGAGTACAAGGGTCCATACGCCAAGGACACTGCTGGACAGGCTGCTTTTGATAAGGCTGTTACCTGCTCTGCAGATAACCGCACAATCACCTTCAACCTCAATAAATCAGTTGCTGACTTTAACTACCTCGGCACCTACGGAGTTATCTCTCCAATTCAGGCAAAGCTCGATAAGGGCGATGCTTACGACCTTCGTCCACAGGCAACAGGTCCGTACAAGATTGCCGAGAACACTACGAACCAACTCAAGCTCGTTCGTAACAAAAAGTGGAGCAAAGCATCTGACCCGATTCGTACCCCTTATCCAGACGAAGTTATTATGAAGTTCGGTCTCGATGAGCAAGTAATCGATCAGGTCTTCTTGAATGACACCATGTGGAACGCTGTGAACTTCGGTGGCCCGCTTCCTGCAAACAAGGATGCGTTCTTCCAAGATGACAAGTTCAAGGATCGCCGTATCAACACCAGCGATCCTTACTCACGCTACTTGGCATTCAACGTCAAGAAGATGCCATGCCTTGAAATCCGCCAAGCTATGTACCTTTCGCGCAACTCCAAGGCAATCCTTGACTATGCAGGCGGTAGCTTCTTCGGTGGTACTTACTCAACCGGTTCCATTAGTCCACTCCTTGGTCTCGATTACACGCCAACCAAGGTTGTCGGTCCAGGAAGCGCTGACTTTGTTGCCACGGGTAACGTCGTCAAGGCTCAAGAGCTGATGGACAAGGCGAAGACCTCTTGCCCAGCTGATCACAAGAAGGCAACTGTTGATGGCCTCGTCATCGACGTTTCGCAGAGCTCTACCCTCCAAGACACCATTCCTATTAACACCGCCGCTTGGGCACGTGTTGGTATCAAGGTGACTTACAACATCATCAAGAGCGGTTACTACTCAACGGTGTTGAACCCTGCTAAGCAGAACGATCTATCTAACTCCGGCTGGGGTGCTGACTGGGCAAATGCCTCGACAGTTATTCCTGAGCTCTTCACCCTCGAAGGTGGTTTCAACCTCTCTCAGAACGGTGACGATCCTGCTTACAAGGAGTTCAAGGCTGCAGTTGATGTAGCGATGAAGACCACGGATCGGGCGAAGCAAGCCGCGATGTGGAAGGCTCTCGACAAGACAGCTATGGAGCGTATGTGGATCCTGCCTACTAACTACGGCAAGAGCCAATACATCTGGGGCAAGGGAGTCGGTGGCGCCTTCTTCTGGCAGCCACAGGGCACCCTCGCTTGGGGCAAGCTCTACATCAAGTAAGTCGTGTGAAGTGATTCCTCGGGGCGCACATGCGCCCCGAGGAATCACCACGTTGAATTCATTTTCATATTTAAATTAATGCGAGGTCATGATGATTAATTACATTTCGCGCCGTTTGCTATACGCGGCCGTCATCTTGCTCCTCGTAAGCATGGCCGTTTATGCAATCTTTCAATTTCTTCCTTTCGATCCTGCTGCCCTCACCTGCGGAAAGAATTGCCGCCCTAATTTGATTGCAGCCAATCGCGTGCGTCTCGGTTTCGATAAGCCCCTCTGGGAGCAGTACTGGCTCTTCCTCTCTGGAATATTTGTCGGACGTGACTATGGAGTGGGTTCAGCAGCATTTACCTGTCCAGCACCCAGCCTTGGTTACTCTTTCCGCCAGAATGCCTGTGTCACTGATTTGATCCAGCAAGCGCTTCCGGTCACCCTTTCACTCGCCATTGGTGCTCTTATTCTTTGGCTGATTGTTGGTATCGGACTAGGCATTCTCGCTGCCCGCTTCAAGGATTCACCGATCGATACCGGCTCCACCATCTTTGTACTTATTGGCACCAGTCTTCCCACGTTCGTGACTGGCTTGCTTCTTCTCATTTACTTAACCTTGAAGAACAACATCATCCCGCTCAACTTTGACGCCTACGTCTCTGTCTTTGATAATCCATCTAAGTTCTTTATGTATTTCCTACTTCCATGGATCACTCTGGCATTTGCCTTTTCGGCTATCTACACCCGATACACCCGATCTGCAGTTATCGAAACGAGCGGAGAAGATTACATTCGCACTGCGTGGGCGAAGGGCCTTAAATCCAATGTTGTGTTACGAAAGCACACTTTGCGTGCCGCACTCGCTCCGCTGACCACTCTGGCCGGCCTTGACTTTGCCGGTTTGCTTGGTGGCGCCATCCTGACTGAGACGATTTTCAATCTTCCAGGGCTTGGACGTATGTCACTTAAAGCGGTCAATGACTTCGACCTGCCTGTAGTGCTTGCCACCACCCTTCTTGCGGCAACAATTGTGGTCGTGATGAACTTGATCGTTGATCTTTTATACGCGGTGCTTGATCCTCGGGTGCGTGTCGGATGACCCGCCTACTAGACATCAATGATCTTCACGTCACCTTCCCGACTGAAGATGGCAATGTAAAAGCTGTCGACGGACTCAGTTTGACACTCGATGCTGGCGAGACGGTCGCCATCGTGGGCGAATCTGGTTCCGGAAAGACGGTTACTAGCCTTTCAGTGCTTGGTTTGCACAATAAGAAGCGGACTCGCCTCACTGGAGAGATCCTCGTGCATAGTGAGCGTGGCGTGGTCGATGTGGTCTCTTGCGATGACGAAGAATTGCGAAAGCTGCGTGGCAGTGCGGTAGCCATGATCTTCCAGGACCCCATGTCATCGCTCCATCCGTACTACTCGATCGGTAATCAACTCTCTGAGGCATACCGTGTTGTCACAAAGGCTTCGAAGAAAGATGCCTTGAAGCGCTGCGTTGAGATGCTCGATTTGGTGGGCATCCCAGAGCCACAAAAGCGCGTGAAGGAGTATCCGCACCAATTCTCCGGCGGTATGCGTCAGCGCGTAATGATTGCGATGGCCATCATCAACAACCCGCGCATTCTTATTGCAGATGAACCCACCACGGCTCTCGACGTGACAGTGCAGGCGCAGATCCTCTCATTGCTCAAGGAGTTGCAACGCGAATTCAATATGGGAATTCTTTTGATTACACATGATCTCGGCGTTGTTGCTGAAGTGGCCGATCGGGTGAACGTGATGTACGCCGGCAAGGTTGTTGAGCGCGGAACTGTGGACGATATCTATTACCGTCCCCTCGCGCCGTACACCATGGGCCTGCTCTCATCGATCCCTAGCGTTTATGGCAAGGGAACTGGTCGCCTCTCTGCGATACCAGGACAGCCACCATCACTTATCTCGTTGCCAGAAGGTTGCTCCTTCGCATCACGTTGCTCGTTTGCCTCTCAAGTAGTCGGCGCTAGTTGCGCCACCGATGCACCCCAGCTCATTGAGGATGAACCGGGCCACTCCGCACGGTGTCACCTCGCTTTAGCCGATCGACGTACGGCGGGCGCAAAGTTCGCAGCAAAAGGTGGGACCGCATGACCCCGATTGTGAAAGTCGAGAATCTCACAAAGCATTTTCCGATCAAGAAGAATGCTCTGGCTCGCCGCAAAGCCGGAAATGTGAAGGCCGTCGACGGCATCTCATTTGAGATTGCCCCTGGTGAGACGCTCGGCATGGTGGGTGAATCAGGTTGCGGTAAGACCACCGCTGGCCGCACCATCATCAAGCTTTACGAACCTACGGGTGGAAAAATCTACTTCGAAGGCGAAGATATTACTGAAATTTCACCGTCTGCAATGCGCTCATACCGCTCAAAAATGCAAATCATCTTCCAGGACCCGTTCGCTTCTCTTAACCCACGCCACACGATTGGTCGTATTATCGCGGCACCGTTTGAGATTCAAAACATCACCCCCGAAGGTGGCGTAAAGCGCGCAGTACAAACCTTGATGGAGCGCGTGGGCCTTAATCCAGAGCATTACAACCGCTTTCCCCATGAGTTCTCCGGAGGTCAACGCCAGCGCATCGGCATTGCCCGTTCTATCGCTTTGAAGCCGAAGTTCATTGTGGCTGATGAGCCCGTGAGCGCTCTCGACGTGTCGATTCAAGCGCAGATCATTAACTTGCTTGATGATCTGCAAACTGAATTTGGTATGAGCTTCCTCTTTATCGCTCACGACCTTTCAGTAGTGCAACATATTTCAGATCGTGTCGCGGTGATGTATCTCGGAAAAATCATGGAGATCGCTCCCACTACCGATCTTTATGCTGCGCCGCATCATCCTTATACCAAGGCATTGCTCTCGGCTGTGCCCGTTCCGGATCCCCAGACGGAGCGCACCCGCGAACGTATTCTGCTCCATGGAGATCTACCAAGCCCGATGAATCCACCTACTGGTTGTGTCTTTAACACTCGGTGCTGGAAAGCCCAAGATCGTTGCCGGATTGACGAACCAGAACTTCTGCAAATTGGCGCTAGCTCAGTGGCCTGCCACTTCCCTGAGTAATTTCTACTTTCGCAGAGATAGCCCGGTTGCTAGTTCAAGTACAAGTAGCGCTGCGAGACGAATTGTTCGTTGATCTGGCGAGTCCAGCGTCGCATCAATCTCAGTGATATCGACAGCACGCACTTGCGCGTTCCTTCCGCACTCAAATGCAATCTGTCGTAATTCATCTGCGCTGAG
Organism: uncultured Actinomycetes bacterium; assembly: GCA_903844855.1. GTDB lineage: Bacteria > Actinomycetota > Actinomycetes > Nanopelagicales > Nanopelagicaceae. Next base: position 10,006 of record CAIMVH010000178.1, on the reverse strand, counting down.
ACCACCTGGTGTGGCTGCCGGACAAGCAGGCGCCACACTGCGATCGCAGACATCGACATCGATATCAACGTAGATAGCTTTGGTACCTCTTCCGGCTACCGCAAAGGCCTCTGCCATCACATCGCTCATAGGGCGCCCACGCATTTCGTCACGTCGAATCACGGTGATCCCGAAATCCCTCACTCGGGCGGCGTACTCCTTGGAATTTGCGAAATCACTAATCCCTACTTGGACGACCTTCTCGCCTCTGAGTCCGGCTTCGATTAATCGGCGAACCGGCGAGCCGTTTGAGATGCCGTCTCTCACGTCATGGTGAGCATCGAGTGTCACCAAGCCCAAGTGTTCAAAACTTCCCACTCCACCTGCAACTCCACTGGCAACTCCGCTGGCAGCCGAAAAAGTCATCGCGTTATCGCCGCCAAGTGCAACAAGTAATCGAGTACCAGGTAGCGCTTCGCTGACTTTTTGGATGACTCGCTCTTCACCCGCGGGCCCATCAGGATCGGTCACGTCTCCTAAATCCGACCCAGAAATGTGATCAGCAAAATCTATTTCGTGGGAAGCCGACCAGGTGGAGTAGCGGGCAAGGGCTGCACGAACCGCTGCAGGGGTCATATGAGCGTTATTAGGAGTGAGTGCGCTCTTATGGGTGCCGACGCCCAGGAGGGCTAAATCAGCTGATTTCAGCCCGTCTTTGAACCAACCGTTGGCTCGTGGCCAACGTGGGTCGTGATGGAGTTCCATGATGCGAGACCTGCTCCCGTAGCTCTGATTGCTCGGCTAGTGTACTGAGAGGTGCGATAGGCACGTCTATAAGGAGCGGTATGAGTAGCACGGTAGCAATTGGAATCCCAGGACTCTCGCCGACAGATGTGGTGGCCATTGCTCGTTACGGAGCAAAGGTAGAGATCTCAACGCAGGCTCGAAGCGCCATGGAGGCCTCACGCGCAACTGTTGATCAACTCGCTGCTAGTCCTACCCCCGCTTATGGAATTTCTACAGGCTTCGGCGCATTGGCAACCAAACACATCGATCCTGAGATGCGCGCTCAATTGCAACGCTCTCTCATTCGTTCGCATGCCGCTGGTTCGGGTGAGCCAGTCGAGAGCGAAGTGGTTCGAGCCATGATGGCTCTCCGGCTCTCCACGATGTGCACAGGACGCACGGGTATTCGCGCCACTACCGCAGATGCGTATGCCGCGCTCTTGAATGCACACATCACTCCACTCGTCCGCGAGTATGGATCTCTCGGCTGCTCCGGAGATCTCGCGCCACTTTCCACATGTGCGCTCGCAGTGATGGGCGAAGGCGAAGTGCGCCTTGAAGACGGCACGGTCGTTGATGCAGCGCAGGCGTTAATGGGCGCTGGCATTACGCCCGTTGAGTTTGTCGCTAAAGAAGGTCTTGCTCTTATTAACGGAACTGATGGCATGCTCGGCATGTTGATCATGGCAATCGCTGATATCGATGCGTTACTTAAGACCGTTGATATCTCGACCGCTATGAGCATCGAAGCACTTCTCGGTACCGACCAAGTTTTTGCCGAGGAGCTTCATGAGCTTCGCCCACAATTAGGCCAGGGACTCTCTGCAAAGAATCTTCGTCACCTTCTAGGAGAATCTCCACTCGTTAAATCACACGCTGGACATGATGACACCCGCGTACAAGACGCATACTCGCTTCGTTGCGCTCCCCAAGTTGCAGGCGCCGCACGCGACACCGTGGATCATGCACGCTTGATTGCATCGCGTGAATTGGCCAGTGCTATCGATAATCCGGTAGTGCTTCCCGATGGCCGGGTTCGTAGCAATGGGAACTTTCACGGCGCTCCGGTGGCATATGTACTCGACTTCTTAGCAATCGTGATTGCAGACGTGGCATCCATGGCGGAACGTCGCACCGATCGTATGCTCGATAAGTCCCGCTCATTTGGCCTCAATCCTTTCTTAGCTGATGACCCAGGGGTAGATAGCGGCCTCATGATCGCGCAGTACACGCAAGCCGGCTTGGTTTCCGAAATGAAGCGCCTCGCTTCACCTGCATCGGTGGATTCCATTCCGTCTAGTGCGATGCAAGAAGACCATGTATCGATGGGGTGGCATGCGGGTCGCAAGTTACGTCGCGCTGTCGATGCTTTTGCCCGAGTGATCGCGATCGAAATCATGACGGCTGGTCGCGCGATCGATATGCGCACACCACTTCTTCCATCACCGGGCACTGGCGCAGCTCTCAAGGTGCTGCGTGCGAAGGTGCAAGGGCCTGGAACAGATCGTTGGCTGACTCCGGAGATCGAAGCCACGGTGGAAATGGTGAAGAGCCAAGCATTACTGACGGCAGTTGAAAGAGAAATTGGAGAACTTGCATGAGCAGCGCTTCCATTGCTGGACCCGGTCCACGCCCTGTCCGGGCCGCGCGCGGTACCACTCTCTCCACTTTGGGCTGGCAACAAGAAGCAGCGCTTCGTATGCTGCAAAACAATCTTGATCCAGAGGTCGCGGAGCGCCCTGATGATCTCGTCGTCTACGGCGGCACTGGTAAAGCAGCGCGCGACTGGGCATCCTTTGATGCACTCGTCCGTACTCTCACAACGCTCAAAGCTGATGAAACGATGTTGGTGCAATCGGGTCGTCCAGTCGGCGTCATGCAGACCCATGAATGGGCGCCTCGTGTACTCATCGCGAATTCAAACTTGGTGGGGGATTGGGCTACGTGGCCAGAGTTTCGCCGGCTAGAAGCGCTGGGTCTCATGATGTACGGTCAAATGACGGCCGGATCGTGGATATACATCGGAACGCAAGGAATCTTGCAAGGAACGTATGAGACTTTCTCGGCGATAGCTAATAAGCGCTTTGGTGGCACGCTCGCTGGCACACTTACCCTCACGGGCGGCGCTGGCGGAATGGGTGGCGCGCAACCACTTGCTATCACGATGAACGATGGCGTCTGTCTCTGTGTCGATGTTGATTCCACTCGCCTGCAACGTCGCGTAGACCACCGCTATCTCGATATCTGGTGTGCTGATCTAGATGAGGCAATCAAGTTGGCACTTGATGCGAAGAAGGCACGCAAGGCTCTCAGTATTGGCGTGTTGGGAAACGCGGCAACAATTTTCCCTGAGTTACTTCGCCGTGGCGTAGAGATCGATATTGTCACCGACCAAACATCGGCACATGATCCTCTCTCATACCTTCCTGAAGGCATTGAAGTAGATGATTGGCACTTTATGGCCGAGAAAGATCCAGAAGATTTCACATTGCGTGCACGCGCTTCCATGGTCAAGCAAGTGGAAGCGATGGTGGGCTTTATGGATGCCGGCGTCGAAGTATTTGATTACGGGAATTCCATTCGAGGGGAAGCCAAGCTTGGCGGTTATGACCGTGCCTTTGCCTTCCCTGGTTTCGTGCCGGCCTATATTCGTCCACTCTTCTGCGAGGGTAAAGGACCATTTCGCTGGGCCGCGCTCTCTGGAAATCCGAAAGATATTGCGGCCACCGATAAAGCGGTGCTCGAACTCTTTCCAGATAACGAACCACTTGCGCGATGGATGAAGAAAGCTTCTGAAAAGGTTGCCTTCCAAGGCTTGCCGGCACGTATCTGCTGGCTTGGATATGGAGAGCGACATCTTGCTGGCGAACGCTTCAATGACATGGTCGCTAAGGGTGAAGTGGAAGCCCCCATCGTCATCGGCCGGGATCATCTAGATTGCGGTTCGGTGGCTTCTCCTTATCGTGAGACGGAATCAATGCTCGATGGTTCAGACGCGATCGCAGATTGGCCATTGTTAAACGCCCTCATCAACACCGCTTCCGGTGCTTCATGGGTCTCGATTCACCATGGTGGCGGCGTAGGTATTGGCCGCTCGATTCATGCCGGTCAGGTGAGCGTGGCCGATGGCACCGCGCTTGCGGGTGAGAAATTACGTCGAGTACTTACGAATGATCCAGGAATGGGCGTTATTCGCCACGTAGACGCGGGTTATGAGCTGGCTGAGCAAGTAGCGCAGGAGCGCGGGGTGCGCATTCCTATGCACGAGCACGCACCTCTCAACGAGGGATAGAAATGAGTTCTACGGTAGTCACCGGAATTGGTGAGTTGGTGACCAATGATCCCACCCTGGGCGACAGTTCACTTTTGGGAATTGTGCGCGATGCCGCGTTTGTGGTTGAAGACGGCAAAGTTAGCTGGATCGGTTCTTCGAAGAGCGCACCTGCTAGTGATCAATTGATCCAGGTTGGCGGCAAGAGCGTCATACCTGGCTTTGTTGATAGCCATACGCATGCGGTCTTTGGGGGCGACCGGGTGCGAGATTTTGTGGGACGGATGACTGGTGAAAAATATGCGGCTGGTGGAATTAAGACCACAGTTGCTGCTACGCGCGAGGCTGGCGTGGATCAATTGCGCGAGCACACCGCTGGAATCGTAGGTGAACTTCGGGCTGGCGGTATTACTACCTTTGAAATCAAGAGCGGTTATGGCCTTGATGTGCAAAGCGAAGCCAAGATCCTTGATGTAGCCAACGAATTTACTCAGGAAGTGACTTTCCTAGGTGCCCACGTAGTTCCTGCAGAGTTTGCGTCCGAACGCGAGCATTACATTTCACTTGTGCTGGGTGAGATGCTCGATATTTGCGCACCTAAAGCTAAGTGGATCGATGTTTTCTGCGATACCGGAGCCTTTACTCCCGAAGAGTCATGTCGCATCTTGGATGCGGGGATGGCTCGTGGTTTGCTTCCCAGGCTTCACGGAAATCAATTGGGACATACCGGGGGAGTGCAATTGGCCGTCGAAATAGATGCAGCGAGCGTCGACCATTGCACCTATCTTTCAGATGAGGAGATTGGCTCCCTCGCGGCCTCGAATACAGTGGCCACACTTCTGCCGGGCGCGGAGTTTTCCACTCGTTCGCTGTATCCCGATGCTCGTCGACTTTACGCAGCGGGAGTCAAAGTTGCACTTGCCACAGATTGCAATCCAGGAACTTCGTTTATTACTTCAATGCCTTGGGTGATTGCCACGGCAGTGCGTGAAATGTATTTCACGCCAGCACAAGCGTTGCATGCGGCGACTTTTGGTGGCTCACAAGCGCTTCGCCGCAGGGATATCGGGCACTTGGGTGTCGGAGCGAGAGCAGACTTTGTCATTCTCGATGCCCCGAGTCATGAGTATTTTGCGTATCGGCCCGGTAGTAATTTAATCAGTCGAGTGATTGCTGCCGTTTAGCGTAATAGCGTCCAAGGAAATCTTTCTTAAAGTCCTCGTACTCACCTGATTGCATTGTTGCCCTGATTTGATCCACTAATTGCACAGTAAAGAATTCGTTATGAATAGTTGCAAGCGTGGAAGCGACCATCTCTTTCGCTTTGAAAAGATGGTTGAGGTAGGCCCTCGTATAGTTCTGGCAGGTGTAGCAGCCGCATTTTGCATCGATCGGCGTGAAGTCCGTCTTGTAGGCAGCGTTGGAGACATTGAAACGACCATCAGCACCGTATACCGCGCTGGTGCGAGCAACCCGTGATGGCGCTACACAGTCAAATGTATCCACGCCACTCTCTACGGCCACGAAGAAGTCGTCGGGTTCACCGATACCAAGTAAGTGGCGCGGCTTGTTGGGAGTGAGTTCTTCATTGACCCAGCCCACGATGGTGCCAAGCTCATGTTTATCAAGCGCCCCACCCACACCGAAACCATCGAAATCTAACTCGTTGAGCTCCCTGGCAGCCTTGCGGCGTAAATCTTCGTACTGGGCGCCCTGGATAACCCCAAAGAGCGCTTGATAGGGCTTGTCGGCGCGCTCAGAAGTGAGTCGTTGGTGCTCGGCGATACATCGATGTGCCCATGCGTAAGTGCGATCTACTGCTAGTTCTTGATACTGACGAGTGTTCATCAAGGTAGTGCATTCATCAAAGCCAAAGATGATGTCGGCGCCCAATTTATGTTGTACCTGCATGGATACCTCAGGGGTGAATCGGTGGAGTGAGCCATCTAAGTGCGATTTAAAAGTGACGCCATCATCGTCGACGTGGGCGAGGCGTTCTTTATTTTCCGCAATCACATCATCGCGATGGACCATCGAAGTATCCATGGCGAGTACTTTCTTAAATCCCACGCCAAGTGAGAGCACTTGGAACCCGCCGCTGTCTGTGAAAGTGGGTCCAGGCCAATTCATAAAGGCGCCAAGCCCGCCGGCGGCATCGACCACATCGGGACCGGGTTGTAAGTAAAGGTGGTAGGCGTTCGCCAGTAAAGCTTGCGAGCCAAGATCCTTCATCGTTTCCGGAAGTACCGCCTTTACAGTGGCCTTGGTACCAACCGGAATAAATGCAGGAGTGGCAATCTCGCCATGAGGAGTCTTGATGACCCCGGTTCTCGCCAGGCCTTCGCCTTGATGCGTGATGGTAAAACCAAATGCTTCTCGGTTGTTCTCACTCATCCGGGGAAATCCCATTTCTTTCGAAGCTCTGACCACTCTGTGTCGAGCACGGCGAAGATAAGAGTATCGACCCATTCTCCTTTGATGAATTCTTCGCTGATGAAGTGTGCTTCCTGTCTAAATCCAAGCCGCTCCAGCACCTTGATGGAAGCAGTATTTCGTGGATCGGTGCGCGCTATAACGCGATGAAAACCGACGAGATCAATTCCGTGAGAAATGATGGTAGCGATGGCTTCAGTGGCATATCCCGCTCCGCTGAACTCTGGATTAAAGACATAGCCAATCTCGCCACCCTCATTTACGCCGCTGGTGAACTCGATACTCACCTGACCGATCACTCTTCCAGTGCTCTTGAGTGTGACTGCCAAGTTGAGGTAGTCGCCCTCCACTTCTAGCCGGGTGGCAGTCATGATTTTGGTGATGGAAGCACGTACTTGATCACGATCTCTGGGAAACCAGGGAATGTAGCGGACGACATCTGGATTGGAGTGGTACTGGAACATGGCCTCTTCGTCTGCTAATTCCATGGGGCGCAATCGCAGCCGAGCACTCTCCAGGAACATAGGTGAATAGTAGAGGGATAGATTAGGAGGGTGATCATTAAGGCGAGCCTGCTCGCACTTACGGTGGGTTTAGCCGCGCCTATCGTGCCTGCGGCGCCAGAAGCAGTGCCTGCCTCGACTAGACAAGTCATCACGATCACTGCTGATGGGTCAGGAAAAGCTGTGGGTCAACGGTATGAATTGCGGAGTTCAAAATGGGTCAAAGTGGGAACTACTTTCACTGCGCGAACTTCCACCAGGGGTTTAGTAAATATTGCAGATCGAGTGCGAAACACCGGCACCACTCCGCTAGGAAGTTTTGCCATCGGTGGCGCTTTCGGTTTCGAGAAGAAGCCAATTACCGCCCTTGACTATCGCCGCGCCACTAGCGCTTCTTGGTGGGTAGCAGATCCGGCCTCTCCCTTAGATGACACGTGGCAGGAGTGCAGAAAGAATTGCACCTGGGAAGCGTCTGAAGGGGAGCGCCTTATGGATCACCGAGATTCCTATTCGTTGGCAATCCACGTAAAGACCGATGATCCAGCCCATGCTGCGGCAATTTTTATTCACCTGGATACTGGCAAACCACTTTCGGGGTGCGTGGCAATATCGCGGCAGACTATGGCGCAACTTCTGAAGTGGCTCAACCCAAAAGTTACCCCCGTTATTCAAATTGTTCGATCAGCAAGGGCTGCCTAAGAATGCAGAAACGGGATCTAGCCAAAGCTAAATCCCGTTTCTGAAAAGATATTAGGCTTGAAGTGCGGCCTGAATTTCAAGAGTCAAGGTTACTTCTTCGCCGACCAGGACGCCGCCGGTCTCAAGTGGAGCATTCCACTCAACGCCAAAATCCTTGCGGTTAATAACGGTAGAAGCTGAGAAGCCTGCTTTGGTGTTGCCCCATGGATCGGTGCTGGTGCCAGCAACTTCAAGATCGAGTACTACCGGCTTGGTAACGCCCTTAATAGTGAGGTTGCCATCGACGAGGTACCCACCTTTACCACCAGTGCGTACTGCGGTGGACGCAAAGGTCCAAGTGGGGTGTGTTTCGATATCAAAGAATTCGTTGGTACGAAGGTGGTTATCGCGGTTCTCGTCACGAGTATCAATACTTGCCGCATCGATCTCTGCGGTGACGCTGGATTTCGTGTTGTCTTCAGCGATGGTGAGGGTTCCGGAGAATTTGGTGAAGTGTCCACGTACTTTGCTCACCATGAGGTGGCGTACGGAGAAAGAGATTTCAGAATGGCTGGGATCGATTGCCCAGGTACCGGCTGCAATGGTGTTGCTCATAGATATTCCTCATCTGTTCTGGTGGTGTAGATTGTTGAATGTTCAACTAAAATAGCGTAAAGTAGTTGAACATTCAACTTCTCAGGCAAGGAGGTGGCAGAGATGGCAGAAGCCAGCACCCAAGCTCCGCCCAAATGGCTCACACCTTCTGAGATGGAAGCCTGGCGGGCTTATATCCTCACCAGCCGCCGCCTCATGGAGGTCCTTGAGCAAGCGCTCAATAACCACGACCTCTCGATAGCCGATTACGAAGTACTGGCTCAGCTCTCTGATGCCCCAGGGCGGAGGATGAGAATGAGTGAGCTCGCTGATGCTGCGTTGCTCTCGCGCTCGCGGCTTTCACACCGCATGAAAGTGATGGAGCAAGCAGGGCTCATTCGCAAGGAAGAGTGCCCCGACGACCGACGCGGCGCATTTGCTGTGATGACGGAGAAAGGTTGGGGAGCCATCGTGGCTGCTGCCCCCGACCACGTAGCGAGCGTTCGCCGGGTATTTACCGATGTGCTTACCTCGGCCGATCAGCAAGTAATCGCCCGGTCCTTCACCACTATTCAGAATTTGCTCAAGGGCGATACCTGTAGCAGTTGAGCAAATTCCGGTTATGGGGCTGCGAGAGTCAGAATCTCCGCACCTGCTGAAGTCACCAAGAGCGTATGTTCAAATTGTGCGCTCCACTTACGATCTTTCGTGACTACGGTCCAACTGTCATCCCAGATCTCATAGTCGATACTTCCGAGGGTGAGCATCGGTTCAATAGTGAAAGTCATGCCCTCTTCAATGATCGTGTCGTGATACGGGGCGTCAAAGTGCGGCACGATGAGCCCGCTGTGGAAGGCCGTATTGATGCCATGTCCAGTGAAGTCTTTGACCACTCCGTATCCAAACCGTCCGGCATAGGCTTCAATCACTCTGCCGATGACATTGATCTCTCGCCCAGGTTTGACCGCCGCGATAGCTCGATCGAGCGCTTCTCGAGTCCGCTCGATCAGCAACGTTGCCTCCTCGCTGATATCGCCGACGGGGTAGGTGGCGTCCGTGTCTCCGTGCACACCATGGATGTAAGCGGTGATATCAATGTTGAGAATGTCGCCATCTTCCATGCGAGTCGAATCTGGAATGCCGTGGCAGATGACTTCATTGAGTGAAGTGCAGAGGGATTTGGGGTAGCCGCGATATCCGAGAGTTGAAGGGTAGGCGCCGTGGTCGAGCAAGTACTCGTGACCGATGCGATCGATCTCATCAGTGGTGACTCCGGGGGCAATTGCTTTAGCTGCCTCGTTCATGGCTTCAGCGGCGATGCGACCCGCAATGCGCATCTTCTCAACGATCTCTTGGCTCGGGATGTGCCCATCTTTATGGAGAGTGGGGCCCTTCTTCCCTACGTACTCCGGGGCATTGATGCCAACTGGCACGATGCGCCGCGGGGAGAGAACTCCAGGAGTAAGTGCATTTCTCATGTGCCCATACAAGCAGAAAACCCCGCCACTTTCGTGGCGGGGTTTTCTGATAAGGATTTACTTAGCGGCAGCCTTCTTGGCTGGACGCTTCTTAGCAACGCGCTTCTTAGCAGCACGCTTCTTAGCTGGAGCCTTCTTCGCAGCAGCCTTCTTCGCTGGGCGCTTCTTGGCTACGCGCTTCTTTGCAGCCTTCTTCGCTGGGCGCTTCTTGGCTACGCGCTTCTTTGCAGCCTTCTTCGCTGGGCGCTTCTTGGCTACGCGCTTCTTAGCGGCCTTCTTCGCTG
>CAIMVH010000177.1 GCA_903844855.1 uncultured Actinomycetes bacterium | reverse complement strand
AGTTCGATAGAAGCGCAAATCATGGATTGGTCAGATGATGTTGCATATTCTGTACACGATTTGGAAGATGCTCTCGTAGCCGAACGATTTCCACTAGCTGCACTTTCCGATAAGAGTGAGCAACAAGCGGTTGCGAAGGTCGCACTCGAGTCCTACGCCACTGATTCAAACGAAAATGAGTTAGAAGCAGCTTTTAGTCGTCTAGTTTCGTTGCCTTATTGGCTATCAACTTTCTCGGGTTCACACCGCGATCACGCTGCGCTCAAAGATCTCACTAGTCAACTCATTGGACGCTTTGCGTTAGCTGCTGAACGTGAGACGCGTGCTAAGTGGGGGAGTGGATCACTTATTCGCTTCGGTGCATCGCTAGAAGTGCCACGCGAAGAGCGAATTGAAGTTGCTGTCCTTAAAGCCATTGCGGCGCACTACGTGATGCGAAGCGATGTGGCTCAGGCTCGCTATTCCGAGCAGCGAATTTTGATTCACGAACTCGTTGAGGCGCTATGGCGCGGCGGTCCCGGCGCATTAGAGCCCACCTTTCATGTGAGCTGGGATGCTGCGACGAGCGATGCAGAGCGCCGCCGCGTGGTCATCGATCAAGTTGCTTCGCTCACCGATGTCGGAGCGCGCCTCCTTCATGGCAGACTCACCGGCAGGGGTGAGTAGAGATGGCCGGACGTATCCGTGATGAAGATGTCGCTTACGTGCGCGAGCATGCCCCCATTGATGAAATTGTGGGCGACTATGTGCAGCTCAAGAATGCCGGTGGCGGGCAGAAGAAAGGGCTTTGCCCTTTTCACGATGAAAAGTCACCGTCATTTCATGTAACCCCATCTCGTGGCTTCTTTCACTGCTTCGGATGTCAGACCGGTGGCGACGTCATCTCGTTCGTCATGAAGATTGAACATCTCGCATTCTCTGAAACGGTTGAGAGGTTAGCGCAGCGCATTGGATTTGAATTGCGTTATGAAGAAGGAGATCGCCCTAGTGGAACAACCGGCGGGCAGCGTACTCGGCTTATTGAGGCGCATAAACTTGCAGCCGCGTTTTACCAAGAAGCACTCAACGCGGCAGGCCCTGCTCAAGTCGGGCGAGCTTTCTTATCGGAGCGCGGGTTCGATCAACAGACGTCATTAACTTTCATGGTGGGTTATTCTCCCGATGAATGGGATGCACTCACTAAGTTCCTCAAAGGTAAAGGGTTTACTAATGAAGAACTCATCAATGGTGGATTAGCGAAGGAAGGGCAGCGCGGACTCATCGATCGTTTTCGCAATCGCCTGATGTGGCCGATTAAAGATATCTCCGGAGACATCGTGGGATTCGGCGCTCGAAAACTTTCTACTGATGAAAGTGATACGGGGCCTAAATACCTCAATAGTCCCGAGACTCCTATTTATAAGAAGAATCAAGTTCTCTATGGTCTTGATATGGCGAAGAAAGAGATCGCTAAAACTCGCCAGGCGGTTGTCGTAGAGGGGTATACCGACGTGATGGCGGCCCATGTCGCTGGAGTCACTACTGCGGTGGCTACTTGTGGTACTGCCTTTGGTGAAGAACATATTCGAACCCTTCGGCGCCTCTTAATGGACGACGATGCCTTCCGTGGTGAAGTGATCTTTACCTTTGACGGTGACGCTGCAGGTCAAAAGGCGGCCCTGCGGGCCTTCACTGAAGATCAGAAATTCGTCACGCAAACTTTTGTGGCTATCGAGAAGGAAGGGTTAGACCCTTGCGAATTGCGCCAGAAGCGCGGAGATGCCGCGGTGCGCGAACTTATCGCGAATCGGATTCCGCTCTTTGAATTCGCTATTCGATCAACGCTCGCTAACTACAACCTCACTGCTGCTGAGGGTCGAGTGGAGGCGCTTAAAGTTGCCGCACCATTAGTAGCCCAGATCCGAGATCGCTCGCTCCGCCCTGAGTACACACGTTCACTTGCTGGGTGGCTCGGTATGGAAATCGAGAGTGTGCGTGCTGCAGTTGCTACCAGCGTCCCTAAAGTGGGTCGAAAGTATGCCAGCGATCCGGCCTCGAGTGATTCTTCCCTGGAGAATCCAGCACCAAAGCGCTTGCAACGCCCAGATCCAGGCGATCCGGTGGCATCCCTCGAGCGCGAAGTTGTAAAGACGATCTTGCAAACTCCGCAGAACTCTCCGAGCTGGCGCGATCTTGAAGCCAATGACTTCTTCCACGAGATTTATCGAGCACTCTTTATACGTTTGCATCAGGTTGAAGGCGCGGAAGATCTCACTGCAACAGTCGAAGCAATTAGAGGGGCCGGCGATGACGATTCTATTGAGATCGCTTCGCTGGCGACCGAGTTGGCCGTAGAGCCGATGCGCACTTCAGATACCTCGGGTACCCGATACGGCGAGAGTTTAAGCTATCGACTGAGAGAAGTTGGCGTCTCTCGTCGAATCGAAGAGCAGAAGTCAGAACTACAACGAGTAAATCCGCTAGAAGAAGCAGATCGCTATCAACAACTCTTTACTGATCTCGTCCAGATGGAAGCGGTACGTCGGCAACTTCGCGATATTGCGTTAGGTGAGGTCAACCGTGGCTAAGAAAGTAGAGCGAAGTCGGTTACTTGCCGAAGTTATTGGAATGAAAGTCAACATGGATTCTCTGCTTCTTGAAGAGCGCGAAATCCCTTGGAGTGAAATTGATGATGTCAATGTTGATGAGGAGGGAATTGTCGCACTGCTTTCAACTGGTGAACGTTGCCAACACTCCTTCGGTTCGGCGACGGTACGTGACCGAAGAAGAGTTGCCCAAGCTCTGCGCGAGCGAGTGATGGCCTCCATACTTATTTCGGTAGCGGGCCCCGAGGGAACCCTGGTCGCTCTCAGACGAGATGCCAGGGGCGAGGTATTTACCCGAATCTCGGTGACCGGAGAGATCTCCGAGGCTGGTCGACGCGGTGCCGAGGCGCTTGCTCTTCGATTGGCTGAAAGCGCGGGCGTGATCGATGCGCCGCTTCGATGGTCTGCCTCTCCGGCGAGTTTCAGTGCAACCCCCACGCTGGGGTAGGCTTCCACAGATCTTCCCGTGTAGCTCAATTGGCAGAGCAGCCGGCTGTTAACCGGCAGGTTCTTGGTTCGAGTCCAAGCGCGGGAGCCAATTTCAGGCGTCAGCCCAGAACTCAACTTGTGAGTTTTCGCAGAGCCTGGGGTGAGATCCCTGGCGAAAGCCCCACCCCCACCTCTGGAGCCGTACGGTGTACTCAGTACTAAGTACCCGAGACTAAGTACCCGAGACTAAGTACCCGAGAAAGTTTCGTGGGAGCAGAAGGAGGATGACATGGCTGCAGTGAGTGCGACCGCACCGCTCATACTCGTGGTCGATGATGAAGACGGGGTGGCAGATCTGCTTGTCGATGCCCTGAATCTCGGCGGCTACCGCGCACGTCGCGCTCGCGATGGGCAAGAGGCGCTCCGGTTGCTACGCGAAATTACTCCCGATGTCATCTTGCTAGATGTCAATATGCCCGGGCTTAATGGATTTGAAGTATTAGAACGCATTCGTGCCAAGGGAGATGACACCCCAGTGCTCTTTCTCACTGCTCGCCACGAACGCGAAGATACCACTCGCGGATTTGTGCTTGGTGCCGATGATTACATCACCAAGCCATTCGGTCTCGAAGAATTGCTCTTGCGAGTGAAGGCCATCTTGCGACGCACACGTAAGGAAGAACCAGAACCAGAGGTATTACGAAGTGGCAACCTGGAGCTACACCCAGAGAGCCACGAAGTACGCCAAGCGGGCGAGATCGTTACGCTCTCGCCGACCGAATTTCGACTCCTCGAGTATTTAATGCTCAATCAGAAGCGCGTGCTCACCAAAGCCCAGCTCTTGAGAGCTGTCTGGGATATCGATTTTGAAGCTGAAACGAGCGTCGTTGACACTTACATCTCGTATCTCCGTAAGAAGCTAGATCCGCAAGGTTGGGGACTCATCCGAACTGTTCGCGGAGTTGGCTTCCAGTTGCGAGAGGTAGAAGCTGCCGCTGAAAAAGGCGCCCAGTGACCACCAGTGACCACCAGTGAAATTACGAACTCGATTAACTCTCATCTCATCGATCTTCATCGCGCTAGCATCGATTTTTATTGGCGCATTTAGCGTGACCGCAACCAGGCAGAGTTCGCTCACTCAGATCGATAACACCCTGACGCAAGTTCTCAATGCCAGCGATGGTGGCGCTCGCAGGGCTCAGGGATCGGTTGTGGCGCGAGCAGATGACCTCAATGTGGCGATCGCGCTTGGTTTGGTCTTGCCTGATCAATCGATCACGGTCGTTCGCCGGGCAGGAGACATTACTAACCCATATGAATTCCCCAACTTGGATAAGGGCGAAATTCTCAATGCGGGTAGCAAATTCACAAACGTTGATGGCGAAGTGCCCTATCGAATTAGATCACGATCCCTTGGAGACGGTGTTGCCCTCATGGCGGCAGCACCATTGGTATCTCTTAACAGTGATCTTCGTCAATTAGTTATTAAGACAATCGTGGGCGCCCTTTTCGTAATTTTTCTCTCGGCTTTACTTGTCTGGTTTAGTACCCGCCGAGCTCTACGTACGGTCGATGCCATGATCGATAGCGCATCGGCTATTGCCGATGGCGAGCTCGATCGGAAAGTGCCTGAAGCGCATCCAGGAACTGAACTTGGTCGCCTCGCGTCGGCGCTTAATGTCATGATCGCTTCCTTGAGATCCTCCCTTCGCGCTAAAGATGAATCTGAGCAAGGAATGCGTCGATTCCTGGGTGATGCATCGCATGAATTACGTACGCCTCTTACTGTGATTAAAGGGTATGGCGAGATACTTAAAGATGCTGAAAACCTTGATCCCGTTCAACGTTCACGCGCTATCGATCGACTCAACGCCGAGAGCGCCCGGATGGATACTTTGATTTCGGATTTGCTCCGCCTTTCAAGGCTTGATCAGCATCCGGTCATCTCTGCAGAATTGGTTGATCTCTCTTCGGCCACTTCTGATTTTGCGCGAGACTTGCAAGATCAAGAAGTAAGTAGAAACGTGGAACTTCAGATCGAAGAAGATGTCATCGTCCGGGGCGATGAATCCTTGCTCCGCCAAGTCCTGGCAAACATCATGGGAAATATCCGCCGCCATACTCCGGCCGATTCACCGGTTCGAGTTCGCCTTTCATTAGATGGTGAGAATGGCTCCTCGATGGCTCATCTAGTGGTCGATGACGCTGGCCCAGGAATTTCTCCAGAGCAGCGCGAAATAGCTTTAGCTCGATTTGGACGTTTAGAGGAGTCACGCTCTCGGCAAGGTGGCGGCTTCGGTCTGGGCTTGAGCATCGTGGCTCAGGTGGTCTCGTTACATCAGGGTGAATTGAAACTTGGCACCTCCCCACTGGGTGGGTTGCGATTAGAGATTTTGATTCCGGGGGTCACCTCATGATGGTTAAACGCGCAAGAGCGACCGTCTTAATGGCAATCGCACTCTCCATTTCGCTCGCCGTGCCAACTGGTGCTTTCGCATTCGACACCGCCTCACCGAGCCCTAAAGTTATTTGGAGTTCTATCAATACCGCGCCACAGAGTTGGATTCGTGGAGTTCCTAATTACCTCTTTGAATGTGTGGCTAACAGCTCAAGTGCGGTGCTTGCCATGAAAGATGGCACGCAGTGGCGTGAGGTCACGCGAGCCTTTGCGTTGCTAGATAAGAAGCTTTGTACCGACTCTGCAAGCCCTTATGTTCTCAAGTATCAATTTGTGATTCAGTCGCCATCGCGTGGAGCAGGTAATTTCCCTGGTACTCGAGCAGACCTAGTAATTTTTCGGATACAGAGCGGTGGGGCTATTCGGATGTCTTCAGCAGCCCTTTACACAAAGCGCGAAGCAGCTGAGTTAGATGAAATGGATGGCCATGCGCTAGAGAGCGACGATGCATCGCCTGCTAAACCCGCTGCGATGAACCCTATGCCGACAGTGCAACCAAGCCAGGCAAGT
>CAIMVH010000176.1 GCA_903844855.1 uncultured Actinomycetes bacterium | reverse complement strand
GAGCATATGTTGAGTACCAAACATGAGGACTATCTCTCCGGATACCGGGCGTCGGGCGGCCGGAGATGGGTCAGGAGCGGAAAGGCCAACGAATTCCATCAACCCCACCATGCCGCTCACCACCGGGCCACGCGTTGATTCTGCACTTTCGATTTCACCACGAAGAATCACCACACGTACTGGGGTGCCAGCAGGTAAGTCGTACACCTCACATACGACTTCATCGACAAGCGTGGTGTCGAACCAGACCTCCATGCCTAACGTATCGACGTAATAGCGCAGGCTTTCAGCAATGTTGTACGTGGTGATCGTGGTGCGCCGAACCGTATCGATCAACATAAGCGCCCCTATTGCAGAAGGAGAGTGTCTAAGCCGCGGATAAGACCTTTTTGTTTAACGACTGCGCGCGCCGCAAGGAGCGTGCCATCTACATAAGGTGCTGGAGAACTCCCGGCATCAAAGCGAATAGAAAGACGTTGCTCCGGGAGACCAAAAATTACTTCAGTGGAAACAACGAAACTCGGTTGGCGAATCGAGTGCACTCGGGTGCCATCGATATCTGCGCCGCGTGCTTCCTTTGGGCCAGCGATATCAGCAACTTCGACGCCGATCGCTGGGCGATGTACTGCGCTAAGTTTTTCAGCTAATTCGCGTGCAGTACCACTCGGCACATCAGGCTTCGTGAAACTTGCGTAGTCGATGACTTCCCATTGTGGAAGGTGCTTTGCAACCATCACGGCTGCTGCTTGTGCCAACGCTGCCGTGATTGCAAAGTTTCCGGAACCCACAACTCCAACTCCAGCTTTCTTCGCCGCTTCATCGACTTGGTCGTAGTCAGCGCCGGTAAGTCCCGAAGAACCCACAATCACATGGACGCCACGAGCGATAGCTGCCAAGGTATTTGCCTTAACGGTTGCATGGCTGGTGTATTCGATCATTACATCGACACCATCGAGTGCATCGTTAATATCAGCGAACACAGGAACGCCCCAATTTCCCGCACCGAGTGCTTCACCAAGATCCCCACCTGCGCTTTTACGTGCAACTGCAGAAATTAACTTGAGATCTGAACTTTCATGAATGGCGTGAGCCAGGGCGACTCCGGTCCAACCGGTAGCTCCTGCGAGGCAAATGTTGATCATGCGGGCAGTCTGCCACGAGCGTAAAATGTGCGTGTAAAACACGCTGGTAAAGAGGAGCGCAAAGCCACGGTAGACTTAGGTCAGTTGGAGCATCCGCTTCAAAAGAACTTCCCTGAACGCTTCGTGCGTTTACTTGCGAGTCTTGGCAACATCTTGGTCGAAGTTGGGCCATTTCGGGACGCGCTTGTCGTCCCGTTAGGTGTACTTGTCCATGTCATTCTTCAAACTCGGTGTTAATCCTGCGCTCGTAAAGGTCCTCAAGGCCGGCGGGATCCTCGAACCATTTCCCATCCAAACTGCCACCCTGCCCGATGCCATCGCTGGCCGGGACGTACTCGGTCGCGGTCAGACCGGCTCCGGTAAGACCCTTGCCTTCGGCCTCGCGATGCTCACCCGCCTCGCTGGACGCCAAGCTAAGGCACACCAACCACTCGCACTGATCCTGGCTCCTACTCGTGAACTCGCGATGCAGATCAACGACACCTTGCGCCCACTCAACCAATCACTGGGTCTTGATTCACGCCTCATCGCTGGCGGTATGCCGTACGGACAACAAATCCAGGCACTTCGCAAAGCGGTCCCAATTCTGGTTGCCACCCCTGGTCGTCTCATGGACTTGATCAAGCAACGCGAAGTACGTCTTTCAGATGTTG
Source organism: uncultured Actinomycetes bacterium (assembly GCA_903844855.1). Classification (GTDB taxonomy): domain Bacteria; phylum Actinomycetota; class Actinomycetes; order Nanopelagicales; family Nanopelagicaceae. The sequence goes on along the minus strand of CAIMVH010000176.1, from coordinate 13,874 downwards.
AAATCGTGATCCTTGACGAAGCCGATCAGATGGTCGACATGGGCTTCCTTCCAGTTGTGAAGGAAATCCTCGATCAAACAAAGCCAAATGGCCAACGCCTGCTTTTCAGCGCAACTCTTGATGGTCCAGTTGAGCAACTTGTTCGCAAGTACCTCCGTAACCCAGTGGTGCACTCAGTAGATTCCGACAAGGCATCTGTTGACACCATGGATCACCACGTTCTTGTTATCGATCCGCTCGATAAAGATAAAATCACTACGCAGCTTGCTGCTCGCGATGGTCGCACTATTCTCTTCGTGCGCACACAACACGGTGCTGACAAGCTTGCTAAGAAGCTTGCAGATCGCGGTGTGCCCGTGGGTTCACTTCACGGAGGAAAGTCACAAGCTGTACGTACGCGTACTCTTGCGGCCTTCAAGTCCGGTGAAACTAACGCACTTGTAGCAACGGATGTGGCCGCTCGCGGTATTCACGTTGATGGTATTTCACTCGTAGTACACGTAGATGCACCCACTGATCCTAAGGATTACTTGCACCGTGCTGGACGTACCGCACGTGCTGGTGAGTCAGGAACAGTTGTCACACTCACCACTTCTAATCAACAGAAGACGATTCGCGGGCTCACTACTCGTGCTGGCGTAAACGCAGCATTTGTTCGCGTGAAGCCACATGCACCTGAACTCAACTCCCTCTTCGGCGCACAAGAGCCAAGTGGCACCCCATGGGTTGCTCCGGTCTTTGCAGATAAGAGCGAAGGTCGTCGTTCAGGTGGCGGTCGCCCCGCGGGTCGCTCCAATTCAAGTGGTCGTCCCGGCGCTTCAGGTGGTCGTCCCGGTGGACGCCCAGGCCAATCCAGTGGAAAGTCACGCCCACGTCCCGAGAGCCGTCGCCAACGCCCTCGCTAAACTTTCGAGAGAGCGCGAGAATTTGGTCTTGCGCGAGAACGTCAGCGAAGGGAGACCATGACAACGCGAGTCTTTGTTGTGGATGACCACGAGTTGGTGCGTAAAGGCTTAATCGATCTCATCAACTTTGAAGACGATCTCATTGTTGTCGGTAGCGCAGGAAGTTGTGCTGAGGCTAAAGCAACTTTTAAGACTTTAGATTTTGATGTCGCGGTTCTTGACGTTCGCCTTCCAGATGGAAGCGGTGTAGAACTCTGCCGAGAAATTCTGACTAATTGTTCTGACGTTAAAGTACTAATGCTGACCTCGTTCTCCGATGACGAAGCACTTCTCGGCGCCATTTTGGGTGGCGCCAGTGGTTTCGTCATCAAGGATATTAAGAATTTGGAATTACTCGGTGCTATCCGTCAAGTTGCATCGGGTGAATCTCTGCTCAGCACCGCATCAGTTTCTGAAGTCACCTCACGACTACGCAGGAATAATAATCCTGCGAGCGAAATCTATGAACTGACAGATCAAGAGCAACGAGTCTTGGAATTTATTGGTCAAGGTATGACAAATCGCGAGATTGCATCCACAATGTTTTTGGCCGAGAAGACCATCAAGAATTATGTATCATCCTTACTTCGCAAATTAGGACTAGAGCGCAGAACGCAAGCCGCCGGTCTCGCAGTCCGCCTCGGGGTAGATAGGCATTAGAGACTGCCCTGCCATACAGCTTTAGTTCCCGCCGATCCCATACCAAAGATTTCAAAACTGCCTTGTCGCTCTAAGGCTCTACTCTCCAAATTGAGTAGTCCACTTTTGCGATGACTTGCTACAAAACCCTTGCCATTATCGGTAACAGTTACCACGCAGTAAGTTTTGTTGGTGGAAAGAAGTAGCGAGATATCTGTCGCTCCGGCATGACGAATAGCGTTAGTAATCAGTTCCCGGATTACCGGAATAATATGAGCAGCAAGCTCAGAACTCACTAAGACATTTACTGGGCCTTCAAATTCGCAACGTATCTGGAAACCTGCACTTGAGTGAAGCGCATCTACCTCTCTCATGACTTGTGATCGAATATCCAAGAGCGGCAAAGCTGCTTGAAGCTCGAAAATAGTATTCCTAATTTGCGAAATTGTATGGTCCAGATTGTCGACGCTCTCTTGAACTCTTTCTGCGTCATCAACTGCCAAACTGCTTCGCTTGCCTAGAGTTTGCAACATCATCCCAGTAGCAAAGAGTCTCTGTATTACCAAATCATGAAGATCTCTTGCGATCCTCTCTCGCTCCGCGAGCACACTCATTTGGCTCTGTGCGATATGCCCACGGTAACTATCAATGGCGACCCCGGCGGCCGACGCTAAAACAATAACGAGTTGTTCATCTTCTTCAGTGAATTCCTTTCCATTGCGCTTTTGTGTGAGATAGAGGCTTCCATACACCTCATCTCGAATTCTGATAGGTACACCCAAAAAACCAGCCATTGATGGATGACCTTCAGGAAATCCCACCGATGCTGGATGCTCTCGGATTTCCTTTACGCGCAGTGGCTGAGGATGCTCAAGTAGATGACCAAGAAGACCCTTTCCTTCTGGAAAGGAGGCAATCTCGTCGGCACTTTCTTCGCTAATGCCCACGTAGGTAAATTCTTCAAGAGTTCCGTCTAGACCCAACGCTCCGAGAGCGCCGTACATGCAGTCGACAATCAGAACCGCGTTCTCCACGAGACGCATCAACGAGGTCTTGAGATCCTCTCCTCTCGCCACATCCATCACGGCATCAGAGAGCGCCACCAAGCGATTATCGTCCACGTTCACAGTCCCAGTCTGCCCACAATGGTGACTATTAACTAACTTCTCATCGATGCGGAGGGGCGCACGTAGTACTTCCAGGCTACAAAAGCTCCTACGAGGGCAAAGACTCCTACTCCGACGAAGAAACTCTGTGGAGCTACAAAGGAGAGTAGGACACCAAAGATGAAGGGCCCAAAGGCAGCAATGGCTCCGGTCCATCCAATGACGCCCCCAGCTTGGCGGGGTGGAAAGATCATCGGCATCTGTTTGAACGTGCTCGCATTACCTACGCCAGCAAAGAAGAAGATCGCCATCATGCCCCAAAAGAAGTTCATGAAGTCATCGCTAGTGCCAGGTGAGAGTTGTCCCGACGTATAGAACGCAGACCCTGCGATCCCTAGGCCCGAAACGAACGTAAGAATTCCGCCGCCTAGGCGATCGGCAACTGGCCCACTGATTACGCGCGCCGCCGATCCGACCAATGGGCCAAAGAACGCGTACTTAACCGGATCAGGCGCATTTGCAAAGTCACCATAGAGATTCTTAATAAGGAGCCCGAATTGGCCAGCAAGACCAGAGAACGTTCCAAATGTCATCATGTAGAGCAACGTCATTAACCAGGTGTCCTTGTTCCGAAAGATGTCTAGTTGATCTCGTACCCCTCTGGATGTCACCGGAACGCTCTGCAACATCTTCCAAGCAATCAATACAGCAACCAGCACAAATGGCACCCAAATCAAACCAGCATTCTGATACCAAACGTCCTTACTAATTCCTTTGGCTTTATCAACAAAATGCTGAGGGGCTCCTAACGTCGCACCGAACATTGCCGAACCAACAAGAATGGGTGTAAAGAATTGGATAACACTTACGCCAAAGTTTCCGATTCCTGCCTGCACGCCAAGCGCTAAACCTTGTTTAGATTTTGGAAAGAAATACGAAGTGCTCGGCATGAAGCCGGAGAAGATTCCCCCACCAATGCCAGAGAGAAATGCCAGCAGCATTAATGCGAAGTAGGGAGTTGCCGGAGAGCGAACGGCAAAGGACCATCCAATAAGCGGCAAGAGTAAGAGCGCTGTTGAAAAAGTAACTAGTTTGCGGGTACCCAAGATGGGAGGCAAGAACATCCAGATGAGGCGAAGCCCGCCACCTGCCAAGCCAGGCATAGCGGCCAGCCAGTAAAGCTCCTTCTTGCTGAGGTCGAAGCCAAGGTTATTGAGTTTGGGCGCTAATGCTGAAACTAAAAACCAACTCATGAATCCAAGAGTCAATGCATATGTAGTAATCCATAGAGTTTTCCAAGAGATTCTCGAGTCCCACTGCCCGTCAACATTCGGATCCCATTCCTTAATCCATTCGGACGAGTTCTTTTGATTTCTTTGATCTGTTGAGGACATTTTAGACTCCATTCGTTTGTACTGGGTGGTAATCAATTCGATGCTCTAAATCAGGTGATGCTTGATGGAGCATTTTGACAATGACGAAATGCATCCACAGTATTGCTACAAGAGTGAGCAGAAAGAGCACGATAAAGGTCGACTGCGGCAATCCAGTTAGACCGCGCATAGAGACAAAGAACGGTGGGAGTAAGAATCCGCCAAGTGCCCCGAGAGTCCCCACTAAGCCACCGACAGCCCCCACGTCATGGGGAAAATACTCTGGTATGTGCTTAAAGACTGCAGCTTTTCCTATTCCCATGGAGCATCCCACTACAAAGAGAATTAACGTGAAGGGAAGTACGCCAAGGTGGTAGGGCAACACCGACTTTGCCCCCTCTGGAGTGTTGAGCACTATGTATCCAAATGGTGCCGCCAAGAGGGCGAGCGATACGAGCATCGAAATGAACGTGGCATACATCAGCCGTCGGGCTCCGATTTTGTCGGAGAGATAGCCACCGAGTGGACGTAGTAGTGAGGCAGGGAAGATGAAGAGAGCGGTGAGCAGTGCTGCATCATGAAGGTTTAAACCGTATACCGAAACATAATATTTTGGCATCCATGAGGCAAGCGCAACGTATGCGCCAAAGACAATGACGTAGTAGAAGCTAAAGCGCCACACTTGCATGTACTTCAAAGGTGCAAACATTTCTCGGAGTGGGCGAGAAGGTTGAATATTGATTGAGTCTGCAGGAGTGAGGAACATGATGGCAAAGGCGGTAAGGACTAGTAGCACCGCGTAGAGAGCGGGGACGAAACGCCACCCACCGGGGATAATTCCTCCGATGTAAGAAGTTCCAATAGTGGCGGAAATGACTGCAGGGCCGATAAATTTTGTTGCAGAGGCGCCCACATTCCCAGCGCCAAATACACCTAAGGCAAACCCTTGACGCTCCCTCGGAAACCAATGCGAATTCCAAGCAATACCGACGCTAAATAGATTTCCTGCAAATCCCACAAAGAAAGCAAGAACTAATAGCCAGTGATAATTGAGGGTCATGTGTGCTAATAGATATGAAGGAATCGCAGTCAGAAGCAACATAACTACCGTGACACGCTTTCCGCCAATTCGATCAGCGAGCACGCCAAGTAGAAGTCGCCAGATAGCCCCATTGAGAATGGCAACAGAGGAGAGCCACGCTAATTGAGAATCTGTAAGGCCAAATTCCTTCTGTATCGGAATGCCTAGAACACCAAACATGAGCCAGACTGCGAACATCAACGTAAAAGCAAATGTCGAGAGAGTGAGAACTCGACCAGCCCCGCGTGCCATGATTCCTCCACTTCGTCTTGGTGAATTCAGTTTCTCAAGGCTCGTTCTGCGTCCAATAGGGTCTTAAGTCCCGTCTTCCCTTCGCAGCTCAAGTAGGGTCTTTAGACCCTTATTTCACTGAGTACCTCCCCTAGATAATGAATTCATGATGAGAGCAAAAGTTTCTACCTATGATTTCGAAGACTCACTTGTTAATTTAGGTAGGTTCTTCACCAAAGGTGAAACTTCCTCCGACCTTCGATCGATTACCAAGAGTGGAGGTCGTGAGGGCGATGTCTTCTACCGTGATAGATGGAGCCACGACAAAGTTGTTCGTTCCACACATGGAGTTAATTGCACCGGCTCATGCTCATGGAAGGTCTATGTAAAAGACGGCATCATCACCTGGGAGACACAGCAAACAGATTATCCATCTGTAGGTCCGGACTCCCCCGAGTATGAACCCCGAGGTTGTCCTCGAGGAGCAGCATTCTCTTGGTATACCTATTCACCTACCCGCATCCGATTCCCCTACATTCGTGGTGTTCTTCTCGAGCTCTATCGAGAGGCTAAGCACCGCTTACACGACCCAGTACTTGCTTGGGCTGATGTGGTCGACAACCCTGTTTCGCGTCAGACTTATCATCGCGCCCGAGGTAAAGGTGGCTTAGTGAGAGCTAGCTGGGGCGAGGTAGCCGAAATTATCTCTGCCGCTCATGTGCACACCATTAAGAAATATGGTCCCGATCGAGTCTTTGGCTTCTCCCCCATCCCCGCCATGTCAATGGCATCCCATGCAGCTGGCGCGCGATTCATTTCTCTCCTTGGCGGAGCGATGCTCTCTTTCTACGACTGGTATGCCGATCTCCCGGTTGCCTCTCCTCAAGTATTTGGCGATCAAACTGACGTTCCTGAGTCGGCGGATTGGTTTAACGCTTCCTATCTGATTATGTGGGGCTCGAATGTTCCCGTCACGCGCACCCCCGACGCGCACTTCATGACTGAAGCGCGTTATCGGGGACAGAAGGTGGTGGCCATCAGTCCTGACTATGCAGACAATACGAAGTTTGCAGACGAATGGGTCGCTCCGCATCCAGGAACCGATGGCGCCCTCGGCATGGCAATGGGTCACGTTATTCTGAAAGAATTCTTCATTGAGAAAGAAACACCTAGGTTTACCAACTATGTGAAGAAATATACAGATCTTCCATATCTCGTTTCGTTACGTGAAAAAGATGGTGCATGGATTCCAGATAAATTCTTGGTAGCTTCGGACTTGGGCGATTCCTCTGAAGGTGCAAAATTCAAGACGGTCGTTCTCAATTCTGCTACCGGCGAAACGTATACGCCCAATGGGTCGCTTGGACATCGATATAACGACGAGTCAATGGGTAAGTGGAATCTTGATCTCGAGGGTGTGGACCCGACACTTACTTTGATCAATTCAGCGAACTCCACGGCCTTAAAGGTAGCTATGCCTCGTTTTGATATGGGTCAAGAGGATTCTGAGGGTGGTGGCGTGCTACACCGCGGAGTTCCAACGATTCGCATCGCTGACCGATACGTAACCACAGTCTTTGACCTCATGTTGGCGCAATATGGAGTAGGCCGCGAAGGGCTTCCAGGAGAGTGGCCCACCGATTACACAGATCCTCTTCCATACACACCCACTTGGCAAGAAACAATTACTAACGTTCCAGCGCAGCAAGTCATTCGAATCGCTCGCGAATTTGCACAAAACGCAGACGAATCTGAAGGCCGTTCGATGATTCTTCTCGGTGCAGGAACTAATCATTGGTTTCACTCAGACACGATGTATCGCACTTTTCTCGCACTCGTCACACTCACCGGATGTCAAGGCGTCAATGGTGGCGGCTGGGCGCACTATGTTGGTCAAGAGAAGTGCCGTCCGGTAACGGGTTGGGCCCAGCTCGCCTTTGGGGCTGATTGGTCTCGTCCAGCTCGCCAGATGATCGGTACTGCCTTTTGGTATGTATCAACTGATCAATGGCGCTATGACGCTCTTAAATCAGAACTTTTGGCGACGCCTCTCGGTGAAGAGCGTTTCGCTGGTATGACCGGTGTCGACATTCTCGCAAAATCTGCACGGATGGGTTGGATGCCCTCATACCCTTCACTCAATCGAAATTCGCTCGACCTAGTAGATGAAGCACGTGAGTTGAGTATCGAGCCTGCGCAACATGTCGTTAACGAATTGAAGAGTGGCGATCTCAAGTTTGCTATCGAAGACCCAGATGCAGAGGAGAACTGGCCACGAGTCTTAACTGTGTGGCGGGCAAATATTCTTGGCTCATCTAGTAAGGGGAATGAGTACTTCCTCAAGCATTTACTTGGCACCGATAACTCTGTGCGCGCTGAGGAAAACGACGAAGGAAACCGTCCTCGCGATGTGAAGTGGCACGAGAATGCACCAGAGGGCAAGCTGGATTTACTTGTTTCCATCGACTTTAGAATGACGAGCACAGGGCTCTTTGGAGATATTTTGCTCCCAGCCGCTACTTGGTATGAGAAGCATGACCTCTCAAGTACAGATATGCATCCATTCGTTCATGCATTCACACCAGCCATTAAACCTCCATGGGAAACCAAGACTGACTACGACATTTTTCAAATGCTCGGACGAGAAGTTGCTCAACTTTCACATGGCCATTTAGACGAACGTGAAGATCTAGTAGTTGTTCCGCTTATCCATGACACTCCTGATGCGATGGCTAACCCAAGTGGAATTGTGGCTGATTGGAAAGAGGGCCAAATTGAGCCAATTCCAGGGGTGACAATGCCCAAACTCATCGTCGTGAAGCGCGACTATCGCCAAATCGGCGAAAAGATGGGCGCTTTAGGCCCACTTGTTGATCAACTCGGCACCAACACCAAGGGTGTGCCTGTATCCGTTCTTCCAGAAATTGAATTACTCCGCCACTCAAACGGAGTTATCTCCCATGGAATTGCCGCCGGGCGTCCATCGCTTGCTCGTGACGTAGACGCCTGCGAAACGATTCTGGCGCTCTCTGGAACCACAAATGGCAGGGTGGCAGTCGCAGGGTTCCGAGCATTAGAGCTCCGCACAGGACAGAAGCTCACGGATCTCGCACTTGATAACGAAGGAAAGAGAATTACTTTCGCAGATACCCAGGCAAGACCAGTGCCGGTTATCACTAGCCCCGAGTGGTCTGGTTCAGAACACGGTGGTCGGCGATACACCGCCTTTGCGATCAACGTAGAGCGACTCAAGCCATGGCACACACTTACGGGTCGTCAACATTTCTTTATCGACCACGATTGGATGACCGAACTTGGTGAGCAACTACCAATATTCCGTCCTCCACTGAATATGCATCGAATTTTCGGATCACAAGCAGAGGGTTTGGAGAAGGAAGTGACCGTTCGGTATTTAACACCACATTCAAAGTGGTCAATTCACTCTGAATATCAAGACAACCTCTTCATGCTCTCTCTCTCGCGCGGCGGTCAAGAAATATGGATGAGCGTTGAGGATGCCGATGCTATAGGTGTCGTTGATAACGAGTGGATCGAGGCATACAACCGAAATGGAGTGGTTGTAGCTCGTGCGTGCGTATCCCACCGCATGCCTAAAGGAACAGTCTTCATGTATCACGCTAAGGATCGTGTGGTTGATGTTCCTTTAGCAGAAACCTCTGGAAAGCGCGGCGGAATTCATAACTCGCTTACTCGACTCATCCTCAAGCCAACACATCTCATTGGCGGATATGCACAGCTAACTTTCGCCTTCAACTATCTCGGACCTACCGGGAACCAGCGTGATGAAGTCACCGTAATTCGCCGACGTTCACAAGATGTGGAGTACTAATGAAAGTTATGGCCCAAATGGGCATGGTAATGAATCTGGATAAATGCATCGGATGCCATACCTGCTCGGTGACTTGCAAACAAGCTTGGACTAATCGCACTGGTCTCGAATACGCGTGGTTTAACAATGTCGAGACGCGTCCCGGCCAAGGGTATCCACGCCGATATGAAGATCAAGAGAAAGCCAAGGGTGGCTGGATACGGAATTCACGAGGTCGACTCAAACTTAAGGGAGGCAGCAAGGCTCGGCGCCTACTTTCCATCTTCTCGAATCCAAAGATGCTCAATATTAAGGATTACTACGAGCCATGGACCTACGAGTACGACAATTTGATTACCGCTCCCCTAGGACAACAAACGCCCGTAGCGCGTCCAAAGTCTCTGCTCACCGGAAAGCCAATGAAGATCGAATGGTCGGCAAACTGGGATGATGATCTGGGCGGTGGACCTGCCAATATTGAGAAGGATCCCATCCTTCAAAAACTTGCTGAAGATGTCACCACAAAGGTGAAACTGGCATTTGAACAAACGTTCATGTTCTACCTTCCGCGAATCTGCGAACACTGCCTTAATCCCGCATGCGTAGCTGCCTGCCCGTCAGGAGCAATGTACAAGCGAGAAGAAGATGGCATCGTGCTAGTCGATCAGCAGCAATGCCGAGGTTGGCGGATGTGCGTCTCTGCCTGCCCCTATAAGAAGATTTACTTTAATCACAAAACTGGCAAGGCCGAGAAATGTACGCTCTGCTACCCAAGATTAGAGCTCGGGCTTCCTACGGTCTGTTCCGAGACTTGCGTAGGACGGCTCCGCTACTTAGGCCTCTTTCTCTACGATGCTGACAAGGTTGCCGAAGCCGCCGCAGTAGAAGATGAGAAAGACCTTTACCAAGCGCAATTAGATTTGCTACTCGATCCAAACGACGAAGCTGTCTTAAAAGCTGCACGTGATTCCGGAATTCCAGAAGATTGGCTGATCGCAGCGCAGAACTCTCCCGTTTATAAACTCGCCAAAGTATATAAGATCGCGCTACCACTTCATCCGGAGTATCGAACAATGCCGATGGTTTGGTACGTGCCTCCACTCTCGCCCATTGTCGATGTGCTTACCGAGACTGGGCATGACGGCGAGGAAGCGGGAAATCTCTTCGGAGCCATCAATGCACTTCGAATTCCATTGGCCTACCTTGCCGAGCTCTTCTCAGCTGGAGATATCGAGGTAGTTGAAAACACCTTGCGTAAATTATCTGCAATGCGCTCCTACATGCGAGATATCAACTTAGGCCGAGAGCCACGGCCCGAGATTCCTGAGGCCGTTGGCATGGATCAAGAATCAATTTATGAAATGTACCGACTCCTAGCTATCGCTAAATATGAGGATCGGTATGTCATACCTGCCGCTCACGCGGAACAAGCCAAGGATCTTGAGAACATGGGGTGCTCACTTGATGGCGTTGATCTTGGAGCCAACTCAAACGGACCCTTTGGCCAAGCCTCAGGAAATCCCGTACCAGTAACGATCGAGAATTTCCACATATTGAAAGATAGGCAGACACAATGAGCAAAGAAAAAGCTCGGGCAGTCTGCGCCTTTGCGCTTATCTACCCAGAAGAGAACTTCTTCGTCAAAGCTAATTCGCTCCAAGCCTTGTCGGATGGAATTACTGCAGATCTGCGCACTCCACTACTTGCATTCTTTGATGAAGTAAGTGAGCTAACCCTCCACGAGCTGCAAAAGCATTATGTGGAGACTTTCGATATGCGAAGAAAATGTTCGCTATTTCTCACCTCTTGGACACACGGTGATACCCGCAATAGAGGGATGGCGCTGCTCTATTTCAAACAGCTCTATCAGCGTTGTGGATTGACCCTCTCTGACGAGGAGTTGCCCGATCACTTGGCTGTGGTACTTGAGTTCGCTGCTCTTCAAGATCCAGTTGAAGGCGAGCTTCTTCTTGCCGAACATCATGCTGCTCTTACGCTGATTCTGGATGCTCTCACCAAAGCAAATTCCCCCTATCGACATATTCTCGAATGCGTGACAGTCACGCTTCCAACGATCACTGCGGAGATCGAGGAACGCGCAAAGGCCTTGGCTCTCTCCGGTCCCCCGAAAGAATTTGTTGGCCTCAGTGGCGCCGTCTCTATAGCGCTCGAACCTTTTTCATCACGCAAAACATTTGAGGGAGCACATCGGTGAGCTCCCCAAATATCTTGCTTTGGATCGTATTGCCGTACATGGCTTTTGCCTCTTTCGTGTTGGGGCTGGTGTGGCGCTTCAAATATGACAAATTCAACTGGACAACACGATCGTCACAAATTTATGAAGGTAAGTTGCTTCGTATTGCAGGCCCACTCTTTCACTTAGGACTCTTCGCAGTGATTGGTGGGCATGTAGTGGGTCTTCTCATTCCCCAAACAATCACCGATAGACTAGGACTCAGCCATGAGGCTTACCATCTTGGCGCAATCACCATGGGTGGCGGAGCTGGCATAGCCACCTTGCTCGGAATCTCACTTCTTATCTATCGACGTCGGACAACGGCCATGGTCTTTGCCGCGACCACTCGAAATGATAAGACAATGTACATTTTTCTTGTCTCTACATTGTTGGCTGGCTCTAGTGCAACACTTTCGAGTGCGGGCATCATTGGCGAGGAACATAATTATCGTGAAACAGTTGGTCCATGGGTGCGTTCAATTCTTACCTTGAACCCCAATGGTGAATCCATGATGGCTAGCCCGCTGGCATTTCGAATCCACGCCGTAGTAGCCATGTCGCTCTTCATAATTTGGCCCTTCACGCGTTTAGTCCACTCTCTCAGCGCGCCCGTGGGCTACCTCTTTAGACCTTCAATCGTCTATCGCTCTCGTGACAATCAATCCACTTCAGGGAGTAGGCAGGCACGACCAGGATGGGAGAAGGTCAAGTATTAGTCTCCCGTGTCGAATCAATAAACATCTTGGCAGCTCGTAAGAGCGTCATCTCGTCGAAGTGTTTGGCTGTCAACATAGCTCCTACCGGCAAACCATCAATCATTCCAGCAGGTACGGAAATTGAGGGATGCCCGGTGAGATCGGTGACGCAACAATTTTGATAGAATGAGAAAGTTTCGCGACCGATATTCTTTGGATTTCCAGACATCTCCACTGCAATCCCGGCAGGAGCAGTGGTAGGGCAGAGCAAAACGTCGTATTCGTCTAAAATTTTGTCGTAGGCATCAGATATTTTCTTTCGCAAGATATTTGCCAAGCGGTAGAAATCTCCTCCAGTCTCTTCGAAGAATAGATTTCCCACAATTGCGATTAATTTTGTAAGGGGGGATGCTGAACTTCCATTACTTGAAAGACCGTGCACGATCTCGCGCTCTACATTCCCTGTGAAGCTGTAGCCCTGTCCGAAGAGCGTTGATTTCAATGCAGTAAGCGAGAGCGCTCCGCCTTCCAGCAGGATAGGAAGATAGACATGTTGCGCGAATCGATGCTCGGGAATCGAAATGAGATCTACCGTTGCACCTAAGGCGATCAATTTTTGTGCCTGCATCATTACGAGTTCGGCAGATGCAGCTGATCCGGGAAATTCTGTCTCGCCTTCACGTGTGAGGTCAAAACCTTCAGTAATTAATGCAACTCTTAAGTGAGAAAAAGGTAAGAGTTGGGTTTCACTGAGTGCGCTCTGAAGTCCCTGGATCTCGTTCACGAATGGACGCTGTCGGGGATCGCTCTCGTGGAACGTAACCATCGCTTTCAGAGCGTTGTGAATGGTCTCAATATCCCGAGCGATTGGACCTACGTGATCGATCGAAGGTTCAAGTCCGAGCACTCCCGAGTACGGAATCGCACCAAAAGTAGCCTTCAAGCCGATGACTCCGCAGAGCGATGCGGGGATTCGAATAGAGCCGCCTTGATCGGCGCCTAGAGCTAGATCGACCTCTCCAGTGGCTACTAAAACGGCGCTCCCCGAAGAAGATCCACCCGCCGAATAATTCATTCTCACTGGGTTATGCACTGGTAATGGCTTTGATGTGATTGAACCCCCACTGATGCAGAGATCTTCGCATTGGGATTTGCCCACGATCTCAGCACCATTTTCCAGAAGCGAGGTAACAACGGTTGCGTCCGATTCCGGGATCCAGCCGTCGGTGACATTAGATCCCGCTCGCATGGGGAGGCCCGCTACTGCAATGTTGTCTTTGATAACTACCTTGACCCCGTCGAGAACGCCTTTTGAAGTGGGAGAAATCGCGCATTGCCACGTCCAAGCATTATGTGGATTTTTGCTCGGCGACTTTCCGGTCTTGCCTCTGGTTGGGGTAGAAATCGATGCCGAGTCTTGCCGCGTGATTTCTTCATAAGAATTGAGAAGGCCCGGTATCAGGCCGAGAACTATCTCTAATTCCTCTTCCGAAAGTGGTACTCGGAGGTCGATACCTGTCTGAAGGAGTACTTCCTTAGAAGGCATCCGGGGAGGCATCACCGCCTCAGCGTACAGTTCTGTTCTCCAGCGCCTTGCCCCGATAGGCTCTAGTAAGTAAATGTCGTGACGAAGGAGCGCACCGTGCTGGAGGCCAGTGAATTTCTCTACTTCGCTGACCGTGCCTTCGACGGAATGGCTGCGATCGTTGAGAGCCTCGGGGATGACCTCGCCAACAGGGT
>CAIMVH010000175.1 GCA_903844855.1 uncultured Actinomycetes bacterium | reverse complement strand
TATTTCTTAGGTGTGTATTCCTTGACCCGACCCAGCGGATCGCGCAAATAATCAGTGTGGTAAACACAAATCAAAGTCGGTGGAACGAGACCTTGTCTCTCTGCTGCCTTGACTGCCGACTGGCCGAGCTCCCACGTTGCTCGCTGATGCGGATTAATTCCGATATTTCTCTTATCTAAAACGTTCTGACCGTCATGTGCAATCAGAACATGTTCTCCTGGCTTAGCAGGTGCCCAGTAATCGACAGTCCTATCCCCAAAGCGCACCTTATGAACTACTCCCGGTAGCCCGCGAATCTGAAACTGTTCAATTGAAATCATGGTTAGCCCTTAGTCGATCCACTGACGAGACCGGAGACAAGATACTTCTGCAAGACCATGAATAGTGTCAGTACCGGAATGGTTGCTATTAAGGCACCGGCGGTGAATGGTCCCCAATTTTTACCGTAATTTCCATAAATAAATTGTTGAAGTCCAACTGCGACTGTCATTTTATTTCCATCAAGACCAAGAATGACCGATGTGATGAGGTACTCGTTCAATATTCCGATGAAAGAGAGAAGGAAGATAACTACGAAGACCGGGATGGCAAGGGGAATAATGATCGAAACGAAAATCTGGAAGTGTCCTGCACCATCAATTGTTGCAGCTTCATCTATTTCGCTTGGGATTGTGTCAAAGAAGCTTTTGAGCATCCATGTATTTACCCCTAATGCGGTTCCACCAAAAAGCAAAATCAACGGTAACTGATGTCCTAAGCCGAGAAATGGGAAGGTCTGTCCTAAATTATTGATAATGAGAAAGAGTGTCGTTGCCGCAAGAAGTTGTGGAAACATCTGAGCTATCAAGATCGTTGAAAGCGTAAGTTTACGGCCACGGAATCGGTGTCTACTCAGCGAATATGCCGCGACAGCGCCAATGACTGTTTGCATAATCGAAGCAGTTACAGCAATAACAATTGAGTTCCTAGCCCAAACAAGGAAAGGCTTCTCAGCGTTTGAAAATAGAGTAGTGAAATTATCAAATCCTGCGTGGACGGGGATGAGTTGTTGGGTGCTTAGCTGGCCAGTCACATCAAAAGCCGCCGAGATCATCCAGACCAAAGGAAATACGGAGAATGAAGTAACAATTAACCCAACGATGTGACGCCACAAAACTTTCTTCATCCAGAATTTTGCCCGTTTAGAGGTCATAAGGTTCGTGAAGGTCATCTAATTGATTCCTTCCATTGTCTTAATTCTTCTCAATCCATAGATGGAAGCTCCTGCAATAAGTAGGAAGTTAAGAATCGAGAGCGCGCTTGCAAGTCCGTAGTTATTTCCCTCATTTGCATTAAATGCCAATTTATAGGTGTAAGAAATAAGAATGTCGGTTGCGCCCGCATTACCGTTAGAATTCGCAAAAGTTGGTCCACCCGAAGTGAGTAGATAAATCACTCCAAAGTTATTCAGCGCCATCGCACCAGATGCGACGAGAAGCGGTGCAACAGTTCTCAGCACAAGAGGTAATTTGATCTGTGAAAAAGATTTGAAATTTGTCGCACCATCAATTGAAGCTGCCTCAATAATCTCGTGAGGAATGGCTTGAATTGCTCCTGTTGTAATGAGGAACATGTATGGGAATGAAATCCAGAGCTCTACGATTAACACAGCAACACGAGCCCAAATGGCATCTGTAAGCCACGGTGTCGAGATATGAAATAGCCTATCGATCACCCCTGTCTCGGTCGTAAAGAGACCGGCCCACACCAAAACGGATAGAACGCTGGGTATAGCAAGAGGTGTAATGAAAATGGTTCGATAAAGTCTCTTAGAGCGTAGGTGAGGCGAGTTGAAAATCAAAGCAAGTGTTAAGCCCAAGAGGAAGCTAAGGACGACAACCAAGAAAGCATTAACAATGGTCCACGTCAGAACGGAAACTATCGGGGCTCGAATTTCTTTCTCTGTAATGATTGATGAGAAATTTCGCCAACCAACATAAGTCTTCCAACCTGGATAAAGCAGCTCTCCATCTTGACTAGCCATCTGCCCATTGTCATTTGGCTTGTAAGTTATTCCCGACTGTAGATCAGTAAGTTGATCATTGTTTGCCGAATAGATGAAATTTGGTCTTAAAACTTCTAGGTATTCATAATCGAGCGGCTGGACCGTTATCCCATCCTGTAACCCTATTTTGATTTCCTGAAGTTCAAGGCTTTTCTCTTCGGTTTCAGTTGGGCTAAGTACGTCGTATCCAACGGCCTTAAGAACTTTGCCAGTTGAATCAAAAGAGAGATCGGCTTCTAATATTGGAGTGAGTCGTGTGGAGTTTGCAACCCAAAGAGTTGATTCTGGATACCGGAAAATGACAAGAACTTCTTGTGATCCAGGATCTACAGCAGCGGTGTAAGGAATT
>CAIMVH010000174.1 GCA_903844855.1 uncultured Actinomycetes bacterium | reverse complement strand
GTCTCTTGATGCTTGATGAACCGAGCCTTGGCCTCGCGCCGCGTCTGGTGATTGAAATGTTTGGCTACCTCAAGCGACTTCATAAGGAGAAGGGCCTCACGATTCTGCTCGTGGAGCAACAAGCTCGCTTAGCTTTGCAAATTTCACAGCGCGGATATGTGCTTGAACGTGGCGTTGTTGCCATCAGCGGCAGATCCGAATCGCTCAAGGACGACCCCGCAGTTGTCGCTGCGTATCTCGGTCATACAGGCTAAAGATGGCACGCGTGCACCTAGATGCAGAATTGGTGAGTGCACTTGAGACGCTCAACACGCCTGGAAAATGGGTTCACCTCGCCACGGTCTCGCCCGACGGCGGACCACATGTCACTCCAGTAGTACTGGGATATGACAAGGATGCGCTTTATCTCAGCGTCACGGGAAAGCAGAAGAATAAAAATATCGAACGCGACCCTCGTGTCTGTATCTCGATCTCACGTGAAGGCGATCTTGCGCACCTCACGATCTGGGGCGAGTGCGAACTTTCAGTCGGTCCAGCGGCACAAGAGAAGTGGGAGTGGCTCATCCGTTCGACTCTTGGGGGAGAAGCATTAGCTGGCATGCAACGCACGCTTTCCAACGAGGGGACACAACTTGGTGTGGTTCATCCAAGTCGCTACCGGATATATGGGTTGAACTCATGACGTTTATCACTGGAGTAACAGGTGCCTTTGTGGGTGTGCAAGATTTTGCTCCGCACTTAGAATTTTGGTGTGGCGAGCTCGGTTGGGATAACTGCAAGAGTGGGGTGATCTCCGCGGAAGTAGCTAAGAAGGTATACAACGTTGAGGGAGAGATCGAAGTAAAGGTACTTTGTGCCGCGGGATCCGACACCGGTCAGGTCTACCTTTTTCGCACGCAGAATGCTGGTTCGCTTACGGCTCGCCATCCACACACGAGTGAACTCGGCTTTCATGCGCTTGATCTCTATACGAAAGATAGCGCGGCCACGTATGAGCAGATGAACAAAGTGGGCCACAAATGGGTGCGCGAACCTGAGGCGTATCAGGTACCGCTCGGTGAGACAGTTGTCGAAATCACCGAAGCATTCCTCTTCGGCCCTGAAGGCACCGCAGTGGTCTTTGTGGAAGCCAAGAATGCCCGCGTTACTAAGGCGTGGGAGGCCAATCCAGATCTCCCTTACACGGAGCTCACTTCAGTAGTCTGCGGAGTGCGTGATCTTGAGGGTCTCACCGCCTTCTTTGGACCTGAAGGTCTGGGAATGGCGAAGTGGTATGACGTAAGTTTCACTTCCGAGGGCCTTAATAAGATGGCGCAGCTTCCTGCTGATGCTGAAATCACTTTGGTATTCCTTGCCGGAGAGAGCACTGCCCGCATCGAAGTGATCAAGGTCAAT
The DNA here is from genome assembly GCA_903844855.1 of uncultured Actinomycetes bacterium. Taxonomy (GTDB): domain Bacteria; phylum Actinomycetota; class Actinomycetes; order Nanopelagicales; family Nanopelagicaceae. The sequence continues at coordinate 6,991 of CAIMVH010000174.1, read as the reverse complement.
AACGTGGAGCCACCGCGTGATCTGCGGGCTGAACAGCGCCCCGGCAAAGCACTTGGCCACGCTGGGTGGTCTTTTAAAACGCACGATCTCGACGGTGCATTGGAAGTAGTTACGAAGCAAGGTGGCGTAGTGCTCTCTGCTCCACTGGTTACCGATGATCCGATCCACGGCAAGGCTCGCCTTGCTTCTGCTGAAACACCTGAAGGCGCGTTCATAGAGCTATGGGAGGCCATTTAATGGAGCAACATGCCTGGTCTGGTCGGATTGATTACATCCACGACGAACGCGGGGAACGTGGTCGCGAATGGTTTACCGTCACGACACATCAAGATGGGCATCGTGTTGTGCGAGCGCGTTGTGAAATGGATGACACCGAGATCATGAGAGACGTCACCTACTCGATGAATGGCTTCACTCCTGAAGAGGCGTACATCCGAATTGTGATCAAGGGAAAGCATGAAGGTTCTGGCTGGTTTACCTTTGATGAAAACGAGGCGCGCTGCGAAGCGATCATCGCGGGTGGTGGACGCGTGAGCCAAACGATGAAGACCCCCGGCCCAGCCGCTTCGTTTGGTGCGCACCCAGTTCTCTGCGATTGCTTGCACGCATCGCTCTACAAACATGGCGGACCCAAGCGCCAGCGAGTCACCAATATTTTGAACTCGTCGCACTCTCCCGATGGCTCCTCCGGACCGATGTTGGGGGAGTGGGAGTTTGATATTGAGTTCGTGGGCGAGGAGCGCATCACTGTTCCAGCGGGAACTTTCGATACGTACCACTACACCTACCATTTGGATCATTACGGTTGGGCCCCTGAGCAGGTCTGGGTGATGCCCGGGTCAAACCAGCTAGTCAAGATTTACTGGGATGTCTTAAAGACTTCCTACGTCCTCGCTGAATTGAATGGAGAGCCACGATGACACGCACTCTGGAAGATGTCCTACACGGCGTTACCGGTGTTTGGGAGGGCACTTATGCCCACCATAATCCCGATGGCACTCTGATTGAGAAGTACGGCAGTCGCCAGGAGACTCGCTTGATTGGTGAAGAGTGGTATGAGCGCATCATTTATACGCGTGAGGGTAAAGAGCCGGAGATTTTAGATTTCCGAGCCAAAGTGCGCGGCAATGACATGCTCTTTGAAGATGACGATTTTATGGGTCGTACTCATATCGTCGATGAGCAGACTTTAATGTTTCCTTATCACTGGAAGAAGAATCCTGATCGCACGATCTTGGAAACAATTCATAATCTCACCGGCGATTACCGAACCCGGGTATGGCAAACCTTTGAACATGGCGCAATCGTGAAATTCACCTTCATTGAGGAACGGCGAATCCCCAAGGATTCACCAGCCGCCCGTATCGCTCAATGGTTCTAGAAGAACTTCATACCTGGCTTAGCGATTCCAAGTATTGAGGAGATGATCACGCAGAGCCAGATGAGATGCACCCAAGGAATGGCGCGCTTCATCGATGCCGCCAAAGCGTCTTCAGCTTCCGGGGTCGAGCCCTTGCTCATGATTGAACCAAATGCCGGACCGAAGGGAACCAGAGCTTTTCGAATTCCTACACCGCCGGCGATGGCAATCGCGTAAACGAGGACTTTGCCGCCGAGCCACTTGGGATTAGTGGTGACACCGAAGGGCTCGCTGGCGATGATCGTGTAGAGCGCGGTGGCGGACAATCCCACGATAAGGCTGTAGCGGATGTAAAGATCGACTTTGCTGAGGAATGGATTCTTGCCGTGCGTGCGGTATTGCGTGATCACCATATAGAGCCACCCAAATGAGAGCACCCATGAAAGCGTCGCAAGCTGCCAAGTAAGCCAAGTAACTCCCTTTGGATCCGTTGCCATTAAAGAGATACCGCTGGGAAGAAAGAGCACAAGGCAGATTCGAGGGGAGAGATCGACTGTTTCCATTACTTTGGCAACGGTGGCACGCGTCTCGTTACTGAGGTCGCGTCGCACTACAAATTTACTGGAGTAGTAGACGCCGAGATCAGCGCCTAACCAATAGACCAGCAAGAAGACGTGGATGATCAGCCATAAAGATTTAAACGGCATTACATTCCATCGCCATCCCAGCGGCCGCGAGAACGCGAGCGCACGGGGAGAGTCGAAATGATTGGCACGGGGGTTTCTTGGCCAATATTTTGCTTGTAGTTGCGGCCAGTACCCCAGTTATGCGCGCGATCTGTGCGCTCCTCTGGATGTTCTAGCACAGAAGGTTCTGGCCATTCGGCCATGACATCGTGTGAATGATCGTCATGAGCGTGACCATGATCATCAACGAGACCAAGTGCGCGAAGGCTGGGGTCCACGTGCGTTCCGTGTTGATGGTAATCCTTATCTGGCGCGCCTTGCGCGCGCTGGAAAGCAACAGAATCTTCGAGCTGCTTGAGATCATGTGCCGAGCGAGCATGTGGTCGGTTAGCCAAATCCCAACTCGATTGGGAGTAAGTCATGCGGCCGCCATCGGGGCCGTAATTGACGGCTTCCCCACCCCATCGAAGCCACTCATTCTGGGTGTACCAGTTGGTGAGTTCGCCATCTGAGCGAAGGAGCCACGTGGCACCACCTTCGAGAGAAACGAAGTGACCATGCTTCACTCGAGCGGGGCGGAAGAAGTAAGTGCCGACGTCTAGGTCGCCAAAGTTATATGACATCTTTCCTTGCAAGGTGTAGGCCTCTTCGTAGCAAGGGTGATGGGCCAGACGGTGATCGGTCCAACCCTCTTTTGAGTGCACCAGGCGGGTGTAGAAACCGGTGACTGGGTCAACGTGCAAATACTTAATAAGCAAGCCAGGTTGTGGTCCGGCGTTAGGAACTTCGGTCCAATTCATCGCACCACTATCAACGACGAGAATGTCACCGTAAGCATCAGATTTGCGACCGACATGTGCGTTCTCGGTGCGATCAAAACCCGCATCGCCGAATTCGCGGTAATGCAAAATTTGGGTGCCCTCTTCGAAGACGATGGAATCCATTGGAACGCCTTTGGGTGCATGGATGTAACCGCCAGGACCAATCTTTTGGTTGCCCAGTGTCATGGAACCTGACATGACGTAGTACTCGGTATCTGCATGGTGGAGACCAGGACCGCGTCCCCACTTTGATTGGAAATCAACGCGCATTGAGGAGGAGCCATCCTCTTCGTCCACTGAGAGATTACGTTGATGCGCTTTGCCTTCCCCTTGTGGAAGTTCCGCGGCATGCCAGATGTAATCGTGTTCAGAGATGAGTTCGACGTGTGGACGCATTGCGGCTCCTCATAGATACCCGATGAGTGTTCCGTCTGGTGGAACGCTGTTTCACGATTCTATCGGGGCGGGATTTCGGAGACAAGGTTCCTGCAAAGGTTTTTATCTACGGTTCACCTGGAGCGCTCTAGGAAAAGTGCACCTTGAGATCGCGCTTGACGATCTTGCCGGCCGCATTCCGAGGGAGGGCATCGATGACCACAGTCTCTTTCGGCATTTTGTAGCCGGCGAGCTTTCCACGGAGGTGGGCTTCGATGATCTCGTGGTTGAGGCTTTTGCCCGCGCGGGCGACAACTACTGCCACCACGCGCTCGCCCCATGTCTCATCGTTAATACCAATGACGGCACACTCTGCAACGCCGTCATGAGTCGCGAGGACTTCTTCGATCTCGCGTGGATAAACATTCGCGCCGCCAGTGATGATCAAGTCTTTCTTGCGATCCACGATGCTGATGAATCCTTCTTCATCTACGACCACAACATCACCCGATGTGAGGAAGCCATCTTCGGTCGTGCAGGCAGCGGTGGCTGCCGGATCGTTGAGATACCCATTCATCAAGTAAGGGGAGCGGCTGAAGAGTTCGCCTGATTCGCCAGGATCCACCAGTGAGCCATCTTCGCGCACCACACGTACTTCGGTCATAAACCATGGATGCCCCACTGAGCCTGCCTTGCGAAGCGCATCTTGTGGGCGCGAGTTAGTCACAATACCGGCTTCGGTCGAACCGTAGAGTTCGTGCACACCGGTATGAGGAAATACATCTAGTACCCACTTCTTTAATGCAACGGGTAGTGCAGCAGCATTGAAATAAAGAGTGTGTAACGAAGAGAGATCGCGACGCGTGATGGCTTCATCGCCGAGCGCGCGCATCATTTGTGCATGCGTGGGCACGAGGAACATAGATTCGATGCGTTGATCCTGAACCATTTGCAAGGTCTCATCTGGATCGAACTTTCGTTGCATCACCACGGTTCCACCAGTAAATATCGGCGCATAGCCAAATGCGAATCCCGCTCCGTGATACATCGGCGCCACCCCGACTGTGCGCGTATTGGGACCAAGGCCCCATTCGAGTGCGGTGGCATAGAAGGTAAGCGAGCGTGAGCGGTGGCTAATCAGGACGCCCTTGGGCTGTCCTGTAGTTCCTGATGTGTAGGTAATGCAGAAGGGATCACTTTCAAGTGTGGGAATTCGAGGATCAACTGCATTAGATACGGCAAGAAAATCTTCGTAATTCTTTCCTACGTCATTTCCGTCAATTGCAAAGATAATTTTTGGTAGGCCACTTGATGGCAGGTTTCCTGCTAGCGCGGAGTCGACGATGATCGCTTGAACGCTTGCATGCTCAAGCACAAACGCAATTTCGTTGGCTACTTGACGCGGGTTTAACGGAACGAGAACCAGGCCGGCCATCGCAAGACCCGCGGCGATCTCTGGATATTCAAAACGATTTCCGAGGAGAAGTGCGACGGCGTCACCTTTCTTGAGCCCAGCTTTTAATAATCCGGAAGCTAGGCGCGAGGCGCGTTCGTTGATGGCCCCAAAGGTAACTGAGCGATCACCATCGATCACCGCGACTTTGTGAGGGGTGGCATGAGCGAACTCACGGATTCCATTAGCAATGTTGAGCTGTGACCCACCAGGATGAATAGCCATCAGATCACTTTCAGTTCGATGAGTTTTTCTCGGAGAGCATTATCGCTCGGCTCGGTTAGATGTGTGCCATCGGGGAAGCAGATGACCGGGATGGAGCGCATGCCGCCATTGATCTCGATGACTCGGGCGGCGGCGGCGGGGTCAGCTTCGATATCTATATAGGTGTACTTCAATTGATGAGTTGACCCCAATTTGTCTAAGAGCGCCTTTGACCTCCGGCAATCTCCGCACCATTCGGCGCTATACATCAGGATTTCCATGGTCATATCTTAGAGGTGGGGAAGTGGGAGATTTAAGGGCCTTGACTCTGATCAGGGCTGGGTTAAGCGTGAAACCCGCCCTAATTGGGTCGATTCCGCCCCCGCTGATAGATTTCTCCCGTTGGATAAGAGAGTTGCCGAGTAAAAGACCGGTAGCCGCCACGCGAGAGATAAGGGAGCGCCACATGGCACTCGAAAGTTCTGAGAAGAAGCAGATCATCACCACCTACGGCACCTCTGCTACCGATACCGGTAGCCCCGAAGCTCAAATCGCGATGCTTTCCAAGCGTATCGATGACCTCACCGGGCATTTAAAGAGCCATAAGCAAGATCACCACAGTCGCCGCGGCCTGCTTTTGATGGTCGGACGTCGTCGTCGACTTCTTCAATACTTAGCCAAGACCGATATTGCGCGTTACCGCTCAATCATCGAACGTCTTGGTCTGCGTCGCTAATCCTCTCACTACCGCTTTATTGGCGTAGTAAGTAGGGCGACGAAAAAAATCGCAACGGGTCAACAAGGATCCGTCCGAGTGTGCAGGTTGATCGCTCCTCGGTAGTGGCCTCCGGGATGAACGCCCGTGGGCTTCGATCGAAGACCGCTCTCCTGCCAGAAATGGAGATGACCCATGGAGGGTCAGGTTTACAGCGCCACGGCCGTTATTGATAACGGCACACATGGCACACGCACTATCAAGTTCGAAACCGGTCGCTTAGCTCGTCAAGCAGCCGGAAGCACTGCAGTTTATTTCGACGAAGACACCATGCTCTTCTCGGCAACCACTGCATCGAAGTCGCCAAAGGATCACTTTGACTTCTTCCCACTTACCGTCGATGTCGAAGAGCGCATGTACTCAGTCGGCCGCATTCCAGGATCGTTCTTCCGTCGCGAAGGACGTCCCAGCGAAGGCGCCATCCTTACTTGCCGCCTCATCGATCGTCCACTGCGCCCCTCTTTCGTAAAGGGACTCCGCAACGAAGTTCAGGTTGTCGTGACCGTCATGGCCCTCAATCCTGAAGAGCTTTACGACGTCATCGCAATCAATGCAGCGTCAATGTCTACTCAGCTTGCTGGTTTGCCCTTCTCCGGTCCTATCGGCGGCGTGCGTGTTGCACTCATCGAAGGTCAATGGGTCGCATTCCCTTCACATCCACAACTTCAAAATGCCGTCTTCGACATGGTCGTTGCCGGGCGTATCGCAGGCGATGACGTCGCGATCATGATGGTGGAAGCCGAAGCTACTGCTCGTACCATCGATCTGATTGCAGATGGTGGGATTGCTCCCACTGAAGAAGTTGTAGCCCAAGGCCTTGAGGCTTCTAAGCCATTCATTAAGGCGCTTTGCGAGGCGCAAATGGAAGTTGCGTCCAAGGCGGCAAAGGCCACTGGCGATTTCCCTATCTTCCTTGAGTACCAAGCAGATGTGTTCGAAGCCGTTTCAGGCGCTGTCTCGACAGAGCTTGAGAAGGCAATGACCATTGCTGGCAAGCAAGATCGCGAAACAGAAATTGATCGCATTAAGGGTGGCGTTAAAGCTGCGCTTGCTACGCAATTCGAAGGTCGCGAAGGTGAAGTTTCTGCGGCATTTAAGTCGGTCACGAAGAAGTTGGTTCGCCTTCGTATTCTTCGCGACAAGGTGCGCATCGATGGTCGTGGGCTCCGCGATATTCGCGAACTCTCGGCCGAAGTTGCTGTCATTCCTCGCGTTCACGGTTCGGCGCTCTTTGAGCGTGGAGAGACCCAGATCCTGGGTGTTACCACTCTGAACATGCTCAAGATGGAACAACAACTCGATACTCTCGATCCAGAG
>CAIMVH010000173.1 GCA_903844855.1 uncultured Actinomycetes bacterium | reverse complement strand
TTCGCGATGGAAGTAGAACGATGTTGAGAAATCGATAGTCATTGGAAAATTATTTGGTAGATCAGAAATCGGTTCGGTAATCAAGATTTCTCGGCGATAGGGCACAACCGGAATATCTAATCCCACCATGGCACCGATCTGTGGTGACCAGGCTCCGGCACAGTTGATGACGGTAGATGTTTCAATTCGGCCTGCGCTGGTTTCTACTGCAGTGATCGTGCTGCCATCGTGCACGATTCCGGTGACTTCAACCCCGGTGTGGATGGAGGCGCCATGTTTACGAGCGCCAGTAGCGTAACCAAGAACGACTGATTCAGGAGTGCAGTGACCATCGCGGGGTGAGTACGCGGCTGCCAGAACACCATCAATGTTAAGCAACGGAGAGAGCTCTTGCGCTTCTTGCGGAGTGAGCATTCGCGACTGTACGCCCAAGGAATTCTGAAGTTTCACGGAGCCTTCGAAGAGCTCTACATCCTCTGGTTTGGTGAGAATGAAGAGGTAGCCCACTTGATGCAAATCAATATCTTGCCCTGGACGGACTTTGAAATTCTCGAATGCTTCGAGTGAACGTAAGCCAAGTGCGATATTGAGTTCATCACTGAAGTTTGCACGAACACCACCGGCAGCTTTGCTGGTGGAACCGCTAGCTAACGAATCGCGTTCCAAGAGAGTGACATTGACGCCGGCTTCTGCCAGGTGAAATGCGGTGGAAGCACCCATCACCCCGCCGCCTACGATGACGACATCGCTGCGGGCAGATAGCGAACTCACAGACGGAAGTCCGGATCGTACGGAAGCTCCATGATGTCCATCTGGGCTTTCTGTAGCCGACCTGAGTAATCCCAGTTGACTGATTGCCAGCGAGTGAATTGATCAAGCACCCAAATACCGCTCTGGCGGGAACCATTTCCACTCTTACCGTTACCGCCGAAGGGCAGGTGCGCCTCTGCGCCGGAGGTGGAGTTATTGATAGAGACCATTCCGGAGCTCACTTGCTCGCGGAATTTCCACACGTTCTTAGGATCGTTGGTGTAAATCGCCGACGAGAGACCGTACCCATGCGCATTTGCTAGGTCGATGGCTTCATCAAGGTCTGAGAACTTGCCAAGGCCTACCAGCGGCCCGAAAGTTTCGGTGTGATAGAGCGCATCGCTCTTCACGATTCCTTCGACAATGGTGGGGTGTGCGAAGTAACCCTTATCTGGATCACCGAGGAAGTTGTTGCGCGGATTCTTCGCGGTGATGCGTCCTGTGCTAGTTGAGCCGAGCACCTTGTGATGGCTTTGCACCATTTCGAGATTCTTCTCGTGGTTATTGAGATACGCCTCGCTAATCATGGGGCCATAAAGCACAGCTTTTGTGGGGTCGCCGATGATCGCATTCTCGACGGCACTCACCCATGCGTTCTTTACTTGGTCGTAAATCTTTTCGTGCACCCAAAGTGTTCCCATCGAAGTGCACCGTTGGCCGGCGGTGCCGAAACCAGCAAAGAGCGCGCCTTCAACAACGAGATCGATCGTGGCATCGGGCATCACGATCATGGGGTTCTTACCACCAAGTTCTAAACAAGGTGATTGCAAGTGGCGACCGCAGAGTTCGCCGATCTTTCGACCCACCTCGGTTGAGCCGGTGAAGCCAACCTTTTGAATGAGTCCGCGTTCCAAAACTTCGTTGAGCGCTGCGCCTGTCGTGGCGCCATCTGCAATCACTACGTCGAGCACGCCTTGTGGGACGCCACCGGCGCGGAAGATGTGCGCCATCGCGGTAGCAATTGCTCCTGCGGTTTCGGCGGGCTTCCATACGATGCTATTTCCGGTGAGAAGTGCTGGGACCAAGTACCAAGACGGAACTGCTGCCGGGAAGTTTGCGGCGGTGATAATCATTGTGGTGCCGACGGGCATGCGATATGTAAAGAGTTGCTTGTTCGGCATCTCGCTGGGAACGGTTTGGCCATAGAGACGGCGGCCTTCGCCGAGGAAGAAGTCGCACGTGTCAATGACTTCTTGAACTTCACCGAGTGACTCGGCATATGTCTTGCCGATTTCCTTTGTCATCAATGCGGCGAGGGATTCTTTATTCGCTTCAAAGAGGCGGCCCACTTGAGCTAGGACGCGACCACGGGCGGGAGCCGGCACCGCGGCCCACTCGCGCTGGGCAGCGCTAGCCACCTCGGCGGCCTTCACAATGTCAGCGACCGAGGCGAGCTCGAAGGAGGCGACGGTTTCGGAAAAATTGGCGGGGTTCTGAGAGAGGTAGGTCACTGCTCGATCCTACGCGTAAATGTGAGACGCTAGCGCTATGTCTTTCGCCGTCACCACCCTGGCCCAGGCCATCCTCGAACGCCTCGCCGCAGCTGGCGTGACCCACGTTTTCGGTCTGCCTGGGGTGCATAACCTGGCCTTTTGGGAGGCGAGTGGTGAGATCCCCACCATTGTGGGAGTGCGCCACGAGCAGACCGCGGGATATGCCGCAGATGGGTTGGCGCGAGTCAGCGGCGGTCTCGGCGTGGCTATTACTACGACAGGTCCGGGAGCAGCCAATGTGGTGGCCGCCTTTGGTGAGAGCGCAGTGAGCCACTCCAAAGTCGTCGTACTCGCCTCGGAAGTCTCCACTGCGCTTCGCAAGCCGGGCGTGAGTCGCGGAATATTGCACGAGATGGCAGATCAAAGTGCGCTCTTTACTCAACTGGCATCAAAGGATGCTGACGGAACGCCGCTCGCCTTCTCTACAACAACAGCAAGCGGCGCGCTTGATGCGTTAGATCGAGTGCTCCACTTCGCGGAACGTCGCGGTGAAGTTGCCGCCTACATTGGCGTGCCATCAGATGTGCTGGGGAGTGCAGTTACTGGTGAACTTGCCTTACCGCTGGTGGAAATTGAAAATCTGCATGCAGATTTTGCAAAGGCCGCATCGATGATCAATGTAGCGACGAAACCATTGCTATGGCTCGGTGGCGGCAGCACAGGTATGGATCAAGGTGCGCTCACAGCGTTCGCCGAGAAATTAGCGGCACCAATTGTTACCTCGTTTGCCGGCCGCGGGGTCCTTGGTGGACACGAACTTCTTGCTGGCGGTCCCATTCATGAACCAGAGATTCACCAGATGGCTTCGGAAGCTGATTTGCTATTGGTCTTGGGCTCAGATTTCGATGGAATGAATACTCGTAACTGGCAGATGCCAGTGCCGGCGCAAGTGATCGCGATTAACCATTCTTTGGAACCGGTGAGTACGAATTTACCTGGTGCCCACGTGGTGTTTGCCTCACTCAAGGATTTGCCACAGCTCACAGCGTTGATTGAAAAGAAGAGTAGGTGGGTGGCACAACCCTACGATGCAGGTCTTGCGATGCGCGCACGACTAGCCACTGATGAGCGCGCCACGATCGGCATGGGCATTGTCAACGAAATTGAGAAGTCGTGGCCGGCAGATGCAAACGTGGTCTGCGATATGACGACAGCGGGATATTGGTATGCAGGGTATGGAGAGCAATCGCGCCCTCGACGTCTTGCCTATCCCGTGGGTTGGGGCACCTTGGGATTTGGTTTCCCTGCAGCAATTGGGGCCGCATTCGATGCGCCCACACTTTCGATCTGTGGCGATGGCGGCATTATGTTCGCACTCGGAGAATTAGCGACGCTGGTGCAAGAGCACATCCCGATGACGCTCTTCATCGTTGACGATGGCGGATACGGAATGCTTCGCTTTGATCAACAAGTATTTGGACATGCAGAACGCGGTGTTGACCTAGTGACTCCAGATTGGGCCATCCTGGCGGCTTCATTTGGCATTTCATTTACCGGCATTGAGTCAGTCGATCAATTGGGCGAGGCGCTCGCCGTCGGCCATGATCGCAACATCGCCGGGCATCCACACATGATTGTGCTCAATGCGACCATTCATCCGCCGCGAACTACCTCACCGCGCTGGCGGGAATCCATGGAGATCGACACCGTCCGTTAGGCTGGGGGCATGTCTAAAGTCCTCGCATCCCTACCTGTTGGCGAACGCGTCGGCATCGCCTTTTCTGGCGGGCTCGACACTTCGGTAGCCGTTGCATGGATGCGAGCCAAGGGCGCCATTCCGTACACCTACACCGCAGACCTCGGTCAATACGATGAACCAGATATCGATTCGGTGCCCGGTCGAGCTCAACAGTATGGCGCTGAACTTTCTCGTTTGGTGGATTGTAAAGTTGCCCTTGTTGAAGAAGGTTTAGCGGCAATTGCCTGTGGAGCTTTTCATATTCGCTCGGGCGGCAAGCAGTATTTCAATACCACTCCACTCGGCCGCGCCGTGACTGGTACGTTGCTTGTGCGCGCGATGCTCGAAGATGGCGTTTCGATTTGGGGCGATGGATCTACCTACAAGGGAAACGACATCGAACGTTTCTACCGTTATGGTCTTCTCGCTAATCCAAGTTTGAGAATCTATAAGCCATGGCTTGATGCAGATTTTGTTGCCGAACTCGGTGGACGCAAAGAGATGTCTGAGTGGATGAGCGCACAAGGACTTCCTTACCGCGACAGTCTTGAGAAGGCGTACTCCACTGACGCAAACATTCTTGGTGCCACTCACGAAGCCAAGCGCCTCGAACACCTAGATGCATCAATTGAATTAGTTGAGCCCATTATGGGAGTGCGTTTTTGGGACGAGACGGTCGCTATTGCTTCGGAAGATGTTTTGATCAAGTTTGTCCAAGGCCGCCCGGTTGCTATAAATGGAAAAGAATTTGCATCTGTCGTCGACCTTATGCACGAAGCGAACAGCATTGGTGGGCGCCATGGCTTGGGCATGGCAGATCAGATCGAAAACCGCATCATCGAGGCAAAGAGTCGCGGGATTTACGAAGCTCCAGGCATGGCACTACTCTTCATCGCCTACGAACGCTTGCTCAGTGGTATTCATAACGAAGACACCGTGGCGAATTATCACGCTGAAGGACGCCGCCTGGGTCGTTTGCTCTACGAAGGTCGCTGGCTCGATCCGCAAGCACTCATGCTTCGCGAATCTTTGCAACGTTGGGTGGCCTCGGCCATCACTGGTGAAGTCACGCTACGCCTACGTCGCGGTGATGATTATTCGATCATCAACACCTCCGGGCCGGCATTGAGTTACCACCCTGACAAGCTGTCGATGGAACGTACTGCGGACGCTGCTTTTGGTCCGGTTGATCGCATTGGTCAATTAACCATGAGGAATCTCGATATTGCAGATACCCGCGCCAAGCTTGAGATGTACTCTGCACAAGGATTACTAGGTGATGGGCAATTCCGCTTGGTGGGCACACTTGAGCAGGGCGGGGCTGATGCAATTGCTTCAGCTTCCAACCTCAAGCAAAAAGGTGAATCTCTCGATCGCGCTGCCTTAGAAACTGGCGCTGACTAGGCATTTCAGCACGCTTTCAAGTTGCCCACTCACTCGTCACAGGTAGAATGCGAACCATGCGAATCAGAGCCCTTCTCACCTCCGTCATTGTTACTGGCCTCACTCTTTCCACCGTTCAGGGCGCGTTCGCGGCTATCAAGCCAGGCTCGGCATGTAAGAAAGCGGGTCAGGTCGCCCTGGAATCGAAGAAGGTCTACACCTGCGTCAAGTCCGGTAAGAAGTTGATCTGGAACAAGGGTGCGGCTATTCCCGGTGGCGTCGTAGGCGCGTTGCCGACTCAATCTCAGCCCGCCCCTACTACGACAACGGAACCAGCCCCATCGGTGCCCAAACCGCCAGCTATCGGAACTTCGGCCAATCCCGTAGCTGCAGGAACCAAAGTGACGATTGGGAAAGTCGCATTCCGCTTAGAAGGCACCAATAACTCCGTGATGGCGCAAGTCTGTGCTGACAACGGTTCTCGAGATGGCTGTACTTATGATGCTAAGTACAACGGCATCCCAGATCCCAAGGCTACAGTCTGGTGGTATGCAATCAAGGCGAGCGTATTCAATCTTGATACCAAAATTATCGATGTGGGTTCGCTAGATCGCAGATTTAAATTAGTCACCGAGTCTGGTCAGTTGATTGAAGCAGATAGCGCCTCGATTGAAGATAACTTGTTGGATAAAGGACAAATTATCCCCAGTGGTAGCGCCACGGGTCGCTTCTATTTCAAGATATCAGTCGGGGTTTCGGTGAAAACTTTGATGGTGATTAACGATCAAAGTAATTGGCCGATGAGCGAAACAGATTACTACATGCTCACCGACACGTCAGCAGTTGGTCCCATTCCAGAGCCAGGCCCCATGGCAACTCCCGCCTCGCTTTCTGGAGATGTAGGAAGTGCAGGCAATCCAGCGCCGCGTGGCACCACATTGGTCGCCGGGAAATTGCAATTTAGGGTCGATGCATCACTGCAACCCATCTCTAAGGAAGTGTGCGCCAACAATGGATCCCGTGATGGATGTACCTATGATGCTAAGTACAACGGCATCCCCGATGTGAAGTCAGGCATTACCTGGCAGGCGCTGACAATGACCGTGGTAAATCTTGATAGCAAGATTGTGACCGTAGGTAGCTATGACCGCACCTTTAAAATCGCGCTGCCAAATGGACAACTTCGAGATGCTCAGTACATTTCCATGAAGGATGCACTCAACGACTCTCTTCAATTAGTCCCAGGAGGAAGCTCAACGGGACGCCTCTATTTCATGAGCAAAGTTGGGGTGACGTTCAAAGATTTGCTAGTGCTTCGTGATTCAAGTAATTGGCCGACCAGCTCGACTGATTATTACTTCTCTTTGAAGTAGCGATTAGCGGGATTGTTTAAGTGCTGCAGAGATACGTTCTGCAGTTGCTACTACCGCGGCTGCATGTAAGCGACCTGGTCTGCGACCGAGGCGTTCAAGTGGGCCACTCACACTGACGGCAGCAATCACTCGGTTATGTGGTCCACGCACTGGCGCGGAGACACTTGCCACGCCGGCTTCTCGTTCCCCAACGCTCTCTGCCCAGCCTTGACGACGCACTGCCTCTAGTCGAGCAGCTGTAAAGCGCGCACCAGTTGTTCCTTGGTTAATCTTCGTCGCATCTTCCCAAGCGAGAAGTACTTGTGCGGCTGACCCTGCATGCATCGTGAGTAGTGAACCGATAGGGACTGAGTCGCGCAATCCGCTGACGCGTTCGGCAGCTGCGATGCAAATGCGGTGATCTCCTTGACGGCGGTAGAGCTGTGCACTCTCTCCGGTGGCGTCGCGCAAAAGTGCGAGTGCGGGGGTGGCAACTGCCACCAATCGATCTTCGCCGGCGGCTCCGGCAAGTTCAATAAATCTTGGTCCGAGAACGAAGCGTCCCTGGATATCGCGACTCACCATTCGATGGTTTTCCAAGGCTAGGGCTAAGCGGTGCGCGGTCGGACGGGAGATGCCGGTGGCGCTTACGAGGCCTGCGAGATTCTGCGGCCCAGCCTCAAGTGCGTTCAAAACTTGCGCGACTTTGTCGAGAACTCCGACTCCACTAATGTTGTCCACGATCCAATACTTGCGTATCAGTATTTGAGACGCAAGTGGGCAGCGAAAGGGACTCACTATGGCTCTTACACTCGCAGAGAAAGTCTGGCGCGATCACTTGGTGCGCAGCGCAGATGGCGAACCCGATCTCCTCTACATCGACTTGCACTTGTTGCACGAAGTCACCAGC
>CAIMVH010000172.1 GCA_903844855.1 uncultured Actinomycetes bacterium | reverse complement strand
TGCGCTTCAGCATGGGGATGTGTAGCAATCTTGGTGATTTCAGCCAGGGCTACCCCTGGCTGCGCAATAAGAGCAAACTCCACTGGCAGTGTTGTCTCAGCTGTGATGACTAGAGGCTCTCCGATGACTAATTCGTCGAGAGTGCGCGCTACGAATCCTTCAACTGAGTTTTCAATAGGTACCAAGGCTCCCACAACAGCGCCGCTACGCACTGCATCGAGAGCTGCTGTGGTGTTGGCAAAAGCTAACTTCGTATCACCGAGTTTCACAAGTTGATTAAGTGCGGCTTCGGTGAAAGTTCCAGCTGGTCCAAGATATGCGTAAGCACTCATGAGATCTGACCTTTTTGCGCCATCTCGATCGCCTGCACTTCTTCGGGTGAGAGTTCGCTACCAATACTTTGGCCGCCCTTGACTCCCTTGATGTAGGTGCGACCCTCTGTGCGACCATTAATTGAGGTAATCACAATTCCGTCGTTCACATCATCAAGGAAGGCTACCGAGAATGACATGCGCCCTCCTTGATCGCTAAAGGCGTCGTAGCGAGTAACGGCAACGTGGCGAATTGCGTCCTTTAATTCGGCTTGCGTCACTGTGAGATCTTTCCGAAGATTTGTCACATCTGTGCGCAATCCATTCACCACTTCAACCTGGCGAGCAACGGCAGTGACAAAGTCCACTTCGGAGCCAGCGCCTTGAAGAACTGAATAGTTTTTCTTCATGCTCCGCACGCTGAGTAGGGCTGACAGGGCAAGAGCGAGCGCGAGCAGCGCAATTGCACCTGCGATATATCCAAGATTCGTGGAGTTCATTTCGCCCTCGCCTAGAAGTCGTCATGATTCTA
This sequence comes from uncultured Actinomycetes bacterium, assembly GCA_903844855.1. Lineage (GTDB taxonomy): Bacteria > Actinomycetota > Actinomycetes > Nanopelagicales > Nanopelagicaceae. Next base: position 28,867 of record CAIMVH010000172.1, on the reverse strand, counting down.
ACCACTCTGGAATGATGGCGAAGTGAGTTTCCTAGCGATCATCACCACATTCGTCCTCATCTTCCCAAACAAGCTTCTCAACAAGACCGTGATGGCGGTTCGAGCTCTGGCTACCCACTTCCCTGTGAAGATGATGTGGGAAGGGGAGCCTGCCTTTTCTTGGACCGGTACTCTCCTCGTAGAGAGGTAAGGAATGTCTGCAACTATGCGAAGTGCCATTGTTATCGGGGCCGGCGTTATTGGCTCATCCGTTGCCTATGAGATGGCGCGAGACGGTTGGAGTGTCACCGTTGTTGATAAGGCCGGCGCACCTGGCCAAGGATCCACCAGCTCCTCAAGTTCGATCGTGCGTTTTAACTATTCGACTTTTGCGGGTGTCGTACTCGCTTGGGAGTCGTTTCATATATGGCTTGAGTGGCGCGCGCACCTAGGAGCAGCGCAAGGCGAACACGTTGCAGAGATGATGAACCTTGGGGTTGTCATGCTCGATGTTCCAGTGATGAATATTGCGGCGACCACAGAGTTGTTCCAGAGAGTCGGAATTGATTATGAAATTTGGAATTCGAAAGATTTAGCAGCACGTGTTCCTGGAATCGATGTTGGGAAATATTGGCCACCGAAGAGTATTGGTGACGCAGGATTTTGGGAGGATGCAAGCGAGAGTATCGGGGCGCTCTATACATCCGATGGTGGATATATCAGTGACCCTTCACTCTCCGCCGTCAATTTGGCGGATGCTGCTAAACGCCACGGAGCGCACTTTCGATTTAAGGAAGAAATTGTTGCGATTTTGAAATCAGAGAGTCGCGTTCTCGGTGTCCGCCTAGCTAGCGGTGAAGAGCTCACCGCAGATGTTCTCGTTAATGTGGCTGGCCCATGGTCCAGTGCACTCAACAAGATGGCAGGGGTGGGGAGCGACTTTACGGTTGAGATCGCTCCCATGCGTCAGGAAGTTCACCACGTAGATGCACCTCCAGGAATGGAGAGTGGTCCGATGATTGGTGACCTCGATGTCGGTGTTTATATGCGCTCCACACCTGGTGGTGGTTTCCTAGTGGGTGGTACTGAACCCGAATGTGATGACATGCAGTGGATCGAAAATCCTGATCAAGCGAACATGTCGCGCACACAAGATCTATACGATGCACAAGTGACCCGCGCAGCACGTAGATTTCCTGATCTCAAAGTTCCCCCTGTAGCAAAGGGGATCGCGGGTGTGTATGACGTGTCCTCCGATTGGACACCTATCTATGACCGAAGCGAATTAGATGGTTTCTATCTAGCAATAGGCACGAGTGGAAATCAATTCAAGAATGCACCAGGAGCTGGCTTAATTATGGCGAAATTGATCGATTACGTTGAGGGTGGGGGCGATCACGATACGCACCCATTAGTCGTAACGGGATCACACACGGGTCTACCGATTGATTTAGCTACATTTTCCCGGAAGCGCCAGCGCAATGAAAATTCATCTGGCACTGTGATGGGTTAGCGATACAACTTAACGAAGTGTGAGTTGACGTCCCACTAATCCGGCACGCGCTCGACGCTCAACGCTAGTGAGCGGCTCATCTTTCTCGAATGAAGTCATAAAGATCCGCGAAAGTGTGGTGAGCGCAAGTTCAAACGCTCTGATAGGTGTCTCGTGTTGCACATCGAAGACCGGTACTAATAATCCATCAGCGCGGAAGGCGCCCAGATAACGGGTGCCATTGCCGAGATTAAGTTCATCACTAGCTGCTAAGCGGGCTAAAGCGTTGAGAGAGCGCTCTTCCTCATGCGGAAGTAACCAACGCACCACTGTCCGGTCAGGAAAGGCGCACCAAAAAGCCGAACCTAGGTCAACTCGGATTCGCTCCGTCTCAATGATGCTTCCTTCAAACTCTTCCAAAGCTGCTTTGGTCTCCGGCTTTGCCATCTCTTCTTCGGTAAACCAAAAGTCAAAATTCTCATGTGTTTCGGGAGCAAAAGGAAGCGAGAGATCCAGTAGATCCTGCAGTCGGGAAGTATTACTTAAATCCCCACCCACGATAGATGAGCCATCTTCTGCCTTAAGAATCGCAGTGAGCGCCGCAGCCATATCTCGACTGGCATCCCCGCTACTGGTTTGTACTTGAAGGGCGAGCATCACTACGCCATCAGTGCGCTTCACGGCGCTCACTGAATTGGGCAGCAGTGAAGCAACAACGATTTCTTGACCGGTTGCCTTCACGCGCGCTTTCCCAGCGGCCGCTGGCACGATTTCTCTCAGAGCCACCCATTCAGTCTCGTTGGGTAATCCCTCAAATGGGCGCGAGACGAAGGCAAGTGGTGCGCGATCTTTTCCGTGGCAAGCTTTATACCGACGTCCTGATCCGCAGGGGCAAGGTTCACGGGGGCCGACTACAGCTACTTCTTCAGAACTCATTCCGGTGACTTTAGTTGATTTCCCCAAGTAGTGCGCGTACCTCGCGTGGTCTATTACTAATGATTGCTTCAACACCGAGCTTCACACAGAGTTCAACATCACGTTCTTCATCCACCGTCCACACATGCACTTCGTAACCTTGCTCATGAAGTCGGGTCACGATTTCTGGATCTCGACGAAGACGCTCCATTCCCGGGCCAATCACGGGAACTTTCGGAAGCGAAGAGAGTAAACGGTGATCAAGCAAGTAAACCGCTGGGATATCAGGTCGAAGCGTGCTCCATCTTTGTACTGCCAGGAGCGAGAAAGACATCAGTCGAAAGGGGGCGAGTGCGGCGCTCCCCTGGAAATCGACGGCAGGTAAGAGCGCTGCCAATTTATGTTCAATGGCTCCCCCATTTGGGACGGGGTGTTTGGTCTCTATCGAAATGGATTTCCGATGAATTTGAGCGAGTGCGAGCAACTCGATGAATCGAAGTGGAGGTTGTGGTTTTTTACTTCTGTGCCATGAACCAGCATCGATCCCCTGCATATCTTGCCAAGTGCGAGTAAAAATCAAACCAGAAGAATTACTAGTCCGATTAAGAGTGGAATCATGCCAACAAATAATTTCTCCATCGCGTAACAACCGTACATCGCACTCAAAGCCGTCCACTTGCGCCGCTACCGCTTCGTCGTAGGCCGCTCTGGTGTGTTCTGGAAATAAATACGATGCGCCGCGATGCGCAATAACTATTGTCATGGTTTCAAAATTTTACTTCGCGAGTTGAAAAGGAGTGAAGTTATAGCGCTCACAAGAAAGGAGATAATAGAAGCACTCATCCATGTTGCTGGAGTGAAATGGATGAGGCTCTGAATGTTTCGCCAAAGGGTAGACCAACCGGTGGCATAGCCAGGATTAATCAGTTGATATGTGATGAATCCCAGCGCCCAGGAGAGTGTCAGTGAGGGGCGCCATCGCGAACTATGGGATAAATCCCATTTTCCTTTGGAGATAAAGAACCAATCAGTGAGAATTACCCCACACAGTGGGACAAATATGGCGCCAATTGCAAAAAGGAATGATTCATAGCCCACGACATCAATGGAGAGAGCAAAGACGGTGGCGATAATTCCAATAAGAACTGCCATTTTCTTTCTATTCCATGAGTCATTAAAATTTTGAAGTGAAATCACTGTCGAATAGATATTCGCGAACGCTTCATCAACTTCATCGATAATCAAAATTACTAAAGCGAGTGCGCCAAAAGGAAGAAGTAGTATCGCCTGGCTAAATCCGTATACGTCGGCCAAGTTTTCTCCGGTAAGGCTTACTAACGCTAGTAATCCCAGTAGAAAGAAGGTACCGGCGCCAGTGAGATAGCCCGTAAAGGTTGCCAAAAATGAACCTTGCTTTGCGTGACGTGAGTAATCAGCGACTAGGGGAGCCCATGAGATGGGTAGCGCTACTGCGATATCGACTGCAAGCCAATAGCCACTCCAGCTTTGGCCACTCTTGATCTCGACACCTTGAGAGAGCACTTCAATAAAGAGATAGATGGTGGTGAGAATTACCGCCCACAATATGTATTTGCGCAGCACTTTGATAAAGCGAAGTGGTCTCAACGCTAACAACGTACTCACTACTCCGGATCCAATAAGCCAGGCAGTGAGTGGTCCACCCACTACTTTTTGGCCTGCGTGTCCAATCACTAATATCTCTACTGCGCTCCACCCCACGCACTGTGCGATGTTAAAGAACGTGGGTACATACGATCCACGTCTGCCAAAGATTCCTCGCATCATCACCATCGAGGGCACACCTGTGATTGCCCCGATTTTTGCCACTCCTCCTAGAACCGCAGAGCCAAGAACTAGCCCTAACGCCAGTGCACAGAGTGCGGCGGTGAAAGCAAAATTGGAGGTGCCAAGCGGTTGTTGAATAAAAATGGCCGCGGCTGGAATGGTCAACGTGATTCCGAGAGAACTCCACAATGAGAATTGATCGCCAGAGGAGAGCGTTCGAGTATTTCCTTCAGAGAGTGAAATGGGTGCGTCGGTAAATGACATCTTGCTCCCTACGCCGGCATGACCCGGATCAGGTGAAGCGGTCGACCCCGAAGGTCCTCTCAGCCGATTCCTGTCTTCGGCTCCCGCGCCCCGCTAGCGTACCGGGGTTGCTGGGTTCCTGGATTGCTGGATTGCTGGGTGCGCGAGAGGGGAGTTGAACCCCCACACCCTTACGAGTACACGGACCTGAACCGTGCGCGTCTGCCATTCCGCCACTCGCGCTTACGGGCAGGCTAGCAGGGGCGAGTAAGGTCTAGCCAAAGGAGGACAGATGCTTACCTTGAAGGCACACGGCAGGAGCGAATTGGGGCTCCACCGTGAAGGCAATGAAGACGCTGCGCTCTTCTCTCCTACTCTCTGTGCGGTGGCAGACGGCTTAGGTGGTCATGCGGCTGGTGAGGTTGCCTCCCGCTTTGCGATTAGCACACTCGCTGAATTGATTAAAGAGAAGAAATTTTCTTCCTCGAGGATTAGTAAGCAAGTACGTGAAGTAGATAAAGGATTAGCAACCCTCATTGAGGGTGAAAAACAATATGGTGGAATGGGCACTACGCTCACGGCAGTTTTTCTCACCGAGCAGAATCTCCACGTTGCTCACATTGGCGATTCGCGAGCCTACTTGTATCGCAATGGCACGCTAGAACAACTCACTAAAGATCACACCATGATTCAAGAAATGATCGACCGTGGAGAGCTCACTGTTGCTGGAGCTAAATCACATCCAAAGCGCTCACTCCTCACACAAGCACTCATGGGACAGAAGAAGATCCAACCAGACGTGATTTCAATCGATATTTTTGAAGGTGATCGTTTACTGATCTGTAGTGATGGCCTCAGTAACGTCGTCAGCCTTTCCAGTATGGCAAGTGCCCTCAGCCAATTATCTAGAGAAAGCGCCGTGGATACTTTGATAGCCCTCACTTATGCGGCCGATGCACCCGATAATGTCACAGTGCTAGTAGCCGATGTGGTGTCAGAGAAGAATGTTTCTGATCCAATATTTCTTGGTTCGGCGGTAGACCTCTCATGACCCGACTCTTAGGTGCACGATACGAAGTGCAGGAACTCATTGGTGCAGGTGGTATGGCCGATGTGTATCGCGGCTATGACAATAGGCTCCACCGTGTTGTAGCAATCAAGATTTTGCGAGCCGATCTCGCGCGAGACCCATCATTACAAAGTCGTTTTAGGCGTGAAGCTCAAGCGGCCGCGCGCCTTAATCATCCCAATATTGTTTCCGTGTATGACACTGGCGAGGAACAACAAGAATGGGGCACGCTTCCGTACATCGTTATGGAGTATGTAGAGGGAACAACAATCCGAGAACTGCTACGTCAGGATGTTCGTCCGGATTACCAAGAATCCTTACGTATAGTGCACTCGTTGCTCGACGCACTCGCATACTCACATGAGAATGGAATTGTTCACCGCGATATCAAACCGGCCAATATTATGGTGACCGCCGTAGGTGAAATTAAAGTCATGGACTTTGGGATTGCTCGTCCATTAGATGACGTGACAGCTACAGTCACACATGCTTGGACGGTAATTGGAACTGCTCAGTACCTCTCTCCCGAGCAAGCCCGTGGAGAAGTGGCTGATATCCGAAGTGATATTTACTCCGCAGGTTGTGTGCTCTTTGAATTAATCTCTGGTAAACCTCCTTTTGTGGGTGAAACGCCTGCTGCCATCGCTTATCACCACGTAAATAGTGTGGTTCCGCAAGTACAAATGCCTACATCAGGCATCACCTCAGCACTCAACACCGTACTTCAACACGCACTCACAAAGGATGCTGAGTTGCGTTACCAAAGCGCTGCATTAATGCGTGATGATGTTGATGCGCTCAGAAGTGGTGGGCAGATCGTTGCTCCTGCCCAACCCAAGAGTCGTCGCGGGTGGTGGATCACTGGGATTGTGACAGCGGGTGTATTAATTCTTGGAGGTGGCGCCGTAGTGTTAACTGGCGCTCTCTCAACTTCAATCACCACAGTCGTGGTTTCTGACCTGACAGGACTGACGGTTGATGAGGCACGTTCCTCTATGCCAACCTTGACCTTTGTTATTCAGCGCGCGGCAGATCCACGTACACCGAAGGATCGTGTCATCACGAGTAATCCACCAGCAGGCACAAAGGTGTCGAGCGGTTCCAAGGTCACGCTCATCATCTCTGATGGACCTGGCGAAACAACTGTGCCGGCTTCATTGATTGGTAAGACTCTTGAGGGTGCCCGACAACTTCTCTTAGAAGCCGGGTTAGTCATTTCCCGCACCAACCCGGTGGATTCAGAGCAACCACCAGGAACAGTGCTCGCCGTCCGCCCTACAGGTGGCAGCAGTATCACTGCCGGTTCGGGTGTGACGTTAGATATAGCTAGCGGCAACGTGGCGGTGCCTGATGTACTCGGTTTGAGTGAGATTGATGCTCGAACTATCTTGATCCAAGCAGGCTTCCTGCCACGTATCGTCGATGCGAACGATCCGAACTCTGAGAACAACATTGTGTTGGCTCAGGCACCCGAACCTGGAGTGTCGATGATTGTGGGAACTTCAGTAACTGTCACTATCAACCGGATTGTCATCCCAGAGCCAATAGCAACTCCTTAATTGGATTCATTTGTCAGATTGTTGCGAGCCAATTTTTAAAGATTTGGTGCCCGTGCTCACTCAAGATCGCCTCAGGGTGAAATTGCACTCCAGATAGTGGGAGAGTGCGATGCTCCAATGCCATCACTACGCCATCTGCTGTCTGCGCAGTAATCACTAAATCGTCGGGTACTTTTGCTACCGAAAGTGAGTGATAGCGAGTTGCTAAAAATGGAGAAGGTACTTCGAGGAAGAGTCTGCTCTCCTCATGGAAAATCTCTGAAGTGTGACCATGAATGAGTTCTGGGGCTTGGTTTACCTCCCCACCAAAGGCAACGGCCAATGTTTGAACTCCAAGGCATACTCCTAACATTGGCTTTTCTAATCGAGCGCACTCGAGAATCACCTCGATGCTAGCGCCGGCGGACTCTGGCGACCCAGGACCTGGTGAGATGAGAACACCGTCATAAGTGGCGATTGATTTAAGAACAATTTCGTCGTTTTTCATCACGGAGCAATGAGCACCGAGCTCCTCAAGATATTGCACAATGTTATATACAAAGGAGTCGAAATTATCGACTACTAAAATTTGATAACTAGCCACGTTGTGCAATGAGAAGCTGTGAAGGTAATGAAGCTTTAGGAATGCTTAAGCTCGATGAATTTCGAACTGACCAACCAAGTCCTATGGCTTCGGAATATTGACGATAGGTCTTGATCGCCGAACTTGAATTAATTGATTTTCGTAAAACAGTTGTGGAACCAATTGCGGAGATTTTAAAAGGTGGAGAGAAAACACGGCCATGGAGAAGCAAGGTGTTTCCTACGCATCGAATCGCACTGATATTTGTAATACGTTCACCATTAATGCTCATCGCTTCGGCCCCGCCGATCCAGAGTGCATTGACGACAGCTTGAACATCTTGTTCGTGAACTACGTAATCATCCAAAGTAAGTCCATTAGGTACTTCTCCCAGTGGTGGAGGTGCATCTTTCAGCGTTACTTGTACACCCGGTCCTCGAAGAGCACGGTCTCCGGCAGCGCGGGCCAATCCTGCGCTTTCGGCGGTAGCTGCTCCGATGGCATCGCCGACTTGAGAGGCGAGTGTTTCTTGTAATTTCGTTGTGATAGAAGCGACTTGATTAGTGAGTTGGGCTGAATGACGATCTTGTTCGAGGATCAAGGAGATCAGATCCCCATGATCGCCACTGCGAAGATCGAAGCCACCTGAGCTTCGGGCGCTGGCGACGAAGAGGAGTCCGGCCAACGCAAAGGCCACTGGAGAGATCCACCGCCATCGCTTCATAGGGGTACGATACGACCACAAGTTAAAACTCCCGAACGGGTTGAGCGAAAAGGTGGCGACCATGCCGAAGTCCCGAGTCCGCAAGGACCGATCTACCGTTGAGGCCCGCGAAGTCCTCTCCCCACTTGATTCCATCAGAGAGAGCCCCCGTTGGTTTGCTCCGGTGATGGTGGCGGCCTTCCTTATTGGGCTCTTTTGGATTGTGGTCTTCTACGTTTCGGGTACGAATTACCCAATTCCTGGGATTAAAAATTGGAATATGGTCGTCGGTTTCGTTTTCATTGGGATCGGTTTCACCTTCGCCACTCGCTGGAAGTAAATCCGGCCGGAGTCGACTTCTGGCGCTGAATTACACGGCTGTACTTTTCCCCATGGGGAAAAGATCTGTGGATAACTTATTGGCCTACGAGTAATTGAAGTTCGGTGACCCGTTGGCTATCCAAGAAGAAGGCCACCAGCAGTAAGAGGAGAATTCCAGCAATCCGCCCGCCTAGCCACTTGTGGGCTGGGCCTGCAACGAAGAGCGCGGTGCTCGCCGCCCCAAAGAGTAAGCCGCCTAGGTGTGCATGCCAATCGACGTTAGGGATGACAAAGCCCATCGCTAAGTTGATGGCGATCACCGTGTACATGCTGGCAGCATTGAGACCGCCCCGTCGGTTCACGATGACGGTTGCCCCGAAGAGTCCAAAGATGGCCCCCGATGCACCCACCGCTGGAATATTCGACGCATTGAAAAGGAGTGAAGCGCTCGATCCGCCGAGTAATGAGACCACATAAATCGCGCCGAATCGCCACCTACCAATCACGCTTTCTAGTGAGGTGCCTATTGCCCACAGCGCATACATGTTGAAAAGTAGGTGAAGGATTCCGCCATGTAACAGGGCGACTGTGGCTAAGCGGTACCACTCACCATTGGCAACACCTAACCAGGTGCCATCTGCGTATTGCGCATAGCCCACCAACGCGAGTTTATTAAAGATGGTGGAATCGACTTCTTGAAGAAGATACCCAAGAACTGAAATGCCAATAAAAATAAAAGTGAGAAATGGTGTGTAGCGCCGAGCTGTTCGCACTCGAGGAGTTTGTGCACTTGCAACCGCGACGCACTCACGGCAATGAAATCCGACAGAAGCCGGAATCAAACAATCAGCGCAGGCAGGGCGTCCACAGCGAGTACAACTGAGGTAGGTCTCGCGATCGGTATGGACAACACAACTTTGAATCACGCGTCGATAGTAACCGAATTCACCACAACATCAGTGTTTGGGCGATCCATCCGACCGGTGGCTACTGCAGCGATTGCATCAACCACGGCGCGACCTTCGCCATCAGCAACCTCACCAAAAATAGTGTGTTTGTTGTTGAGCCAAGCGGTTGCTGCCACGGTAATAAAGAATTGTGAACCGTTCGTCCCAGGGCCTGAATTTGCCATCGCTAAAAGGTAAGGACGATCGAAACTTAATTCTGGATGGAACTCATCAGCAAACTTGTAGCCAGGTCCGCCCATTCCGCTACCGAGGGGATCTCCACCTTGAATCATGAAACCCGGAATAATGCGGTGAAAAATGGTGCCGGGGTAGAGCGCATCGCTACTTTTCTTTCCGGTACCTGGGTGGAGCCACTCACGACCACCAGTGGCTAGCTCTATAAAGTTCTTCACGGTCTTAGGGGCGTGATTACCAAAGACATTGATTTTGATATCTCCCAGTGAGGTGGAGAGAGTGACGACGCTTGTGCCCAGACTCATGGTGCTCCTTAGGTTTTTTGGAATGCGAAAATTTTTGCTAGTGGAGACGAGGGGAATCGAACCCCTAACCCCTGCCTTGCAAAGGCAGTGCTCTGCCAATTGAGCTACGTCCCCGAGTGACTTACACAGACACTACTACGGTTTCGGTACCGCTATTCTTCCGCGGCCGTGTTCCAAAGATCCTCCTCGGCCTGGCGATCCGAAATCTTCTTTTTGGCAACGAAAATACCAACGACGATCGCAACGATGGCAAGCAGTTTCTTCTTCACGTGGGCCTTGGAGGACTTGAACCTCCGACCTCTTCCTTATCAGGGAAGCGCTCTAACCAGGCTGAGCTAAAGGCCCTCACAATGCCTCGGAAGATTACACCGGCGGGAGCACCTACCCCAAACTCTTGGGTGATTCCCCTTCGGTCGGTGGAGCGACTTCAGCAGCGGTTTCATCAGAATCTGATGCTTCCTCTTCCACCTCGGCATTTCGAGTTACAGAGACGACTGAGTCGCCTTCACCTAGGTTCACCAGTCGCACACCCATGGTGTCCCGGCCTGTTTGACGTACTTGCTCAGCACCGGTGCGAATAACTGTCCCTGATGACGTGATGGCCAGAATTTCGTCGCTGCCGCTGACCACTAACGCCCCCACAAGCACTCCGCGGTTACCCTCGTCGATTTTGGCCGCCTTCACACCTAAACCGCCGCGGCCTTGAACGCGATACTCATGAATAGGTGTGCGCTTCGCGTAACCGCCGTCGGTGGCGGTGAGCACGTTCGCCTCACCATCTTCAACGACTGCCATTGCCAGCAGCTCATCCCCGTCTCGAAACTTCATACCAATAACGCCAGAAGTAGCTCTACCCATCGGACGGAGCGCTTCGTTTGTTGCAGTGAAACGCAGAGACATCGCTTTCTTACTTACGAGCAAAATATCGTCCGTCTCGGAAACAAGAGCTGCAGAGACAACTTCATCGCCTTCACGAAGATTGATAGCGATCAAACCGCCTGAACGGTTGGAGTCATACTCGCTGAGTTCGGTCTTCTTTGTGAGGCCTTGTCGGGTAGCCAATACCAAGTAAGGCGCTGCTCCATAATTCTCAATCGTAAGAACTTGAGCGATCTCTTCATCTGGTTGGAAAGCTAGGAGATTTGCTACGTGCTGTCCACGCGCATCTCGGCCGGTGTCGGGCAACTCGTACGCCTTCGCACGATAGACGCGACCCTTTGTGGTGAAGAAGAGAATCCAATGATGTGTCGAAGTTACAAAGAAATGGTCAACAATGTCGTCTTGCTTAAGCGCTGCGCCACGGACACCCTTACCACCACGGCGTTGCGCGCGATAAAGATCCGCCTTTGTGCGTTTGGCGTACCCACCGCGAGTAATGGTGACCACCACATCGTGCTCCGGAATGAGATCTTCCGCAGAGAAATCACCTTCAGCAGCCACAATCGCGGTTCGGCGCTCATCGCCATACTTTTCTGTAAGTTCGTGAAGCTCTTCTCCCACAATTTCGCGTTGGCGAGATTCGCTCGCCAAGATGGCAAGAAGTTCCTTAATATCAGCCATGATTCCGTCGTACTCATCGATGATCTTTTGACGTTCAAGAGCTGCCAGACGACGAAGTTGCATTTCCAAAATAGCATTTGCTTGAATTTCGTCGACCTCAAGGAGTTGCATTAAGCCTTGGCGAGCATCATCCACTGTCGCACTTCGACGGATTAAGGCGATCACTTCATCTAATGCATCAAGAGCTTTGAGATAACCACTCAAGATGTGTGCACGCTTCTCTTTTTCCGCTAACCGGAACTTAGTACGGCGAACAATTACCTCAATTTGATGTACAAGGTAGTAGCGCACGAATTCATCGATGCGAAGCGTGCGTGGAACTCCATCGACAAGTGCCAGCATGTTGGCACCAAAATTGTCTTGAAGTTGAGTGTGCTTGTAGAGGTTGTTGAGTACTACTTTGGCGATAGCGTCTTTCTTGAGAACGATAACAAGGCGTTGTCCAAGGCGTTCATTGCCTTCGTCACGCACATCTGAGATGCCAGCGACTTTGCCTTCTTTAACTAATTCGGCAATCTTCAAAGCTAGATTATCTGGGTTCACTTGATAAGGAAGTTCAGTGATAACCAGACAGCTACGCCCGTTAATTTCCTCGACTTCAACAACTGCACGCATAGTGATTGATCCACGACCGGTGCGGTATGCCTCATCGATACCGGTACGACCGATGATGATTCCTCGAGTAGGAAAGTCTGGACCTTTAATACGTTCAAGAAGTGCGTCTAATAATTCTGGTTGGGTGGCATTTGGGTGTTCAAGAGACCATTGGATGCCAGAAGCTACTTCACGAAGATTGTGGGGAGGAATGTTGGTTGCCATACCCACAGCAATTCCCGCGCTGCCATTAACAAGCAAGTTGGGGAAGCGACTAGGAAGCACGTTGGGCTCTTGTGAGCGGCCGTCGTAGTTCGGTGAGAAGTCGACAGTATCTTCGTCGATGTCGCGCATCATCTCCATGGCTAATGGTGCGAGCCGCGCTTCTGTGTAACGCATGGCTGCCGCTGGATCATTTCCGGGTGAACCAAAGTTTCCATTGCCATCCACGAGTGGATAACGAAGTGACCAAGGTTGAGCGAGGCGAACCAAAGTGTCGTAAATAGCGCCATCTCCGTGCGGGTGATAATTGCCCATCACATCGCCGACCACGCGAGACGATTTGTAGTAACCCCGATCGGGGCGATACCCGCCGTCATACATTGCGTAAAGCACACGGCGGTGTACAGGTTTTAGACCGTCGCGAACATCTGGAAGTGCACGCCCCACAATCACGCTCATGGCGTAATCAAGGTATGAGCGCGCCATCTCTACGTTGATATCAACGAGATCGATGCGATCGCTCACAGCCCCTGTTATGGGATCGATCGTGGACTCAGAAGAGTCTGGCGATTCGATGTCACTCATGCATTACTCCAATTTCTAGTGAATTAAATATCGAGGAAGCGTACGTCTTTGGCATTACGTTGAATGAAGGCGCGGCGTTGTTCCACGTCTTCACCCATCAAGACTGAGAAGAGATCGTCAGCGGCGGCTGCATCATCAAGAGTCACGCGGATTAATACACGTCGGTCAGGATCCATGGTGGTATCCCACAATTCTTTTGCTGGCATTTCACCCAGACCTTTGAAGCGTTGGATACCGTCTTCTTTTGGAAGACGCTTAGCATTTTCTAATCCGATCTTGATAAATCCATCGCGTTCACGATCACTGAAGGCGTACTGCACGCGCTCTTTCCCACCCCATTTGATTTTGTAAAGCGGTGGTTGAGCTAAGTACACATAACCTTGTTCGATAAGTGGGCGCATAAAGCGGAAGAGCAATGTAAGAAGAAGAGTGCGGATGTGTTGACCATCAACGTCCGCATCGGCCATCAAGATGATTTTGTGATATCGAAGTTTTGCAACGTCGAACTCATCGTAAATTCCGGTACCTAAAGCAGTGATGAGTGCCTGCACTTCATTGTTTTGAAGTACTCGGTCAATACGTGCTTTCTCTACGTTTAGGATTTTTCCACGGATCGGCAGGATGGCTTGGAACTTCGAATCGCGCCCACCTTTTGCAGATCCACCGGCGGAATCTCCTTCAACAATATAAAGCTCACACTTTTCAGGCTCGGTCCATTGGCAATCCGCCAACTTTCCGGGCATCCCGCGACCTTCGAGTAAGCCTTTGCGGTTACGTGCAAGGTCGCGTGCCTTGCGAGCTGCAGATCGAGCTGCTGCAGCGTCAATGGATTTGCGAACTATATCTTTACCTTCACCAGGGTTCTTCTCGAACCACTCACCGAGGCGATCATAAACCACCTTCTGTGTGAAAGTTTTAGCTTCGGTATTACCAAGTTTGGTTTTTGTTTGTCCTTCAAATTGTGGCTCACCTAATTTGATAGAGACAATTGCTGTAAGACCTTCACGTACATCATCACCGGTGAGACGGTCTTCCTTCTTGCGAATTAAACCCCACTCCTCACCAAACTTATTTACCAGAGTCGTGAGTGATGCGCGGAAGCCCTCTTCGTGTGTGCCACCCTCTTGTGTGTTGATGGTGTTCGCGAACGTGTAAACAGATTCGGAGAAACCGGCATTCCATTGCATAGCTACTTCAAGTGAGATTTTTGCGTTGGTATCTTCAGCATCAAACTCAATAATTGATTTGTGAGTCGTGCCTTTTGTGGAATTGAGGTGGCGCACAAAATCAGTAATTCCACCGTCGTATTTATAAGTTACCTGCACGGGCTCGCCACTCTCGTCTACGTGCCCCGCGCGTTCATCGCGCATTGAAATAGTGAGCCCTTTGTTGAGGAACGCCATTTCGCGAAAACGAGTAGAGAGTGTTTCAAATGAGTATTCAGTGGTTTCAAAAATATCTTCAGATGGCCAGAAAGTAACAGTCGTACCCGTTTCCTCTGTGGGCGCAAGACGTTCAAGATCGGCTTGCGGCACACCTAGTTTGTATGTTTGTGTCCAGTTGTATCCATCACGTCGAATATCAACTCGGAGAGTTGCAGAGAGTGCGTTGACTACAGAGACACCCACACCATGTAAGCCGCCGGAAACGGAGTAACCGCCGCCACCAAATTTTCCGCCGGCGTGGAGCACGGTGAGAACTACTTCAACAGCGGGACGTTTTTCGATGGGGTGCATGTCGACCGGAATGCCGCGACCGTTATCGGTGACACGAAGACCCCCATCTTTTTGTAAAACAATATCGATGTTGTCGCAGCGACCGGCTAGTGCCTCATCGACTGAGTTATCCACCACTTCGTAAACCAGGTGGTGGAGGCCGCGCTCCCCTGTAGATCCGATGTACATACCTGGACGCTTACGAACAGCGTCCAATCCTTCGAGGACGGTGATTGCACTGGCATCGTATTCGGTGGTCACGCCTAGCCTCCCTATGCCCCCTTTGAAAACCGCCCTCATGGCCGGCTAGGGGTATTGCTTCAATTTCTACCTCTAATCCTACTGGGTAAGTAGGGTGAGAGTGGGCCGTAAATCGCCCAGAATCGGCAATCTCATGGAATAACTTGCGGAGAGTGGGGGGAGGATGGCAACTTGCTCACTATAGAGCGTGTAGCGGCGTGCTCTCTCTTACCCCAGATGAAAGGGTTAGCCGTACGTATCCCGGGGCCCTCGCCCTTTCACGTGGCGCTCACCTCTGCGCCATGAAGGTGGAGTGGGAGCCAAGACCTTGATGGCGGTAACACTCTTGCCCTCAGGGTGGGTGTGCACTTTTTTCAGTAAATCAGTCGAGAGGAGACGGGTTTGAGTAGCCCAAGCGGTGGTCTCTGCTCGAAGTGTGAGGACCCCATCTCGAAGGGATTCGGCTTTCACGTGAGCTGCTAGATCAGCGCCGGCAATCTCACCCCATTGTGCAAGCAACGTACTTGAAGAAATATCGGCTTCCCAACCACGTTCGGCAGCTAAAGAAGCGATCACCTCACCTAATGAGGTGGGGTCTCCGCCGCGTCGATTACGTTTTCTTACTTGCTTACGAAGCCCGTTTGTTTGTAAGGGTGCTGAGTTTTGTTTTGCTTTAGCAGCGGCCAAAAGAGAGCGAGCTAAATCGAGCCCACTACTTTGTGGGGAGCTCGTGGAGGGTTCACTTTCTAATTCTTCAGGCTCATGAGGCATTGCTCTCACCTACTTGGATGACGTGGCTGCGAAACTCCATAGGTACATCTTCAACTACTGCAGCGGTAATAAACAATTGTCTAGTACCACTTTTTTGAAGAAGCTGTGTGGTGAGGGCGTCTCTCCTCTTACCATCAAGTTCAGCGAAGACGTCATCAAGAATGAGTATGGGGTCAACAGCCTCTAATAAATCATAAGCAGCCAATTTTAAGGCAAGCGCTATAGACCAAGATTCGCCGTGACTGGCGTAACCTTTCGCCAATTCATTATCGAGGAGTAGTAAGAGCTCATCTCGATGTGGGCCCACCAAAGAGATCCCCCGCTCAATTTCGCGTTTACGTTCTTTCTTTAATACTGAAAACATTGATGTGACGAGTGAATCCTTGGTTGTTGATGAATCAAGTATCAAATTTTCCACTAGTGAACTTCGATATTTCATCTCTACTTCGCCATTGGGAGCTACTGATTTATATTCGGAGCTGAAAGGTGTAGCCAACTCATTAATGAGCTGTAATCGTTCAAAAACTAATTCGCTACCGCGTTCAACTAACTTCTCATCCCACACGTTTAGAGTCTCCTCGTCGAAGTTTCGTGTGTGGGCAGATTTAAGAAGTGAATTACGCTGTTTAAGAGCTCGATCGTAATCTGAGATAACACCCGCAAGACGAGGAGATTTGGCCACAAGTAATGTGTCTAAGTAATCTCTGCGGGTAGCTGGATCACCTTTCACTAATTCAAGATCCTCTGGTGCAAAGAGAACGCGTTGCACATAACCAAGGATGTCACGTTCTTTTGGTTGTGCTGCTTGATTTACTCTTACTCGGTTACTTTTTCCATTGTTAATTTCTAACTCTAATAAAACCTCTCGATTATCTATTTCAACTAAGCCACGAATATATGCACATTCGCTATCTTTGTTAATAAGTAACGAATCTTGTGATACTCGGTGAGATTTTAAGGATGCTAAATAACCTATTGCTTCAATAATGTTAGTTTTTCCAGCGCCATTAGAACCTATAAGGAGGTTAGGTCCAGGAATAAACTCTAATAGGAGTTGTTTGTGCGAACGGAAATCAATCAGTTCGAGTTTTCGGAGAATCATTAGTAACGCATAGGCATGAGCAAGTAACGATATGAATCGTCAGCCGCTGCATCTTTACTCGCTTTACCTGAAAGTACCGCTGGTTTGTTGGAAGCAGTGAAAGCAATATGAACGAAAGGCGTGCCGACTGCGGTAAGTCCGTCTGTGAGGAAGGTGGGATTGAAGGCAATAGAAATCTCATCACCTTCGAAATCCACCGCAATCTCTTCGGTGGCTTGTGCTTCATCTGTTGATTTAGCATCAAGACGGAGCGCACCGTCGGAGAAATTCAATTTGAGTGAACTTGTTTTGTCTACAACTACCGCAACTCGGCGGACAGCCTCCATTAATGCTGAGACTTCAACGATTGCGACCGAGGATGCTTCATTAGGAAGCAAGTGTCGGTAGGGAGGGAAGGTGCCATCCAGCATCCGGGTAGTGGTGGTCCGGTTTTCAGTGGAGAAACCTACAAGATGTTCGTTAGCACCAGATGGAGCTAATGCGAAAGTTACTTTGGGATTTCCAGAAAGTGATTTAGCAACCTCGGAAAGTGTACGTCCGCGAATAAGCGCGCTTGCGCTCGTGTTTGGTTTCTGACTACTCCAATGAAATTCGCGAACTGCAAGACGGTAACGGTCTGTTGCCGCCAGGGTTACTTTGTCGCCTTCGATTTCAATATGGACACCTGTGAGAACTGGCAATGAATCGTCGCGGCCGGCAGCAATTGCAACTTGCGCTATTGCGTGCGAGAGGAGTTCGCCATCAACTTCACCAGCGGCGGCAGGAAGAATAGGAAGTGTGGGGTAATCCTGGGCGTTCATGGTGGGAAGGGCGAAACGTGATGAACCGCAGGTGATATTGAGCCGTGATCCGTCCAAAGCCAAAGTAATGGGTTTGTGCGGAAGTGAGCGAATGACATCAGTAAAGAGACGGCCTGAAACAACTGCTTTCCCTGGCGCATCGACTTGGGCACTTACCTCAGCCTCGCCGGAGATTTCCTGGTCATAAGCAGCTAAGTGGAGGTTGCCACCTGAGGCCTCAAGAGAGATACCAAGAAGTATTGGCATGATGGGTCTGGTTGAGAGGCTTCGGGATACCCAAGCCAATCCGTCGACCAGGGCGTCACGTTCTACGGTGATCTTCATGTGAAATCCTTCTTTAAAGAGATAAAGGTAGTCGTAGTAGTAGGCGCTGTGGATACTGTGGATAAGTCGTATTTACGCACGTCACCCACGTTTATTAACTCATCTACCGTGTGGGTAAGGCCCTTCAAAAGTGGGTATTTAAAGGAGCGGCTGTGAATTGAAGATATTTCCTCCACAGGGATACCCCTATATGAACCCACTTTCCCACCGAAGCGAGTGGGGTTATCCCCACACTTATCCCCACGCTGTGCATGAAATATGCCAAAAAGGGCATTGGGGTACTTATTCATAGAAATATTCTTAAAAATAGTCATCTCTACCCGTTCGCTCGAGCAGATTGCTTAATTCGGTTGGTGAGCTCGGTGACTTGGTTAAAAATGCTCCGTCGCTCGGCCATCAATTGCCTTATTTTACGATCTGCGTGCATCACGGTGGTGTGGTCACGGCCACCGAAAGTTTGGCCAATTTTTGGAAGTGAGAGGTCTGTGAGTTCGCGACATAAATACATAGCGATTTGGCGGGCGTTCACTAAAGCTCTCGAACGAGAAGTACCGCAAAGGTCTTCGAGTGTGAGAGAGAAGTAGGCGGCGGTTTGAGCCATGATCGTGCTCGACGTAATCTCTGGGCCTAACTCTCCTGGGATGAGATCTTTGAGAACTATCTCAGCCAATGACATATCTACTGGTTGACGATTCAAACTAGCGAAAGCAGTAACCCGAATCAACGCACCTTCAAGTTCTCGAATATTTGTAGAGATTTTGCTACCAATGTATTCAAGGACATCATCGGGAGCATTCAATTTATCTTGGGCAGCTTTTTTACGAAGAATAGCAATACGAGTTTCAAGTTCTGGTGGCTGAATATCAGTGATTAATCCACCTTCAAAACGACTTCTTAAGCGATCTTCCAAAGTGGTAAGTTGTTTTGGCGCCCGATCGCTTGAGATAACAATCTGTTTATTAGCGTTCTTTAAAGTGTTAAACGTATGAAAAAACTCTTCCTGTGTACGTTCTTTATTTTCCAGGAATTGGATGTCGTCGACGAGCAGAATATCTACATCACGATAACGACGTTGGAAGGCACTCTTTTTATCATCACGAATCGAGTTAATAAAATCGTTAGTGAACTCTTCACTTGATACATATCGGACTCGCACACCGCTATAGAGATCTTTTGCGTATGCGCCGATAGCGTGCAAGAGATGGGTTTTACCTAATCCAGAATCTCCATAAATAAAGAGTGGGTTATAAGCCTTTGCTGGAGCTTCAGCGACCGCAACCGCTGCCGCGTGTGCAAATCGATTTGATGCACCAATAACGAAAGTTTCAAATATGTACCGGGGGTTAAGTTGGCTATCTTCAATATCTTTTTCGTTGCTTCGTTCACTTCCACGGCCTGTGCCTGGCCTTACTTCGGGCTCTGGATCATCTTGAACTTGTTCAGCTAAAGATTCATCAACAGTGACCGCGATTCGCACATCACCTTCAATTTCAGCCCCTAAAGCGGTGGTGATAGGGCCACGGAGGCGATTTTCTAAAACACCTCGAGCAAATTCATTGGGTACAGAAAGGAGCAGAGTGGTGGCTCCACCACGCTCAACCACACCCTCAGGCTGGGTGAGATTAAGGAAGGCGCCGTGCTGTGGAGTCGCTTCATTTACCCGGAGCACGATTCGCTGCCAGAGGGTGGTGAGGTCATCTACACGTTCGCTCAGAGCGATCTCTTCCATTTCCCCACCTCACTTCTAGTTATCCACAGGCTTATCCACAAATACAATGGAGAGGGAGCTCTCCGATATACATCTATTACGGCGTTGTAATGAGTCCATTTAAGGGTGGGAACCGTACCGCGAGAGTTTATCCCCAGGCAAGTACTTTTCCACAACCGTAAGTGTGCCGGTATTTTCCATCTACAACACCTCCAGATTCCTCCAGACATTTCGATGGAGCGAAACGGCGTGAGTTTGACCCTCACTCGGCAGACGCGTACCTTTTTAGACCTGTGCACTCAGCGGAGTGCCGTGATAACCCCAGGAGCCCCACTGTGACTAAGCGGACTTTTCAACCCAACAATCGTCGACGTGCCAAAAAACACGGTTTCCGTCTTCGCATGTCAACTCGCGCTGGCCGTGCGGTACTCGCTGCTCGCCGCGCTAAAGGCCGCGTTCGCATCTCGGCCTAACGCCTCCATGTCAGTCCCTATAGCTGTCGATTCTTACTTATGAAGCGCACACAACGCCTGCGTACACACACAGAATTTAAGCGAGCCCTCCGTGGTCGTCGAATCTCTTCAGCGGCTTTTGTGTTGCATACGGGAAGCACAGAGAGCCCCAGCTCCACAAGCCAAGTAGGTTTTATCGTTTCTAAAAGTGTCGGTAATTCAGTCGTTCGCCATCGTGTTACTCGCCAATTAAGAGCCATTATTTCGACTCGACTCGATCGTCTCAATTCTCAAGATCGTTTTGTAGTGCGAGCTTTACCTGCAATTACCGAACTTCCTTACCAACAACTGGAAAAAGAGATTGATTTAGCACTCTCTTCAGCAGGTCGACCATGAATGCTCTAGTTCGCACTCTTGCCATCGCACCATTGCGCTTCTATCAAAAATTCATTTCTCCTGGTTTAGCGCCCCGTTGTAAGTACTATCCGTCATGTTCCTCTTATGCCATCACCGCCATTTCTACTCACGGTTTACGTGGAGTGGGTATGGCCCTCTGGCGTTTGCTTCGTTGCAACCCGTGGAGCTCAGGTGGCGTGGATTATGTGTCTTCGACGAAAGAGCAAGGAAGTACATCAATGAGAGAAGGTGCCCATGGACTCCGTTCTTAACCCGCTTTACATCGCAGTTTCCTTCATTATGCGGGCTTTCCACTCACTATTTAGTGGTTTAGGTCTCAACGCTGGTCTCTCATGGTCGCTCTCCATCGTGGGTCTTGTAATCACTATTCGTATCATTCTCATTCCGCTTTTCGTCAAGCAGATTAAAAGTCAGCGGGCATTGCAAGTATTGCAACCAAAGATGAAAGAGCTACAAAAGAAGTACAAGGATGATCGCCAAAAGCAATCCGAAGAGTTGATGAAGCTCTACAAAGAGCACAACACCAACCCACTTGCTTCTTGTATACCAATTCTAGCTCAAGCACCTATCTTCTTTGCGCTCTTTAGAGTGCTAAATAGCATTTCAGGAAGTCTCGACAAGTACGGCAAATGTGCAACAACAGCGGCCAACCGTGTCAACGCAGGAGTATTTTCTCGTGAAGAGGTCTGCGATGCAGCGAGCGCTCATTTCTTTGGAGCGAAACTCTCCGAGTCGTTTATGCACCCAGCAGCAAGTTCCACATCAACCGTGACGGTAAAGATTGTCACCGTAATTTTAATTATTCTTATGTCGGCTACTACTTTCATGACCCAACGCCAACTCATGCTGAAGGGTATGCCGGCCGCATCACTTGAAAACAACCCCATGGTGCAACAACAAAAGATTTTGCTTTACGTCTTCCCTATTATTTTCGCTGTCTCCGGAGTTAACTTTCCGGTGGGCGTCCTGCTTTATTGGCTCACCACCAACTTATGGACGATGGGTCAGCAGTTCTATGTCATTCGCAACAACCCCACACCGGGCTCACCATCGTATGAAGAATGGGAAGAGCGAAAAGCTCGTAAAAGCGGAGTGCGGCAGATCGAAATTGAGAGTTCCGAAGAGAGTTCTCCTGAAGAGAGTTCTCCTGAAGAGATCACTGGGCAACGTGTACAACCGAAAAAACCGAAAAAACCGAAGAGAAAGAAATAACCCATACCTATATAAAATAGGTCATAACGGGTTATAAACCCTGATTTTACGTCAACCTAAGGAGCGCTCATGAGTGAGACCGTTAAAGATGAAGTTGTTAAAGATGAAATTATTGAGAAGTCAGACGAGAAAAAGCCGCTCTTAACCCGATTAGAAGAAGAGGGCGAGATCGCCGCGGATTACCTCGAGGCGCTACTCGACATCGCAGACCTCGATGGCGATATCGACATGGATGTGGAGAATGGCCGGGCGGCGGTAGCTATCGCGGGCGGCAATTTAAGCACCCTTGTGGGCCGCAATGGCGAGGTGCTGGATGCGCTCCAAGAGCTCACCAGGTTAGCCGTGCAAACCGTCACAGATGAGCGCAGTCGCCTCATGCTCGATATTGAGGGTTACCGGGTGCAGCGCCGCGAAGAGATCGCTGCAAGTGCCCTACGCGCCATTGAGGAAGTCAAAAGCACCGGGACAGCCGTCAAAATGGCAAGCATGAATCCATTTGAACGGAAGATCGTCCATGACACAGTGGCGGAATCAGAGCTCACCAGTGAGTCTGAGGGTGAGGAACCCAACCGCCGGGTCGTGATTCTTCCTGCCTAACGTTTCACGTGAAACACCCCCCGAAGGGGTGGTCACCCATTACTTCCCCACGCGAAGTAGAGAGATTCACCGCTATGCCGAGCTACTCCTCACGGCGGGAATTGAACGCGGTCTGATGGGGCCGCGAGAAGCGCCAAGGATGTGGAGCCGCCACATCCTCAACTCCCTCCTCCTCATCCCGTATCTGCCGGAGGGCGCCACCGTTATTGATATTGGTAGTGGGGCAGGCCTTCCAGGAATCCCCTTAGCGCTAGCCCGCCCAGACTTAAAAGTCACCCTTTTAGAGCCACTTCAACGCCGGGTGGATTTCCTGGAAGAAGTAAAGAGCGAGCTAGGTCTTTCGATCACTATTATTCGAGGCCGGGCAGAAGAGGCGAAGGGGACTTATCAAGTCGTCACCGCTCGGGCGCTCTCTGCTACTCCGAAACTACTCACTCAGGTCTGGCCGCTCATCGCTCCCGGCGGCTCATTAGTTGCACTCAAAGGAAGCAGCGTCGAAGAAGAGGTGCGACAGGCGGAGAAAGTGATCTCCCAACTAAAGCCCGTTACGGTCGATATCCAAGAGCCCTATCTTGAAGGAATTGAGAGTGGCAAGATTCTGATCGTGCGAAAGGGGGCCAAGTGAGCGTTTCACGTGAAACACGGAGCGTCATTGGAATCCGTCGCCTTAAAGAGCGGATGCCTGCCCCGCCCGCTACCCGTATCTTCACGGTAGCTAATCAAACAGGTGGAGTTGGCAAGACCACAACATCGGTCAATATTGCCGCCGCCCTCGCTATGGGTGGCCTTAAAGTCTTAGTAATCGACCTTGATCCACAAGGAAATGCCTCGACTGCGCTGAGCGTAGAGCACCACGACGAGGCCATTCCAGGGATGTTTGAAGTCTTGGTGGAATCGAGGCCACTCGCCGAAGTGGTCGTCAAAGTACCTGGATTTGAGGGGTTGGAGTGCGCGCCTGCCACGCAGGACCTCGCTGGCGCTGAGATTCAATTAGTCCCGATGGTGGCTCGAGAAAACCGACTTCGCCGCCTCTTAGAAAGCTATTTGGCGCTCCGGGAAGCTGAGGGGAATCGAGTCGACTATGTGCTTATCGATTGCCCACCCAGCCTCGGCCTGCTCACACTTAATGCTCTCGTGGCTGCCGAAGAGCTCCTCATCCCTATTCAATGTGAGTATTACGCCCTCGAGGGCCTCACACAATTACTCGGCACTGTTCGGCTAGTCACCGAACACCTCAATCCGGGCCTCAACCTCTCTACCATTTTGCTCACGATGTTTGATGGGCGTACCAGGTTGGCAAATGATGTGGCCGATAATGTGCGGGAGCACTTTCCAGCCGAGGTACTCACCTCAGCTATTCCTCGGAGCGTGCGACTTTCAGAAGCCCCTTCCTATGGCCAAACAGTCATGACGTACGATCCACTCTCACCTGGCGGGGTGGCCTACCTTGCGGCCGCCCGAGAGATAGCCGAACGCGCCATCGATATCAAAGGAAGTAGCCATTCATGAGTGGAAAGAAAGGCGGCCTCGGCCGTGGCCTCGGAGCACTTATCCCGAACTCTTCACCGAGTAAGCCGGTGGAGAACTCTTCCTTAAAAGAGTTAAAACCGCAGGTCAACGAGGTATCCACAACGTCCAGAACACCTGTGGATAACTCTCAATCTTCGCTTGAGGGTTTACTCCGTCTGGCGACCGTTTCCATCAAGAACATCTCGGCAAATCCTCGTCAACCGCGACAAATTTTTGAGCCAGAGGCACTTGCCGAACTCGCAGCTTCCATTAAAGAAGTCGGCCTCTTACAACCGCCAGTAGTGCGCGCCCTTGCTCACGGTAAATATGAATTGATTATGGGCGAGCGTCGGCTTCGGGCGAGCAAAGAAGCTGGTCTCTCAGAGATCACTGTCATTGTGAAAGAGAGTGAAGATGATGACTTACTCAGAGATGCACTGCTTGAAAATTTACATCGCGCGCAACTTAATCCTTTAGAAGAAGCGGCAGCTTATGAACAATTACTTAAAGATTTTGGTTGCACACAAGAGGAACTCGCTACCCGCATTGGACGCTCACGCCCACAAATTTCTAATACCTTACGTTTATTAAAACTGCCACCATCAGTGGCGAAGCGAGTAGCTGCAGGTGTGCTCTCTGCGGGTCACGCGCGAGCACTCCTTTCACTCTTAAGCTCCGAAGAGATCGAGAGATTAGCGACCAAGATTGTCGCCGAAGGTTTAAGTGTGCGCGCAGTGGAAGAAATTGTCGCAATGGGCGGATTAGAAGATGAGAAAAAGACTCGCACAAAGCATGCTCGTCCTACCTCACCCCGATTAGCAGAAATTTCTAGCCGGCTTTCAAACCAATTGGATACTCGTGTCAAAATTGAATTAGGTCGAAGTAAAGGAAAGATTACGATTGAGTTTGCTTCTGTAGACGATCTCGAAAGAATCCTTGGAGTTATTGAGAAGTAGCGTACTTACGAACCAGAGCGCGTTCTGCTAATTCCTTGTATAGCGCGCCGATATCTCGACCAGTGGCTGCTACAGATTGCGGCAATAACGATGTCTCTGTCATACCAGGGGCCACATTAACTTCTAAGAACCAGATCTCCCCATTCTTGTCGATGATGAGGTCAGAGCGTGAAAGATCCCGAAGCCCAAGAACCGAATGAACCTTCTTAGCAACATCAGCAGCTCTGGTACTCAACACTGAATCTAAGTTTGCTGGTACAAAGAATTCAGTTAACCCAGCGGTATATCTGGCGTCATAGGAGTAGAAACCTGAATCAGCCACAATTTCCACAACGGGAAGTGCTGTAAGAGTTCCGTCACTTTCTTCGATAACAGACACAGCAATTTCTCGTCCGGCAATGAAAGGTTCAATAACTACGTCGTTGCCGTAAGAGAAGGCAGAGATCATGGCCTCGGGAAGCTCAGCAGCGCTACGAACCACACTCGCACCTAATGCTGATCCGCCTTTAGCGGGCTTCACCATCAGCGGTAGGCCCACAGATTTCTCAATCAACGGAAGTAAATATTGAGCTCCGAGTTCGCGAAAGGTGGAGTGCGGTAAGACCCTGGAGGCAGGTACGCGAATTCCCACAGCTTCCACGATTCCCTTTGCCACCGGCTTATCGAAAGATCTCCTGCAGGCATCGGCAGTGGATCCGACATAGGGGAGGTCGAGCATCTCAAAGATGTCGCGAATGGCGCCATCTTCACCCGCTGCCCCGTGGAGCGTGGGAAAGATGACGCTCCCAGGTTCAAGGGCTGAGAGGGCCGGAAGGAGTGAACTATCTGAGTCAACTTCACTCACCTCTACGCCCTGCGAGCGAAGAGCTTCAGCTACCCGACGACCGGAGCGGATGGAGACATCCCGTTCATGGGAGAGGCCCCCAGAGAGTACGAGTACGCGGGATAACTTCATCTCACTCATATCAATTCACTAGGTGGCAAGATTCTTTGAGGACGTTCACTCAATGGAATAGCGGCACTGCCGAAAGTGGCACGCAACTCCATCTCTTCTTCAATAACTCCTGCAAGACGTCGTACACCTTCACGAATCCGATCAGGTGATGGGTAACAGTAAGAGAGACGCATTGACCATGAACCAAAACCATCTGCGAAGAAAGCAGTTCCTGGCACATAGGCAACGCGTGAGGTAACAGCGCGCGGCAACATGGCCTTTGTATCAATACCTTCTGGAAGTGTTACCCATACATAGAAACCGCCACCCGGCTTAGTCCATGTGGCAGTTGCTGGAAAGTGTTGTTCGAGAGTTTCCAACATGGCATCACGGCGTTCTTGATAAAGAACTTGGAAAGATTTGACTTGATCTTGCCACGGTTGAGTTGCGAAATATCGAGAGATAGCCATTTGTGCAAAATTCGACGGGCAGAGAATTGAAGACTCACTAGCCAATACAAGCTTTTCACGAACTGCGTGTGGCGCAGCAGCCCAACCCACACGTAAGCCTGGTGCAAATGTCTTTGAAAAAGAGCCCAAATAAACGACATTGTCTGGATCATCTGCTCGCATTGCACGAGTAGGTTCACTATTAAAACCAAGAAGCCCATAGGGATTATCTTCAATAATAAGAATGTCTGCATCGCGCGCGATCCGAAGTACCTCTTGGCGTCGCTCTAATGAGAGCGAAACTCCAGCAGGATTATGAAAATTTGGGATTGTGTAAAGAAACTTAATCTTTCCGCCCTGCGCACGTGTGTGAGCTATAGCCTCACGTAATCTCTCTGGGATTAAACCGTCATCATCCATCTCAACATGGACGATGCGCGCTTGATATTGCCGGAAAGTTCCAAGCGCTCCTACGTAGGAAGGCGCCTCAGCAAGAACCACATCACCTGGGTCAAGAAAAATGCGAGCAACTAGATCGAGAGCCTGTTGTGAACCAGTAGTAACGACAACGTCATCAGGATGGGAATCAATCCCCTCAAGTTTCATGATCTCAGTGATTTGCTCACGTAGGACTGGATCACCCTGTCCACTGCCGTACTGCAAAGCAACCTGACCATTTTCGTTGATGACGTCTGCGACGATTTGAGAGATCACATCCATGGGCAGCGCTGTGAGGTTGGGCATGCCGCCGGCGAGAGAGACCACTTCAGGTCTGGAGGCCACCGCAAAGAGTGCCCGGATCTCGCTGGCAGTCATGCTTTTGGTCCGCTCTGCATAACGCGCTACGAAAGAGTCGAGGCGTGATCCAGTGGTCATACTTATATCTTCTCACGCAAATCGCTCAAGCGAAGTACTCCAGTCTCACCTTCGCCATCATCAGGCAAGTAGAGACGTTGAATTGCGATCGCCAGAGATTCAGCGAGGACCTCTCGAAAATTTCCATCGCCAAGTCTGGCGGCATCACCAGAATTTGTGAGATAACCGAGTTCGACGCGCACTGCCGGCATTCTGGTATTTCGGAGTAGCTCCCACGTTTTTGCGTGTACGCGGCAATCAAGGAGATCGGTTCGGGCGCAGATCTCTCGTTGGATGAGTGAAGCGAGACGTTGGCCCACCACAGAGTGTGCGCCATGTGCATCATTTCCGTAATAGTAAGTGGCTACCCCACGGGCATCTGGTGCCAGATGTGCATCCAAATGGAGGGAGAGAAAGAGATCTGCGCCGCTCTGATTGGCAAATTCGGCTCTCTTCCCATCATCAATAGGCGAACTCTGCGAGCCGCGGGTGAGGTAAACAGCGACACCAAGGGCTCCGAGCCTGCCTTCAATGCGCGAGGCCACATCAAGCACAATCTCGGACTCATTGAGATCGAAGGCGCTCACGCCAAAATCATCGCCACCATGACCCGGGTCAATAACAATGCGTTTTCCTGAGAGCGCCGGTCCTTGTCGACGTATCGCATCTGCCTCTCTTAAACCGTGTGCGAGACCGCCAGTGACGGTACGTTGAAGTCGACGGAGCGCAAGCAGTGTCTCTGGACCGCATGAACCATCACCATTTAATCCCGATGATTTCTGAAATGCTGCGAGAGCTTGCGCACTGCGCGGACCAAAAATGCCATCGATCCGGCCCAAATCAAAACCCATCTCCATCAGCCGAGTTTGCAGAAGCGCAATATCGTCACCGCGCATCATAGGAGCGCTTATTCGGATGACCCGATCGCCTAATCTCCATCGAGCTTCATCAAGCGCGCGAAAGGTATGCGTGCCCACCATGCCATCAGAACTTAACCCGCGCCCTTGTTGAAAAGCGCGCACCGCGACTTCCACTTCTTCGTCAAAAAGGTCTGACTCCGCTGCAGGATTAATACTCTCTAGTAGCCCTAAACGGACCAAAGTGTCACGGAGCTCAACAACCTCAACGCCCCGAGAACCACGTTTTAATATCATGAGATATCTAAGGTCGATGCCTCTTTAGATGAAAGCTTCGAGATCTTTCAAGAGCATAGGCTTTGGCTTAGCTCCCACAATGCTCTTCACAACTTCACCATTAACAAAAATGTTTAACGCTGGGATGGAAGTAATGCCATATTTAATGGCGAGCTCTGAGTTCTCATCGATATTGAGCTTGACGATCTTGAGCTTTGCGCCATGTTCTTTTGAAATCTCTTCCAGAATTGGAGCTACAGCGCGGCATGGTCCGCACCATTCTGCCCAAAAGTCTACGAGGACTGGCAGATTGCTCTTAAGTACCTCAGCATCAAAGGTAGCTGTTGTTACTGCAGTCATAGCGCCCATTATTTATCCCTTCGTTATCTGTAGATCTTAGTGTGAATCGGAAAGAAAACGTTCTGCATCGAGAGCGGCCTGACATCCCGAACCGGCCGCTGTAATAGCCTGTCGATAGACGTGGTCTACTAAGTCCCCACAAGCAAATACTCCTGGGAGATTGGTACGGGTACTGCCTTCATCAACCAATACGTAACCCTCACTATCAAGGGTTATCTGGTTTTTCACTAATTCATTCCGTGGATCGTGACCGATAGCTACAAAGAGCCCAGTAAT
>CAIMVH010000171.1 GCA_903844855.1 uncultured Actinomycetes bacterium | reverse complement strand
CAACCCGTGGTTTGGGGTCCATGGGGCCGTGAAGTACAGAATCTTCTTCTTGGACGCACTTATCGATGGCTCGGCGTCAATGCTTCAGATGTCGTTCACGGCGTTTATGGGCACGGCCTCATCAATGGTGGGCATTACATCAGGGAATCCGTTGTGCGTTACACAGATGCCACATACATCTCTGCCGGTACCGGAGCCGAGACGCGATCAGAACGCCAAGTTGAACTCATTAAACGATTTGGTGCCACCGTTCTTGTGGGTTTTTCAGATTACCTACTTCGCCTTGCCGAAGTGGTGCGCGAACAAGGTTTAGATCCAGCTCGGGACCTCAAGGTCCGCATGATTATTGGCCACTTACCTGAGGGCGGTCGCGCGAAACTAGAAGAAGCCTGGGGTGGTGTACCTGCCTTTAATTGGTACGGCGTCGCAGATACCGGAATCCTCTCAACAGAGGGCCCGGAGCGCGATGGGCTTTACATATGGGAAGACGCTAATTTTGTAGAGATTCTGGATTCAGAGACGCATGCTCCGACACCTCGAGGCGAAACTGGTGAATTGGTGGTCACCAGTCTTGCGAAATCAGATCTTGCTCCCCTGATTCGATTTAACACTCACGATCTGACGGCGCTGCTCCCCGGGCAAGGAAAGGCAAACCTGCCATTCGACCGGATGGCTGGATTACTTGGCCGTAGTGACAACATGGTCAAATTACGTGGCATCAATATCTATCCCACAGCCTTGAGCGCCATTCTCATCAATACTCCTAACTTTACCGGCGAATACTACGCGCGACTAGAGAAGAATCAGGCGGGCTCTGATCACCTCGTTGTCGTCGTAGAGGTTCGGGAGCAGAGCGAGTCGCTGAGACTACAAATTGAAGACCACCTATCTTCAACTCTTGGCCTGAAAATTGGCGCAGAGATTGTGGGAGTGGGAGAGACCGCAGAAACTACTCAACTCACTACCAGGCAAAAACCTATTCGCCTGGTAGATGTTCGAGCATGAAGTCAGCACTTTCGGAAACAATCCTCCGGCTAGATGCGGGCGAAGTAACTTCCCAAGAGCTTGTTGAAACGGCTCTCAAAACTATCGATGTGCATCATGCAATAGAACAGAGAATTGAATATTCACGTGTTGAGGCATTAGAAGCGGACTCAAGAAGAGTGAATGGCGTCAAAAAATCAGCAATTGATGGCGTTCCCTTTGGCGTGAAGGCCAATATCGATATCAAAGGAATAGTCACGACATCTGGAGCGCGCAATAATGAAGTGCCCGCCACCCAGGATGGCTGGATCGTTTCTCGACTTCGAGAACTCGGAGCAATCCCCACCTTAACCACAACAATGGCAGAGGGCGCACTCGGAGCCGTCACTGCCAACGCCTTCACTGGATCATGTAGTAACCCGGTAAATCCACAACTTAATGCCGGTGGATCAAGTGGTGGCTCGGCGGCTATCGTCGGGTCCGGCGCGCTGCCATTCTCGATTGGCTCAGACACCATGGGAAGCGTACGAATTCCCGCTGCTTACTGTGAAATTGTCGGGTACAAACCTTCAAGAAAGAGCATTTCAAATCAAGGTCTCGTCCGACTTGCTGAAGACTTCGACTCAGTAGGACTACTAACTACGTCGGTCCGCGATCTGGTTTCAATACTTAGCCCTTTACTCAACTCTCGCCAAAACGTTGCCTACGCTCCTATCGACCCCTCAACACTGAAGATTGTGGGATCTCACCTTTCAACGCACGCAGACGCCGTGGGACAAGATGCCGTTTCGCACACATTGAGCAGACTTGGAGCAGGTGGGCAGATAGCACCTCATGATTTTGATGCCGGGGCGATAAGAAGAGCCGGTCTGCTCATATGTGAGCTTGAAGGAAGTGCGAGTTTAGGACTTTCCGGATCCCCCACCCAACCAGGCTTTTCAACTGAATTCCTTTCGATTATGAATTTCGTCAATACTTTACCGCCTGCAAAAATTTTGGAAGCGAAAGATAGGATTTCACAATTCCAAAACCAAGCGAGCGCGCTCTTTAAGACTTTCGATGTCATGGTGCTTCCCACAACTGCCGCAGGGGCGCCAAATCTCAACGAAAATCCATCCGGCGCCGCAGACTTAGCAGCCTGGGTTAATATCGCGGGATTGGCAGCACTCTCGATCGTCGAACCAACGACTAAGCGATCAGTCCAGTTAGTAGGAGAAAGCGATCAGAAGGTCATTAACTTAGGACTTTGGCTGGAAAACCAGCCCGCTACTAATCACTAAATTTTGCTTGACGTCTTTCCAAGAATGCATTGAGACCCTCGAGATGATCGGCACTTTCCAAGGCTTCAACTATTGCTAAGCGCGCGATCTCGTCTTCAACCCTCACCCCAGAGGCAATTCGAGCGAACATTTTCTTCGTATTGCGCACGGCCGCCGCGCTCACAACCGCTAAATCGGCAATGCGGGCATCAAAAGACTTGTAAAGATCGGCGTCGGCGACGACGTCATCTACGAATCCGACTCGAAGAGCCCAGGAGGCAGTAAATGTAGCCCCGGAGTAAAGAATCCT
>CAIMVH010000170.1 GCA_903844855.1 uncultured Actinomycetes bacterium | reverse complement strand
GCGAGTAATACTTCGGAGTGCACGAGTACCTTGCAATCTGCGACGACCGTCTACGGAGCAACAGGGCATATGCATCAACTCGGGCGCACAATTAATATTACCTACTTCAATAAGGCGACTGGAGCTAGCACAACTCTCTCATCAAGAGATCTCTGGGATTTCGATAATCAGAAAACGGATTGGCAATCTAAACCGATACAGGCAAGCCAAGGTGACCAGATCAAAGTTACCTGCACATACGATGTGAGCTTGCGTTCTAAGCTTCCGGAGTTTAGAGACTTATCGCCGAATTATGTTGTCTGGGGCGAAGGTACACGAGATGAAATGTGCCTAGCCATTGTCAATTACACAAATTAGCTTTTTACTTCCTACTTACTTTCGAGAACGCCAAATCGAAAGTCCCCAAAGAATCAATGGAATCTGAAGGGGTAAACGTACATAAGCGATTGCTTGCTCCCAAAAAGAACGATGGCGCCAGAGCCAGGCCATATAGAGATTCCCAGGAAAGACTGCAATGAAGAGTAGTGCGGCAAGTAAGCCACCTTTAGGTGTGGTCTTTGCGTTAAGTACTAGCAATCCGACGACTATTTCGAATATGCCACTTGAGATTGTCCAGAAGCGCGCAGATAGTGGCAGGAAGTGCGGGATGATCGCATCAAAGAACTTGGGATTGACGATGTGAGCTATTCCTGCAAAGAGCAGAAATGCTGCCAGGACACGGGCGCTATTCGATGTGGTCATCTGAGTAAGGTAGCCCAGTGAAGTCTCGTCAGCATCTCCCACTCCTCGGCGCGCTTATGTCGCTGGTGCCGGTGACGATAGATGCTTATCTTCCAGCTCTACCTATGCTGGAACGGGATTTCGGGAGCACGACAACTTTTGTGCAGTACTCAGTGATGGTCTGCCTGCTCGGTTCGGCTACCGGCCAACTCTTCGTGGGGAGCATCAGCGACTCCTTTGGACGTAGACCCACCCTCTTTTGGGGTTTATCCCTCTTCACCGTGACTTCCTTGGCTTGTGCCTGGGCGCCATCTATCACGATCTTTCTCGCACTTCGCTTCCTTCAAGGAATCACTAGTTC
The DNA here is from genome assembly GCA_903844855.1 of uncultured Actinomycetes bacterium. Lineage (GTDB taxonomy): Bacteria > Actinomycetota > Actinomycetes > Nanopelagicales > Nanopelagicaceae. The sequence continues at coordinate 2,200 of CAIMVH010000170.1, read as the reverse complement.
AGTGGGCACTGTGATGTCCCGAGCGGTAGTGCGTGATCTGCTGGATGGGAATTCAGCGGCGCGCGCATATTCCGCTCTGATGATCATCATGGGAGTCGCACCGATTGTTTCACCGATTATTGGATCAACATTGCTTAATTTTGCTTCGTGGCGGAGCATCTTCTACTTCCTCGCCCTCTTTGGCTTGATCCTCATCACGCTTGTGTCCATCACGCTTCCAGAAACTCTTCCGAAGGAACGCCGCATCCCCACAAATAGAACGGCAAAGCGCGAAGCAAGAAGTCTGGTCTTTAAAGATCCGCTCTTTCGGATGTCAGTGATCGCATCAGCTTTCGTAAATGGAACTTTGTTGGTGTATCTATCTACTTCGACTTTTGCTTTGCAGCGTGAGTTCAACATCTCCCCCCAACTCTTCTCAATTCTTTTTGCGGCGAATGGGCTAGGAATTGTGGCCGCTGGTCAAACTAATCGTCGCCTCTTGCTTAACTTTGGTCCGGCCACCATGCTCCGTTTTGGTTGCGGATGGGGCGCCTTCTGGGGGTTCGCGTTGGCGATCTATTCACACGTTGATCAGCCAGCGCTCTGGATCTCGGTAGCTCTTTTGCTGCTCACGATGAGCACAATAGGTTTTGCTTTTGCGAATTGCATAGCGCTCGCCACACATCACCACGCTGCTCGCGCCGGCACTGCTGCGGGATACTTTGGCGCTTGCCAAACGTTTCTCGGAGCGATCTTTGCGGCCGGAGCTAATGCGGTGAGTGCAACATTTACTGCAATGGCTTACGAACTCTTTATTCCAATGGCATTCGCAGCAATCATCATTATTCCCCTCTTGCCGCGCTATGCCCCTACTTTTGTGAGAGACAGCAATTCCTGATCAGTAAGTTGTGGTGTAGGCAACAAGTCATCGAGTTGTGAAGCTATTCGCGCACTAGCGATCGGAGCTACGATAGATTCCTGCGCACGCAACCATGCCAGCGCGACAGATGCGATCGGTGCGCCATGGGCCTTGCCTATTTCTTCAAGCTTGGCCAACGTGTTCCAACCGCGTTCGTTTGAATAGCTCTCAACTCCCGAAGCGCGCACACTCTCTACGGTGATCCCAGCACGATATTTGCCTGTAAGGAATCCGCGAGCAACTCCATAGAACGGCAGTACTCCAATATTGTTTGCCACACAGAAGGAGCGATACGAAGTCGGCAACTTATCTTGATCAAGCAAGTTAAACCAGGTCTGCAAAGCTACATACGGAGCGAAACCATTCTCCTTACTTATGTTTAAAGCCTCGTGAAGTCGTTCTTGGGAGTAATTACTGGCGCCTAACGCTCTTATCTTTCCCGCATTCACCGCGGCATCGAAGGCGCCCAAGGTTTCCACGAGAGGGGTTTCTTGGTCATCCTGATGTGCGTAATAGAGATCGATGTAATCAGTGCCTAAGCGCGCAAGTGAATCATCTAGTGCGCCGGCAATATTGCTTGCTGAGAGACCCTTGCGCGTATCAAGCATGGCGACTTTGGTGGCGATAACCATGTGATCACGGTTCTTCCGCGACTTCATCCATGATCCAATGATGGTTTCGCTCTCGCCGCCGACGTTGCCCGGCTTCCATTGGCTATAAACGTCTGCGGTGTCGATAAAGTTGCCACCGGCAGCAACGTATCTATCAAGCACTTCGAAAGATTCCTCTTTAGTGGCGCCCCAACCAAAGGGGTTTCCCCCTAAGCAGAGCGATGAGACTACAAGATCGCTACTTCCGATATTTTTCACGAAGTATGCCTTTCCAATAGGTTGTGATACTTACGAATCTTAATAAATCCAATAATCCAAATGGGATAGAGCGTGAGGAAAGCTACTCGGAAACTTGTAAGTGAGTAATCACCAAATATTTGTAGGACTATACCCACGCTTAACATTGCAAGAAGAGTGGAATAGAAACCGGCAGCGTTAATGATTCCATCTGCAGTTCCCATGTTTTCCAAAGGAATGTGTTTACGCGCATGTGCAAAACCGGTGAGGGATGCAGGTCCACCTATGGAGATAATTCCCATGAGAGCAATGAGTAACGAGTAGGGAGCTTGTCCTGGCCAAAGCAATACCAAGGTCCAAAAAGCTGCGATTAATGTGCAGACTGAATATGAAATTCGATCAAGATTTTTGGGGAAGCGACCAATGAAGTAACCGAGTGCTATTCCTGCGAGCG
>CAIMVH010000169.1 GCA_903844855.1 uncultured Actinomycetes bacterium | reverse complement strand
GGTGACCTCAATATCGGGGGCGACTTCGCGCATGATCGCGGCCATCTTCTGCTCGTGCGCGGGGTTCACATACGAGTGGAGGAATACGATCGCAACTGATTGCACACCGAGTTCGATGAATTGCTGCGCAACTGCGCGCGCGGCTTTCTCATCAAAGGCTTTTACTACACTGCCTTCGTAATCGAGCCGCTCCGGAACTTCAAGGATGTGTTGGCGCTCTACCAAGCTTTTAGGTTTGCGGTACTTCCAGTCATACATCGGGATGCGATCCGTGCGGCCGAGCAGATACACGTCACGGAAACCTTCCGTGGTGACGATGCCAGTCTTAGCTCCGCGACGAGTTAAGAGCGCATTCAAGCCGAGCGTAGTTCCGTGAATGAAGTGCGAGACTGCTTCAAGGCTCACGCCGGATGCCGCGAAACCATTCATCACGCCTTGCTGTGGATCACTTGGTGTGGTGGGCACCTTGTCAAACTTCACGCTGCCACTGCCACCATCAAGTGTGACTACGTCGGTAAACGTACCTCCGACGTCAATTGCTACTCGGGCGTTTTTCGCCATGAACTTTCACCTTTCTCACAGAGATGCCAGCCCAGCCTAGAGCAGGAGGACTGACGTGTGACATATTACTGAGGCGCTTGCGCCCGTGACTAGGGGGCGGGCAAAGATTTTCCAGCAATGTGGCCGGACTACTTCGCGGCCTTCTTGACCAAGGACATCGCGAACACCGCATCGATCGTGTAATTAATGTGGTGCTCCATCACCTTGGCGACCGTCTCCAGGTCACGCCGGTCCATGGCATCCAGCAGCTGGATGTGCTCAAGGGCCGAGGCCTCGAGCTGGCCACTCTCCAAAATATAGGGCAGGGCGTGGATGCGGGCGCGGGAGCGGAATTGGTCGGCTACCTGGACCAGCATGGGGTTTCCGGAGAGCTCCAAGATGCCACTGTGGAAGACCCGGTCCATTTCAATGAAGTTCATCAGGTCGTTCTGCTGGGCAAACTCTTGGATCGCCACCGCGACCTCCCGCAGACGCGCCACCTGTTTAGGCGTGATCGCCTTAGCGATCTCCACCGTCACCCGGATCTCTAGGAGCAAGCGAATCTCGGTTAATTGGCGCAGCGTCTCGGCCGAGGTGGCCACCACTTGGAACCCCTTGTTCGGGAGAGCAACCAAAATGCCATCTTTAGTGAGGTCAAGCATCGCCTCGCGCACCGGAGTCGCCGAGATGCCAAACTTCTCCGCGATAGCCGGCACCGAGTACGTCTCCCCCGGGAGCATCTCGCCGGTGATCAGCGCCGCGCGCAAAGCAGTGGAGATCTGTTCACGAAGACTGCTTGGCTTATCCAACGAGTCGCCACTCAGACGCTTGGGATTCATGAACGTTACTTAACTACGCGACCTGACTTAATAACAGTGCGGCCCTCACTCATAGTCCAGAGCACCGAAGGCTTCTCGAAGGGGTTGCCGTCGAGGATTACAAGATCTCCGAAGGAACCCACTGCTACCGAGCCATGCTGAGGATTTCCAATTACCTGCGCATTGCGCGAAGTGACACTGCGGAGCAATTCAAGAGTGCCTTGCACTTCGTGTTGGATCTCGAGACCACGAAGTTGGGCATACTCCAAGTCGCCCATGAGGTCGGTGCCGAAGCCCACCAAGATGCCGTGACGCGTTGCGATTTCAATCGCGGTTTTACCGGATGCTAGGACTTCGTGGTTCTTTTTCAAAGCAACTTCGACCATGCCGATCTCGGCGCCCTTCTCCGCCATCATCTGGTAGGTAACGAGAGTAGGGATCATTACTGCAGAGTGTGCGGCCATCACGGCAGCGGCTTCATCGTCAAGTAAATTCGCGTGCTCGATGCTGCGCACACCATTAGTTACTGCGTGCACAATCGCCTCTGGTGAGTAGGCGTGGGCCGCCACATAACTTCCGCGGCGCCCGGCTTCTTCCGTTACTGCGCGAATTTCTTCTGCGGAGTATTGCGGAATACGAATCGGATCAGTGAGTGACACCACGCCACCAGATGCCATGATCTTGATCGCGTGCACGCCTTTACGCAAGCGGTCGCGCACCGCGATACGCAACGGATCAACGCCATCGACAACTTCCACACCAATACCACCACTGCCACCAGCGCAACACATGTCGTACACCGGATGACGTGCATCCCCATGTCCACCTGTTTGGCTCAGCGCAGGTCCCGTGTAGTAATAGTTAGGAGATGCAATTAAGCCTTCGCGGACTGCAAGAGCGAGTCCGCTATCGCCACCAGCCACATCGCGCACCGTGGTAAATCCACGTCGCAAAGCTGCTTCCAAACGAAGGTGGCCCTTCAACGCCACATAACTGCGCGGCGTCGACTCCATCCGCATCATGTCAAGATCAATGCCATAGGCATGGAAATGACAATCAATAAATCCAGGAGTGACTACTCGCCCACCGGCATCAAATACCTCAACACCACTGGCGCTCTTTTCATCGAGAGCCTCGATCTCTCCATTGCGAATGAGGATGGAGCCTTCGCGCAGATCGGGGCTATGGCCATCAAAGATCAATGCGTTCTTAATGAGTAGGTTGTGCGACATGGCTTCTCACATCTCTCGGCGGGTAATATTGCATATATTACTGACCTTGCCCTGAATAACTAGACCCCTGCCCTGGCCGAGTATGGCTACCTATTGAATTTGTTCCAGAAGAGAGGAAAGCGATGATCCGCACAGTATTGATGCTCAATCCACTTAACGGTGATCAAGAGGCTGTTATCAATTACTTCTATGAGAAGGAGGTACTTGAACGCTCCGGGCGTATCGACGGCTTCCTCGCGACTGAGCTCCATGCGCCTCTCGAGGGAGGTCCCCTCTTAGTGACGGCTGCTTGGGAGGATGTGGCGGCTTACGACCGGTGGGTGAACGATCCGTGGAGAGGCCAATCTTCTGGCTGGCTCTCCCCGCTCCTAGACCAAGACCTTCAGGCGAAGTCCCGCG
>CAIMVH010000168.1 GCA_903844855.1 uncultured Actinomycetes bacterium | reverse complement strand
TCATGGGCGCGTGATGGTGACGGAAACGTCTGCAAACGGAACATCAATGGGCGCACTTGGCTTATGCACCGTGACCACCACCGATTGGACCAACTCACGCGTCAAAATTCTTGTTGCGATGCGCTCAGCCAATGCTTCGATGAGATTCACTGGATCGCCCACGATTTCAGCATGCACGTCATTGGCAACTTCGCCGTAATGAACGCTCTTTGTTAAGTCATCGCTCGTGCCAGCTGGCACTAGCTCGAGATGTAGCGTTACATCGACTATAAATTCCTGGCCAGCCGCGCGTTCGGAAGGTAAGACTCCGTGATTGCCGAAGCCCCTAATTCCAGTGATTGATATGGAGTCGGTCATTTCTTGCCCCAGCGCGTGACTACTTCGATCGCATCTCGGCTATCGCGCACGTTATGTACGCGAACTCCCCAAACTTTGCGCTCTGCCAACATGGTGGTAACTGCAATAGTGGCAGCTTCCCGCTCCTTCACATCACGGTCGCCTTCGCCATCGTTGAGAAGCGTTCCCAGGAAGCGTTTCCGGGAAGCGCCAACCAGCAGTGGACGCTTCAATTTTTCAAAACTTTCAATGGCTTGCAGCACATCCCAATTATGATCTGGCTCTTTGGCGAACCCGAGGCCTGGATCGAGAATTATCTGATCGATCTCTACTCCAGCTTTGGTAAGTTTTTCAATTCGCTCGGCCAATTCATGTCGAACTTCCTTTGCGGTGACTTCATAAACCGCGAGCTTCTGCATGGAATCCGAGAATCCGCGCCAATGCATCACCACGTACGGCACTCGCACATCTGCAATCAGTCGCGGCATGTCGCTATCGGCAAGTCCCCCACTTACATCGTTGACGATGGAAGCTCCTGCCGCGATCGCTTCCTCAGCCACTTCTGCACGCATCGTGTCAATGCTCAGAACTGTGTCGTAATCAGCTAGGGCTCTCAGCACGGGCAGTACCCGAGCTTTTTCTTCCTCAGGGGAGATGCGAGAAGCTCCTGGGCGGGTGGATTCACCGCCAATATCGATAATGTCCACACCTTCGCGAATCATTTGAATACCGCGCATCACGGCACTCTCTGTGCCCGCATTTTCGCCGCCATCGGAGAAGGAATCGGGTGTGACGTTGATGATGCCCATCACCAACGTGCGCTTGGGTTTGTGGAGGAACTCTGGCAACCCAAGGACGCGCATGGTTACTTCCCGAGCGCCAATTGCATAGCCTCGGCACGAGTCGCAGGGTCGCGAAGTTGTCCACGCACCGCGCTTGTTACTGTGCGGGCAGTGGACTTGCGTACACCACGCATTGACATACAGAGATGCTCACAATCAATAATCACTATTACGCCGAGCGGCTCCAGGATGCGCACAAGGGCATCGGCAATCTGACTGGTGAGTCGCTCTTGAACTTGCGGGCGCTTTGCGTAGACATCAACGAGGCGAGCTAGTTTCGAGAGACCCGTGATGCGTCCACTCTCCCCCGGGATGTATCCGATGTGTGCTTTGCCATGGAATGGAACTAAGTGATGTTCGCATTGCGAAAAGACTTCGATATCTCTCACAACAACTAGCTCGTGATGATTCATATCAAATGTCGTCGTTAATACATCATCTGGTGACATCCAGAGTCCGGCGTAACTCTCCTTGAGTGAGCGAGCCACGCGTGCTGGAGTCTGCGCCAAGCCGTCGCGATCAGGATCTTCACCAATGGCCAGCAACAATTCCCGGACAGCCTTTTGCGCACGTGCCTCGTCAAAGGCGCCCGTTACTTGGCCATCGTGAGGAATCGAGACTGGACCGATGTCACTCATTTGCAGGTGCCTCCGGAGTCGACTCTTCGATAGTGACAACCGGCTTTACAAAATCGATCGCTGGTCGGTCAGAAGGGATGCGCTCGGTAGATCCGGTCCACGCTGCTCTGGCTGCACGCTTGGGAACTGCTGCAAAGATTTCGGCGATCTCTTCTTTATCCAGGGTTTCGCGATCTAGCAACGCCACCACGAGTGCATCAAGCACATCTCGATATTGGGTCAAGATGCCCCATGCTTCTTGATGTGCACGCTCAATAAGTGCGCGCACTTCCTCGTCTACCACTGCGGCTACATCTTCGCTGTAATCGCGTTGGTGTCCATAGTCGCGACCCATAAATGGCTCGCCTGCGGAGGTTCCCAACTTGATCGCACCAAGACGTTCGGTCATACCGTATTGGGTCACCATGGCGCGAGCGAGGGCCGTTGCCTTTTCGATGTCATTTGACGCGCCCGTGGTGGGATCGTGAAAGACCATCTCTTCAGCCGCACGACCACCCAATGCGTATGCCAATTGATCAAGCATTTCGTTGCGGGTAGTGGAGTATCGATCATCCTCGGGTAGGACCATGGTGTAACCAAGCGCGCGTCCACGCGGCAAAATTGTCACCTTATGAACAGGATCCGTATTCGGTAATGCATGAGCCACAAGCGCGTGACCGCCTTCATGATATGCAGTTACTTTTCTCTCGTGCTCATTCATAAGTCGGGAACGTTTCTGCGGTCCAGCCATCACACGATCTATTGCCTCGTCGAGAGATTCCTTATCGATGAGTTGCTTGCCCGCACGTGCAGTGAGTAGCGCCGCCTCGTTGAGTACGTTTGCAAGATCTGCTCCAGTAAAGCCAGGTGTGCGACGTGCAAGAGTAAGGAGATCGATATTTTCCTCGAGCGGCTTACCCTTCGCATGCACCTCAAGAATCTGTTGACGACCCTTAAGGTCCGGGCGCTCCACCGCAATCTGTCGATCGAAGCGACCTGGGCGCAAAAGTGCTGGATCTAAAATATCTGGGCGGTTAGTGGCTGCGATCAGAATGACGGAACCGTTAGCTTCGAATCCATCCATCTCCACCAGTAATTGATTGAGTGTTTGTTCGCGCTCATCGTGCCCGCCACCCATGCCAGCTCCGCGATGTCTACCGACCGCATCGATTTCGTCAACGAAAACAATGGCTGGGGCATTAGCTTTAGCTTGCGTGAATAGATCCCGAACGCGCGCGGCACCTACGCCCACAAACATTTCGACGAAATCAGAGCCAGAGATTGAGTAGAAGGGCACGTTCGCTTCGCCAGCAACAGCGCGAGCAAGCAAGGTCTTTCCGGTTCCTGGAGGACCATAAAGTAAGACGCCTTTGGGAATCTTGGCGCCAATCGCCTGAAACTTTGCCGGCTCTGCCAAGAATTCTTTGATCTCTTGAAGTTCTTCCACTGCCTCATCGACGCCAGCAACGTCAGCAAAGGTGGTTTTAGGCGTGTCTTTCGCCATCAACTTGGCCTTCGAACGACCGAATTGCATGACGCGACCGCCGCCACCTTGCATCCGATTCATAAAGAAGAGGAAAACAAGAACAATAAGAATGATGGGTCCAATGGTCATGATGAAAGACATCAAGGCAGAAGTTCTAGGTACCTTCACATCCCACAGTTGTGGAGGTTGATGAGCCTTCAGCAAATCAATGACTTGAGTCTCTTGGCCGACAATGTAACTAGCCTCTACCCGGGTCGCGTCAGAAATTTTCACGCCACTTTTCAAAGTGATCTGAATGAGTTGTTCGCGATCCACCACTACTGCAGACTTCACCTGCTCATCTGCGATCGCTTTCAGAACTACTGAAGTATCAACTTTCTTGAAAGTTGCATTCGCAGATGCAAATTGCCCATAAAGAAAGAAAGCCAAGACGGCGATCAGAATCCAAAAGGCAGGAGTTTTATGTAAACTACGCTTCTTCATAACCAACCTTTAGGAGTAAACGTGCGGGGCGAGAGTTCCAATAACGCGCAGATTGCGGTAGCGCTCTGCATAATCCAAGCCATATCCCACAACGAACTCGTTAGGAATATCAAAACCCACATACTTAACAGAAACGTCTACCTGAGCAGCATCGGGCTTGCGAAGTAAGACGAGTACTTCAACACTTGCAGCGCCGCGCGACATCAAGTTGGCAACTAACCACGAGAGGGTGAGGCCAGAATCGACGATATCTTCGATGATGAGGACGTGGCGACCAGCGATGTCTTGGTCTAGGTCTTTGAGGATGCGAACTACACCGCTGGACTTGGTGCCTTTACCGTAAGAAGAGACTGCCATCCAATCCATGGTGGCGTGACGCGAAAGCGAGCGCGAGAAATCAGACATCACCATGATCGCGCCCTTAAGCACACCCACCAAGAGAACTTCGCGATCTGAATAGTCGCGTTCAACGTCCGCGGCGAGTTCTTTCAATCGAATTTGGATCTGCTCCTCAGTTAAGAGAACCTTCTCCAAGTCGCCTTCAATATCTCGCTGATCCACGGTGCCCTCTCGTTAGTGCTGCGGCTACGGCTTACCCACGCCCAGGGGCGAGAGGATAAGTCTGCCCGACTTCCGGGCGAGCGAAAGACCACCGGGCAGGGAGATCTCCCCCTGGCCATGCCAATCCACCAGTAGTTGATCACCCCTCTCGAGGTGTTCATAGGTCAGCAGGCCGCCATCAAGCCCGGCTCCGAGCAGGGCAAGGCGAAGAACTCGGGTTCGAACCGCCTTGGGCTGGGCAGAAAGCCGAGCCACTTCCAGGTCGGGGTTCTCTACAAAGTGCTCGCCGGCGAGGGCGTCGAGCGCGGCTAAATCGTCCTGGAGCAGAAGTGCGGTGCGCGCTAACGCCTGCGGGACTCCGCCGCCGAGCGCCTCGTCTAGCGCCGGAATGAGTTGCCTACGTAACTTCACCCGCAGAAAGTGCATATCTACATTCATCGGATCATCAAAGATGTGGCCAAGAGATTCCGCTACGGATCGCAAGCTGGTTCGGCGGATGCCCAGCGCTGGGCGTCGATAAATTCCACTTACCGCAGACATACCGGCGATAGATCGCGGGCCAGATCCGCGAGCCAGCCCCAACAGGACGCTCTCTGCCTGATCGTCAAGTGAGTGGGCTAGATATACGGCCACTGCACCCACGCTTTTCGCATGAGCTGCGAGCGCGCCATATCGTGCATCTCGTGCGGCCGCTTCTAACCCGCCCTCAGTGCCCACAACTACGTTGATAATTTCAGTGGGGATATTTAGTGTTGAAAGAAAAGTAACGCAGGCACTTGCCACCTCAGACGAGTTTTCTTGTAAACCGTGATCGATGGTGACCGCCGAGAGTGCGAGCGCCATTTTTGGCGCTTCTAACGAGAGCGCATACGCGAGCGCAATGGAATCTGCTCCACCAGAGCAAGCGATCACAATTCGATCACCCGCCGCTAGCAGCGCTAGGTCAGCGCGCACTGCAGCGCGCAACTCCATGAGCTCTTCTGAATGCGTGACCACTAGTAAAGATTAGTTGGCGTTTACCAATGCTGTCGCTATCTGGTCGATTGCCTTTCGGGCCTTATCTGTTCCACCAGGCTCAATCGGAACTGCATCGGCCAAGATAGCGAATGAGATTGCCCTACCTGCCGAAGTTTGAAAGATGCCAGCCAGCGCATTGACTCCACTGAGTGTGCCCGTTTTTGCGAGCAGGGAGCCCGGCTCGTTCACCGCTCGTTTCTTCATCGTGCCGCTCTCTCCCGAGACCGGTAGGCCAGCCACCAACGCGGCCAGTCGTGGGTTGTTCCACGCCAATGCCAAAAGAGAAGCGAGCGCACGGGGAGATGTCTTGTTCTTTCGTGAGAGGCCAGCAGGGTCCACCAGCAACGTTTCACTGAGATCTAATTCGGGTAATTCAAAGATCAACATGTCAGTGGCAGGTTTGGGAAGAAGTTTTGCCAGCGCCTTCGCCCCTTCGTTATCGCTCTCAGCTAGCACACGTCCTAATTCAGTACCGAGGTCTACCGACTTACCATCTCTTGTGGTGACTGGAATTTTCGAGTCAAAGGTGAGCAAGAGGGCTGCCCCAGTAAATAATTTGGCAGTCGATGCTGGAACAAATGTGCCACCAGTGTCGTAGAGAAGTTGCCCCGTAGCCACATCCACCACAGCCATGCCAACCGACTGACCAAGATCGATATTTGCCAGCAACGGATCAACAATTTTCGAGAGTACATCAGGAGATATTGCTGGCGGAGGTGCAGGCTTAACACTTACTTTGACTTGCGGGGCGCTCTCGATATTCGAATCTGCGGCCGAACAAGCAACTAGCAGCAGCGCGCAAAGCGCTGCGGTTGCTAGCCGCTTAAACGCGGCCACCGGAAGGCATCAATCCATCCATGCCATAGATAGAGGAGTACTTGAGCCCGGCCCGCGTATTGCGCGCTTCCCAAACCATATTGTTTCCAGCATAAATAGCGATGTGGTGAATGGCCGGCACACTGCCGTTGTATGACCAGAAGACCAGATCTCCCGGTTGCAGATCGGCCAGCGGAACGCGCTTGGTTGCCACAAAGAAGAGCGAAGCATTAAGCCGTGACCACGTCGTCCAAGTCAGGCCAGCCTTTTTGTAGGCCGCATACACCAGACCAGAGCAGTCATAGCTATTTGGACCTTGTGCGCCCCATACATACGGCTTACCCGATTTCACTTCCTTGATGGCAAAGTCGAGCGCAACTTGCCTCTGCTCTGGAGTAGTTCGAATTGTTTGCCGCCCAGTGAGACCTCGGTCGGGCCAAATACGAGCCTGGCCAGAAGTGGTGGCTGCAGTATTTGCTGATTGCTCTTCAAGAATGGCAAGTTTGCGTTGTTGTTCAAGAGTGACTCGCACATTTCTCGCACTCGCCAACTGCTTAGCAAGAGCGTTTTGGACATCCATCAGCGAATCAACTTCCTTCTTCTGATTCGCTTTCACTTCATCGGCAGCAACTTTCGCAACACGAACTTTTTCGGTTGCCGATGCTTGCTCAGCACGTGCCGTATCGGCCTCGGCCTTCGCTATCACGGCGGCATCTCGTGCACTCTCTAAACGGCTAAGAGCCAAATTAGTATTATTGGAGACCACCCCAAGAGTGTTGAGGCGATCAATCAAATCTGCCGGACCGTCAGATTCGAGGAGCGAATTAAGTGAAGTAAAGCCACCGCCCATTTTGTAGGCACCCGCAGCGATTGAGCCAATTTGTTGGTTTGCACTTTCTACCACGGCTTCTGCAAGGGCGGTCTTCCTGGTAGCAACTGCGGAGAAATTTTTCGCTGCCTGGAGTTCGGCTTTCTCGCGATCCAAAATAGCTTGGGCAGCCGCGGCCTTTGCGGCCAAGACTTTCAATCGCGCTGCGGCCGCATCTAGTTTCGCTTTGGCCGCGGTAGCAGCTTTCGCTTTGGCGACTTCTTTGGCCTTGGCGGCGGCAATTTCCTGGAGTGTGGGCTTTCGGGTCTTTGCATCAGCCACGTCAGTGATGAGTACCGGGGCAAGCACCACCGAGAGCGCAAGGAACACGCGGAATATCGGCAATCTACGAGATACCAAGACAACTCCTGAGGGGAAGAGATACCCCTTAAGGATAAAGGGGACCTCTCCTGCACCCTTGGATTTACCCGCCAAATCCCCTGTGAATTACCAGAGTGAATTACCAGGGCGCGTTAAGAGGAGACGTCGCGCTTCTTGAAGAGCAGAGCAGCCAACGCTCCCGCCGCGATCAAGATCAGGATGGAGGTGGTCAGCGCCCATTTATACGTGA
>CAIMVH010000167.1 GCA_903844855.1 uncultured Actinomycetes bacterium | reverse complement strand
TTCATTCCAAGGCGATGTGCGAGCGGAGCATAAATATCGAGAGTTTCCTTGGCTTTCTTTTCGGCGCTCTCAGCCGATACGTATCGCCACGTTCGAGCGTTATGGAGACGATCTGCGAGCTTGATCACAAGTACTCGAATGTCTCGAGCCATCGCGACAACCATTTTGCGAACCGTCTCAGCTTCAGCTGCCTTACCGAAAGTGACCTTGTCTAATTTGGTGACACCATCAACGAGTTCGGCAACTTCTGCGCCAAAGTCACGCTTGACCTGCTCGAGCGAGTAATCCGTATCCTCGACCGTGTCGTGCAAAAGCGCAGCAATCAAGGTGGGCGTGTTCATTCCAAGATCTGCCAAAATCCCCGCAACCGCTAAAGGATGCGTGATGTACAACTCCCCAGATTTCCGGAATTGATCGCGGTGCGCGTGGGCAGCTACCTCAAAGGCGCGTTTCAGGTCAGCCGTTGGGGCATTAGGGTAATTTGCCGAGAGCGCAGCCAGGAGTGGGACCAGCGCAATATCAACATCGACTGCAGCCATTGGGGCCAAGCCGGCAACACGCTCCTGAGTCATGCTCAGATTCTAGTTGCCATATGCGTATTTAGCGGCGGCTCTTCTTGCGCTTGGGCTGATTGCGAGGCCCACGTACGGTTGCAGACGCTCCTTCAACGCTACCGGTACTGACTTCGAGGCTGTCTTTAGTAGAACGTTGCCCCACTCGCTTAGCCAAAGCCTTCATCGCTGGCTCCCGCTCACGCAGCGAGGCGAGGATAGGTGTGGCAATAAAGATGGAGGAGTAAGTTCCAGTTGCTAGTCCGATAAAGAGCGCAAGAGAAAGATCCTTAAGAGTGCCCGCTCCGAGAAGCCCAGCGCCCACAAAGAGGATCGAAGCGACCGGCAACAGAGCAATCACTGATGTATTTATAGAACGCACCAATGTTTGATTAACTGCCAGATTTGCTGCCTGCGAGTAAGTCATGCGTGACCCACCAGCAATAGCTCGTGTGTTTTCTCGAACCTTATCGAAGACGACTACTGTGTCATAAAGCGAATAACCCAGGATGGTAAGGAAACCAATAACAGTTGCTGGTGTCACTTCAAATCCTACAAGGGCATAAATTCCCACGGTGAGGAAGACGTCATGGATCAACGCAATAATTGCTGCGATCGCCATCTTCGGTTCGAAAGCAAGCGTAAGAAAGAGCACGACAACAATGAGAAAAGCGAAGAGACCATAAAGAGCCTTCTTGGTAATTTCAGCGCCCCATGATGGTCCAATCAATTGATAGTCAACATCGTTTACAGACATACCAAACTTCTTTGCAAGGGCGTCTTGAATAGCTTCCGGTTCACCGGGTTTCAAGATTCCGGTTTGCACCCGGACCTTATCGGTACCAACGAGTTGTACAATCGGCTCTGAACTAAGTCCCGTTGATTTGACGGCATCAGTCGCAGCAGCGATAGAAACACCGACCTTCTTTACACTAAAGGATGCGCCACCTTTGAATTCGATACCTAGGTGCAAACCTTGAATAGACAAAACGGCAATCGACACCAGTGTTAAGACACCAGAGAAGGCATACCAACGCCTACGCTTGCCAATAAAGTCGATCGATATCTCGCCGCTGTATAGACGCGCACCGAATGAGCCGGCCATTACGCCTCCTCTGCGATCGTAGTGAGAGCTCGCTTAGAGCCAAGACGCTGTGGGGAAAGCCCACTGAGTGGGTGACCGCCACCAAAGAACTTTGTCCGAGCCAAGAGGGCGAGTATGGGTTTGGTGAAGAGGAATACCACTACTAGGTCGATCAGAGTTGTGAGTCCCAGTGTGAACGCGAATCCTTTGACCCCGCCAACAGCAAAGAAGTAAAGGAGTACTGCGGCAATGATAGACACCGAGTCCGCAACGATAATCGTACGACGCGCGCGTACCCATCCCGATTCAACCGCACTTCTGAGGGATCGACCCTCACGTACTTCATCACGAAGACGTTCAAAGAAGACAATGAACGAGTCCGCCGTGATACCGATTGCAACAATGGCACCAGCAATGCCCGCGAGCGTCAAAGTGAAACCAATGGCCTTGCCAAGTACTAGAAACATCAGCATGGCAAGCGCGCCAGCGACAGCGAGTGACCCGATCGTG
>CAIMVH010000166.1 GCA_903844855.1 uncultured Actinomycetes bacterium | reverse complement strand
TTTATCGGGTTAAGCAAGGTTCCAGTGCTGGTAGTCGCAGAAATCATGGATGCGATGAACTTCTGCTGACGCTTCATACGTCCAAGATCGCCCGTGCCATCGAAAGTACGTGCGCGCACGTACTTCAAGGCAGTGGTGCCATCCAGATGATTCTTTCCTGCGGGAAGATCGATATGGCTTTTGTTATCACGAATCTCTGTGTTGGTGCAGATATCAACTCCTCCGACCGCGTCAACTAAATTTGCGAATCCGGCGAAATTCACTTCTATGTAATGATCAATCCTTACTTGTGTCATATTCTCAATTGTGGAGATGAGTAAGGGCGCCCCACCTTTGCCGTATGTTTCGTTGATCTTGGAGTTTCTCTCGTTGTACTCGACTCCCGCCTCGTCCGTCCATGCCGGAACTGTTGCGTATGTATCGCGAGGTATTGAAATAATGGTGACTCGGTCGCGATCTTTGCTGATGTGAATCAGGATTGATGTATCTGCACGCTTACCAGCGGCCGTCTTCACACTTCCCACTCGAAGGGTGCGGAGTTGTTGCTTTGTGAGGCCTTCGCGGGTATCTGAACCCACGAGTAAATAGTTGATGGAGGATCCTGCAGAGCGATCTGGGCGAACTTCGATTCCTTTGAAGACATCCTGCCGATTGATGGAAGAGGTGACGTGGTCGAAGGCCGCCCAGGAGACCAGAGAGAGTAGGAGCACGCCTACCGAAAGGAGGGTGGTGGCCATCGAAAATCGCGAACGACGACGTCGTACCGGCACTCTCGGAGGTTTGACCACGCTCTAAGCCTATTGGGACGATAACCTCGAAGCCGCCATGAACGAATTTTTCGCCATCACGCCGTCCGCTGGGGCGCCTCGCGGTGTTTCCGTCGTCATGCCTGTGCGCAATGAAGAGCGCCACTTGGAAGCGGCTGTCGCGGCTGCACTTGCCCAGGCCACATCCCTCCCTGCTG
Source organism: uncultured Actinomycetes bacterium (assembly GCA_903844855.1). GTDB lineage: Bacteria > Actinomycetota > Actinomycetes > Nanopelagicales > Nanopelagicaceae. The sequence continues at coordinate 32,954 of CAIMVH010000166.1, read as the reverse complement.
GTACAGATTTCGAAGTGATACTTGCGGTGGGCCCATCGATCGATCGCACTTGGGAGCTCGCTGAGAATCTGGCTATCCACGATCAGCGCGTAAAAGTGGTGGCAAACCCAAGCGGCAAAACCCCGAGTGCACTAAACGCTGCGATTCGAGCAGCTTCTTTTGAAGTCGTCGTTCGGGTGGATGGCCACTCTGAACTTCCGGTGCACTATGTCGCGCGTGCCCTCGAAGTATTGGCGCGTACCGGAGCGGTGAACGTGGGTGGTGTGATGGCCGCTGAAGGCGTGAGCGCCTTTGAGAGAGCGGTAGCGGCCGCGATGACGAGTCCACTCGGAGTAGGGGCCTCGCGTTTTCACACAGGGGGAGACGAAGGCTCGGTCGACACCGTTTATCTTGGAGTTTTTGACAAAGCCAAGCTCATCGAAGCTGGTGGATATGACGAAAGATTTATTCGCGCACAAGATTGGGAGCTCAATCTTCGCCTTCGTGATCGCGGTGGAGTTATTTGGTTTTCGCCAGATCTTAAAGTTGCATATCGCCCTCGCTCGACGCTTCGCGCATTGGCCACCCAGTATTTTGAGTATGGGCGTTGGCGCCGAGTGGTGATTCGAAAGAATAGAACAACGCTCAACCTGAGGTATCTCGCCCCACCCTTTGCTTTTCTTGGTTCACTTTTCGGGTTACTCCTAGGATTCTTCGTCCCTTGGGCGTTCGTGCTACCGATCGGATATCTCACTTTCGTGCTTTGTGCTTCACTTCTCATCTCGGGTAAGGCGGAAGGAATTTCGGCAAAAATGCGCGTGCCGCTAGCGCTAGGGACTATGCAGATGGCATGGGGTGTGGGATTTCTCAGCTCGCCCGCCTCGCTGGTGCCTCAAGGTGCGCCCGCTTCATGGGAAGATCATCGACGTGACTCGTGAAATGAAACCGTCAAAGGGAGAATCCTTCGTCCCGCTGATTCAAGTTTTTGAGCCCCATAAGGCGTCTCTGCCACCGATGGGTCCTTATTTACGGGAGTTTTGGCGTCGAAGAAGGTTCGCATTTGAACTCGCCCGTTTTACGGATAAAGCCGAGCATCTCAATTCACCCTTGGGCGCGGTCTGGTTAGTTCTTAATCCACTCTTGCTCGCCATTATTTACTTCATGCTCGTCACGATTATTGGTGGTCGGGCCAGCGCGGGGTCGAGCCCCTTCGATGTCCTGGCACACATTCTCGTGGCACTCTTTACCTGGTACTTTGCGCAGAACTGCATGACTTTTGGTGGAGCATCGGTGACTGCGGGCGGAAAGCTCATCCTCAATCAAGCATTTCCACGAGCGCTGCTTCCTTTATCTTCTTTGATTGGTGCCTTCCAAAAATTCATACCTACGCTTCCAGTTTATTTTATTATTTTTCTGGTGGGTGGAGCGCTCGATTCTAAGAGCAAACTGCCCGGATTAAATTGGCATTTGTTGTGGGTGCCCGTAATCATCGGCCTCGTTGCGATAAGTGGTTTTGGGTTAGCGCTACTTTTCGCCACCATGAATGTGTACTTCCGAGACACATCCAAATTAATGACTTACGGCGCTCGTATGTGGCTCTACCTCAGCCCTGTGCTTTGGGTCCCAGAAATGATCAACGGATGGCACCAAATCATCATCTGGATTAATCCGCTTGGCCCCATTCTCTCTATTACTCATGTGGTCTGGATAAAAGGCGAAAATCCATCGTGGACTCTCTGGGTCGGAGCGAGTAGTTGGGCGCTGGCATTATTATTAGCCGGCGGATACTTCTTCATCTCAAGGGAGCGTGACTTTGCGGTACGTATCTAGCCCAGAGATTCCTGAGGGCCTCGCAGTACGCATCGAAGAACTTTCCCTACGCTACAAAATCAACGTGGAATCTAAGATGACTTTGAAGAATGCCATCATGCGTGCTGGCCGCGGCGAGAAACGACAGATACGCACTATCGAGGCGGTCAAGAATCTCTCGTTAGATATTCCTCACGGCACAGTGGTGGGAGTGGTGGGAGCCAATGGTGCCGGCAAGTCAACACTCATGCGAGCTATTGCAGGAATTTTGCCCCCCACCGAAGGCCGCATAATCGTGAATGGAAAAGTGAGTACGTTGCTCGCTCTTGGAGTGGGGTTCAACGGAACTCTTTCAGGACGCGACAATATTATTTTGGGTGGCTTGGCCGCCGGACTTGAACGCAAGGAATTGGAAGAACGTTTTGACGACATCGCCAGCTTCGCTGATCTTCCCAATGGGTTCATCGATATGCCCATGCGCACTTACTCGGCTGGAATGTACGGACGCTTGGCGTTCTCGGTCGCAGTTAATATGACTCCCGACATCTTGCTCATTGATGAGGCGCTTTCGACTGGAGACGCCGCATTCAAGGAAAAGTCGTTTGAGAAAATGCGAGAACTTTGCTTAGAAGCACGGACCATCATCATTGTTTCGCATGCGTTGGGAACACTGAAGGAACTTTGTACCAAGACACTATGGTTGCACCAAGGAAAAGCGCTAGCCTTCGGAGACTCCACAGAAGTTACTGACAAGTACCTTGAATTTCTCAATGTGGGGAAAGTTTCTGCGGCGTTAGAAGATTTCTAATGAATGTGAGTATTTTAATAATTTTTTTGGTTCTACCGGATGCTCAAAATCTCGCAATAGATAGAGTTCAATAATTATGTCCCCCTGGCGGCGGGTGGGTATTGCTTCTGCCCTCAGCATTGCTCTGATGATGAGTGCACTCGCGCCCCTTGCTCTTGCTGATTCGGTGCCCAAAACTTTCTCCTTCACTGGCGCTGGTTATGGCCATGGCGTTGGTATGAGCCAAGTGGGTGCTCGTGGAATGGCTCTCGAAGGAAAGAGCGCGGCGGAAATCATTCAGCATTTCTACACAGGCGTAGATGTGACACCGTTCCCCGATTCGTCTTCGCTTCGAGTGAATATCGGCCATTTGCTCACAAAGTTTTCTTTTCGAGTTGAAGCGATTGCGGGTGAGACTGGCACTGTCTTTGCGCAACTGTGGGGAAGCGATCTCTCTGCCATCCCATCAATTGTTGATACCCCTACCGCGCAAGTTGCTGCTGGCGTACAAATAACGGCGACTCCGACGGAGAGCGGTACGGTGCTCACGTATGTGCGACCCGGTAATGCAGCCACCCCACTAGCCCCTGCGTTAACATTTACTGTCCGCTGGAGCGGCACACGATTTCTTGATGGCCCTGCTGGGTTGGTGAATACCAACAGCAATAAGTATCGCTATGGTCAGATTCACTTTACGACAATTAAGACAAAGGATGGCCCTCGTCTTGAGGTGACCAACGATGTTCGCTTACATGACGAATACCTCAAGGGAATTGGTGAGATGCCCTCTTCCTGGCCAGGGGCTGCTCTACAGGCACAAGTAATCGCTATTCGCTCTTACGCGCTCAGTAAAAATGGTGTATTTCGTACCGAATGCGATTGCGAAATTTATGGTTCCACAAAGGATCTCGCTTTTGTTGGATATAGCAAAGAGATCGAAGCTGGCTGGGGAAGTAAGTGGGTAGATGCAGTAACCGCCACGTCCACTGATGCCTCATCTGGATTAGCTGTGACGCTCAGAGGGCGACCAGTAGCAACTTACTTCTTCACCTCCTCGGGAGGGCATACACAAGATGTCATCGACGTCTGGGGAAGCAATCTCACCTGGTTGCAGGCAGTACCTGATCCTTGGAGCCTCGATCTTTCGTTAAATCCGGGTTACGCCACGTGGACCAAGGCGAAGAGCCAAGCCGACATGGCGAAGGCATTCGTACTTTCTGATGTGGCTTCGTATTCTTTCAACTCCAGGACACGTGGCGGTGGAGTGAAGAGCGTCATCGCTACTTCGAGCAGTGGAAAGAGAGCCACACTCTCAGGTGAAATATTTCGATCACGCTTAGATCTACCTTCGACATTCATTCAACGTCCCGTTGTTTCTATTTCTAATGCAGAAGACGTACTGCTTTCAATCGCTATCGGAAAAGCGCTTTTCCCATCCGCCAAGAGCGCGGTACTCACCACTGTAGACACTGAAACTGCCAGCGCAATCACTGCAGCCCCTTTCGCTTTTCAGTTGAAGGCACCACTGTTGGTCTCTTCTGGCGCTGACGTCGATACTCGTGTTGTAGCCGAACTCATTCGTAGAAAGATCACCAAGGTATATGTGGTGGGTAGCGATTTTCAATTTAGCGCGAAGTACTTTTCAGAGTTGAAGAAGCGGAAAATAACCGTCGAGCGACTCGGCGGGGCAAATAGATACGCAGTTGCCGAGGCGGTAGCAGGAGCGATGAAGGGAGCACCGATTTTGGTGAGCAATCAAGATGTATCGTCGCTACTTCCGCTAGCTAGCGCACTCGCTACTGCAAGTAGACCGATACTTTGGACCGCTTCGGGAGTCATCCCACGTCAGACGGCCCGCGTGCTGGCTCGAACGAAATCCCCGATATCACTCATTGGTAAAGCAGACCACTTCGAAGAATCCCTCGTTGCACAACTCCCAGACGATTTTGAAGATTTGCGCTCCTTCGATGAGGCTGGCCTGGCTGTGGCGGTCGAAGAACTTTCAATCCCTTATGTACGAGTTGCCGTCTCTTCAGAAGCGAGTACCAGCACTCTCGGCTTCTTTGGTCCCCAGGTGCAGCTCTTGGAGCTCAACGATTACCTTGATGCGCATCCAGAGACATTGATAATTTACGCTATTCGCCTTAAATCAGATGAAGTTTCGCAGATCCGCGCTCTCTCGTAGCGCTATTGAAGTGTGACAGTAAGAGTGGCAACTTTCTCTGCCTTTCTATTGCTGATGCCGTATCTATCCCACTCCACCTGATTCCATCTGAGTTGGGTGACGCCTAACTCGGATGCGTGTGTCATAAACCAGATGGCTACCCGGGTGCGCTGCGATGAGGTGATGGTAATGACTCGGCCGGAATGCTTTGCAGTAATTTTTCCCCACTCTTTGCTTGCTGATGCGATTACATCGATGGTGGGTGTGCGAATCGGGGTTCCAAATTTGTGGAATCGACAAGCAATGAGCGATGGATTGTTGAGGGCTTGGGTAAGTGCGAGTGCTCGCCCCTCCCATTTTTCGTAGGCTCTTCCATCTGCTGAACGTTGTACTTCTTGGGCGGCCACGGCGAGTGGAAGTTTCTCCCAACCCGAGATTGCGATCAGCGCTCTGTAGAAGCGGTTGGTAGATCGAACAGGATCCATGATCGATTCCTGGCTACCCCAACCCTGGGAGGGGCGCTGTTGAAAGATCCCCAATGAATCTCGATCGCCATAATCGAGGCTACGTATCTTTGATTCTTGTTGTGCAGCGGTCAAAGCAACCGTGATAGCGCGTTCAGGGATTCCACGTCTATAGGCAACTGCTGCGATCGTTGCCGCATTCGCGCTCTGCTCAGCATCAAGGGTGAACTCTTCCGTTTCGGTGGTGATGGTGCAGCCAGGGAGCACGAGTGCATCGTGTACGCGGGCATACCCCCACTTCCCAAGCAGGATGAGGAGCACCCCAGTAAGTGCTAGGGCAATGAGTTTGCGCACCTTCAATCGTTGCTGTGAAGCACAGAGTTAAGACCGCTCCAATTTCCACTTCGAGGCAATGCTTCAAGCGAGCCATCTGTGGAGTTCCGACGAAAGAGCATGCCATGAGCTCCTGAGAGCTCGCGAGCTTTCACAATGGTGCCATCTGGCAAACGAATTTTCGATGCGGCGGTGATGTACGCACCTGCTTCGACAATACATTCATCGCCCAAGGAAATTCCGATTCCGGCGTTGGCACCGATAAGTGAACCCTTACCAACGGAGATAACTTCTTTCCCGCCGCCACTGAGAGTTCCCATAATTGATGCGCCACCACCGATATCGCTACCATCGCCAACAACTACGCCGGCAGAAATTCGACCTTCCACCATGGATGCGCCGAGAGTGCCGGCATTGAAATTCACAAAACCTTCGTGCATCACCGTGGTACCACTAGCCAGGTGTGCACCCAGGCGAACACGGTCGGCATCCGCAATGCGGACTCCGCTTGGAATCACATAATCAACCATGCGGGGGAATTTATCCACGCCATAAACGTGTACGGAACCTCGCGCCTTAAGTGTGATGCGCACTTCGTCGAAATCTTCTACGGCGCATGGTCCGGCCGATGTCCACACTACGTTAGGTAGCAATCCGAAGAGTCCCTCGAGATTAATGGAGTGCGGCGTGACGAGGCGATGAGAGAGGAGGTGTAAACGTAAATAGACATCGGCAACATCACTTGGTGGCGCCTGTAGATCAATATCGCAGGTGACGATCTCGGTGCTGACGCGCCGGCCCTCATCGCGAGTGACCAATGGGGCTAAGTCGACTGGGAGGAGATCCCCGAGCGAAGGTGCCGGGAAGAAGGCGTCGAGGATCTTGCCGCTGACATGTCGGGTGACCAGGCCGGTGGCCCGCGCCCGCGAGGGGGTGCTAGATGCGCTGCTCATGTCCGATACCGTACCCGTGTGCTCGATCTTCATGCGGATTTAGCCGACCTCACGGCGGCGTTAATTGATATTCCTAGCGTTTCGGGGGAGGAGGCGGCGCTAGCCGACGCCATCGAAGAGGCCCTGCGCGATCAAGCCCCCCACCTCACCATCATCCGAGATGGCAATTCCATCATTGCCCGTACTGAACTCGGTCGCCCATCTCGCGTCGTGCTGGCTGGCCACATCGATACCGTTCCGATCGCAGATAACGTCCCTAGCACTGTAGACGGGGAGCGGCTTTACGGATGTGGCTCCACCGACATGAAGAGCGGTGTGGCGATCCAACTCCATCTTGCAGTCACACTCACAGATCCGCGCGCTGATCTCACTTTCTTCTTTTATGAGTGTGAAGAAGTAGAGGCGGCCAGAAATGGTCTTGCGCGAATTGCGAAGAACTCGCCGGAGCAACTCACGGCTGACTTTGCTATTTTATTAGAACCCACCAACGGTCTAGTAGAAGGTGGTTGTCAGGGAACCATGCGAGCTGAAGTCGCGGTGCGCGGAGTGCGCGCACATTCAGCGCGCGCATGGCTGGGTGAAAATGCCATCCACGAAGCACACGAAATTCTCACTGCGCTTGCCGAATATGAAGCTGAGCGCGTGATGGTTGATGGACTTGAATACCGTGAAGGATTGCAAGCAGTGGCTATCAAGGGTGGGGTTGCCGGCAATGTGATTCCTGACGAACTTATTTTGACGGTGAATTATCGGTTTGCCCCGTCGAAGAGTGAAGCCGATGCCGAAAGATTTCTCCGTCGTTTCTTTGACGGATATGCATTGACCATTGTTGATCGCGCACCAGGAGCTTTACCAGGTCTCAATGTTCCTATAGCGCAGGATTTTATTGCCGCTGTGGGCGAACCTCCAGCTCCCAAATTTGGTTGGACAGACGTTGCTCGCTTTTCCGCACTTGGCATCCCGGCAGTGAATTTTGGTCCAGGGAATCCGGCACTCGCACATACCGAAGATGAGAATGTAGATATCGCGCTCATCTATGAAGGTGCCTCAACTCTTTTAAAGTGGCTTTCATGACCGAATATAGAGTCTGTGTCTATTGTTCTTCATCGCTGGATATTGATGAGAAATATATTGATTTAGCCAGGGAAGTGGGAATAGAGATTGCCAAGCGAGGCTGGGGGTTGGTCTCCGGAGGTGGAAATATCTCAATGATGGGAGCGGTCGCGCAGGGCGCACGTGCCGGCGGTGGGCATACTCTCGGCATTATTCCGAAGGCGCTCATAGAGCGTGAAGTGGGCGATCAAGACTCTGATGAATTGATCATTGTGGATGACATGCGCATTCGTAAAGGATTAATGGAAACTCATTCACACGCATTTCTGGCATTACCAGGCGGAATCGGAACGCTTGAAGAACTCTTTGAAATTTGGGTTGGTAGATATCTTTCCTTCCACTCTCAACCCGTCGTAGTACTTGATCCGTTTGACGATTTTGCATTTCTACATCTGCAAATTGATCATCTGGCGAAGAAGGGTTTCATCAAGTCAGGCCAACGAGAAATCATCAAATGGACAAAGTCAGTGAACGAGGCACTTGATGCATGCGAAAGGCAGTCCAACTGATGTGGGGATTAACAAGTGGCGAGTGGATTGTGGGTGCACTGCTGGTACTCGTTGCACTTCTCTGGGTGTGCACTGCACCGCGCGCGCTGGGCTTTAAGGCGGCGCCGCAAATAACTCGTGAAATTGAGATTGTGATCGACATTGATGCTCCACCGGCAAGAGTGTGGGATGCAATTGTCGATTGGGAAAGCCAGAGTGCATGGATGGCACTGACGCAAGTCTGGGTCGAACCAGGTTCATCTCGCGCAGGTGTGGGCGCCCGCATCGAAGCATTCACTGGTCTGCGGGCTCGAAAGGCCTCATCAAGTGGGCTCCCTCTCATCGGTTTTCTCGACACCATGACAGTGACCCGATGGGAGGCTCCCACCCGATGCGATGTGTTGCATACCGGAAAAGTTGTGAAAGGAACGGGAACCTTCATTGTGGAGCCGCGAGCCGGCGGGATGGCTCGCTTTCGTTGGAGTGAAGTAGTTGAAGTGCCGGGGGGTTACTTGGGGGCCGCTCTCTGGCCGATTGCTCGCGTGGGCTTGCGCGGCAGCGTGAAATTCTCATTAAAGGCTTTGGCTCGATCCCTTCACAGTTGACCCATTCACGCTCTCAAGCCCGGTACCGTCAGGGGCGTGAATGAGCAAAATTCCTTGGGCCCACTCCTTGGTGCCCCCGAATTGCTCGCTCGCCTGCCCCAGGAGGAGCAGATCTTGATCACGCTCTTCTACATCAAAGGCCAAAGCGTGCAGGAGATCGCCACACTTCTCGGCGTCCCAGCTCGCTCTGTGGAGGTTATTTTGCGCCAGGGCAGGAGTAGATTGCTTGGCTTTCTGGGGATCTCAGAGGGTTCCTGAAGCGCACTGAACGCCTCAGACCTGCACCTTTAAGCGGGGAAACGAGCAGTTTTTGGTCTCCGGGCGCCTCCTCTGGGATACTTAGGGCAGGGAAAACCCCAACCCCCACCGGAACCCACACCGGAACCCCCACCGGAACCCCGAGGAGTGATGTATGGCCGCCATGAAGCCGCGGACTGGAAACGGTCCGATGGAAGTCACTAAAGAGGGTCGCGGATTGGTGATGCGAGTTCCACTCGAAGGTGGCGGTCGTCTGGTCGTAGAGCTCAATGGCGCAGAAGCCCAAGAATTAGGCGACGCTTTACTCGCAGCAGTTCTCCTCGTTAAGAAGTAGACCATGCCGCCACGGCTGGTCATTCGTTCATCGCCCACCACCGAAATACGAATCCTTACCTTTCTCGCCGGCGACTCTCTCGATTCTCACTTCTCTTCCTACACTCTCGACCGGGACATCTCAGTTGACGTGCCTGATTTCACAGGTGGGGCTGGTGAAGTCGGTGAAGTTTCCGCCACTTCAGCGCAAGGTGTGCGCTGTCGATTAATTCTGGTGGGACTCGGATCGGCACAAGCTGCCGAGGTGCGCAAAGCCGGCGCGGCCGCGGGTCGTCGTGTGCGTGGCAAAGCGAGTGTGGTTTCTCTTCATATCGCGCTGACTCACGCAGGTGCATTCCTCACTTCGCTCTCGATGGCTACCTACGCATTTAATGATCTGAAGTCTCTCTCGGATGGCACTAAGCAATTAGAAACGATTGAAATTGCTACAAAGGCGAAGTGGAGCAAGTTAGCTCATACTCAAGCAATCATCGACGGTATTTTCCTCGCTCGAGATTTAGTGCATACTCCGGCAAATATTAAGAGTCCGGCGTGGATGGCTGCGCAATCTGTGTTAGTTGCCACCGCGAATGGTTTAAAGAGTCGCGTTCGTGAAGAACGAGAACTTGAGAAGGAAGGCTTCGGAGGAATTCTCGCGGTCGGACAATCTTCACGCGATCGCGGTCCCCGATTCATTGAATTAAGTTATGCGCCCCGTGGGAGCGCTAAGTGGCCGCATGTTGTTTTAATTGGTAAAGGAATTGTCTTCGATACGGGCGGGATATCACTGAAGCGTCCGTACGACATCATGATTGCAATGAAGAGCGATATGGCTGGGGTGGCCGGCATCATCGGCACTATGTCGACTCTCGGAGTTACCAAACCCAAAGTTCGCGTGACGGCACTCCTTGCATGTGCCGAGAACACCATCTCGGGCACCGCTCAACGTCCTTCCGATGTCATCACGCACTTCGGCGGCATCACAGTCGAAGTCAAAGACACGGACGCCGAGGGAAGATTGGTCTTGGCAGATGCGCTCGCCTATGCCGCGGAGGTATTAAAACCAGATGTGGTCATCGATATGGCAACACTGACTGGCGCCGCTACCTTGGGATTGGGTCGACAATATGCCGCGCTCTATTCCAATGATGATGAGCTCGCTCTTGAGCTGGAAACTGCAGGGCTAGCTTCAGGGGATCGCGCCTGGCGGATGCCTCTTATCGAGGATTATCGTGAATCTTTGCGGAGTGATATCGCAGATCTCAGCAATATTTCATCAGGTGGAGTGGGGGCTGGTTCCATTACGGCTGCGCTCTTCCTCCAGCACTTTGTGGGTGACTATCGGTGGGCTCATCTAGATATTGCAGGCAGTGGCCGGTCTGAAGTCGATGCTGGCGAAAACATTAAGGGCGGTACTGGCTACGGGGTTCGCCTCCTTACGGAATGGTTGGTTCGCCAATGAACAGCGTTGATGGGTTCATCGAAAATTTCCGAAGTGAAGACGATTCTTTAACCGCTGCTCGAGCTCGCGCAGTAGAGGTGGGAAGTAATGAGCCCACAGCTGCCGTGGGTGCACTATCGGCCTTCTTCGCGGAATTAATTGATGCGAGAAACGTGGTGGAAGCGCGCACTGGCGTCGGGCTTACAGCATTGTGGTTGCTACGCGGATTAGATAAAGATGCAGTTCTCACAAGCATCGATGCGGAAGCTGAGCACATTCGCCTAGCGCGTGAATCTCTTGCGGAGTACCCCACTTCGCAAATCCGGTTGATCTCTGGTGATCCACTTGAACTTTTAGGTAGGTTGACTGACGGCGCTTACGACATGGTTTGCCTGCGCCTTGATGCACGTGATCTTGCGGCTGCTATTGAGGAGTCTCATCGCCTTCTTCGGGCTGGCGGCATCCTCTTTATTTCTAACGCTTTGGGAGATGGGAAAGTTCCTGATCCTGCGCAGCGTGACGAAGTGACCATCGCAATACGTGAGGCCGGACGCCACCTAAGAAGCGATGATCAGCGCTGGCGCACCACCCTCATCCCTGTAGGCGACGGTGTGCTGGTGGCCTTCCGTCTCTAATCACCCTGATGCTCAGAGAGTTTTCACATTTGATTCAGCAAGATCTCAGGGGAGTAAGTAATAATGAGGTCGGTTTGATAATCGAAAGAGGGAGTGATGAATCAAGTGCCAGGTGACGAAGTTCCGTGGTGGAGCCAGCCTCTGCCTACGTCAACTACTCCGGCGACATCCACTCCGGCGACATCCACTCCGGCGGCATTCACTCCGGCGATGTCGGCGACTCCGCTCGCTTCCGCCCGACCTAAACTCCCTATTCTCTTCATGCTTGCCTTGGCTTTGGTGGCGGGAGTACTCGGTGGAGGCGTCGGATATTTTGCGGCTCAATACTCCGATGATCGCGTTACCTCAGATGTTCGTGAGCCATTCACTGATACATCAGATGGGCGAGCGTTAACTACTTCCACTTCTACGATTGAGCGTGCACCAGGTTCTATAGCAGGAATTGCTGCGCGCGTATTGCCATCGGTCGTCTCGATTTCCACCGAATCCAATGCCGGATCCGGTACTGGTTCTGGATTTGTTATTCGCTCCGACGGATACATTCTCACTAATAATCATGTGGTCGAAGATGCCGCAGGTAGCACGGGTAGTATCACTGTGCAATTTAATGGCGGTAAGAGCGTCTCTGCAGAGATTGTTGGTCGCGATGCCACTTACGACTTGGCAGTCATCAAAGTTAAGTTAACCAATCTAAAATCGCTGGTGCTTGGCGACAGCGATAAGGTCGTGGTGGGCGATTCAGTTATTGCAATTGGTTCGCCACTTGGCCTCACGGGTACGGTGACAACTGGTGTAGTCAGTGCGAAAGATCGACCGGTGAGTGCTGGTGGCAGATTTGATTCACAGAACTCATTTATTAATGCCATTCAAACCGATGCTGCTATCAATCCTGGAAATTCGGGTGGACCACTCGTAGATGCCACTGGTGCCGTTATCGGAATCAATTCGGCAATCGCCTCAATGAGTTCATCACGTGGGCAATCCGGTTCTATCGGTTTAGGTTTTGCGATTCCGATCAATCAAGCCAAGCGCACCGCTGAGCAATTAATTTCTACCGGGAAATCATCTCATCCCATCCTGGGTGTCTCACTTGATATGCAATTTGCTGGACCTGGTGCGCGTATTTCTACTGTGCCCGGAGCGGTGGTGACCAGAGGTCCAGCAGCTGAGGCGGGTCTACGTTCGGGTGATCTCATCTTGTCGATCGACGGACGTAACGTGGCAAATGCCGAAGAACTCATTGTGGCAATTCGCTCGCATGCTCCGGGAGACAAAGTAAAGATTTCCTACATGCGCGCGAAGAAAACTATTGAGGTCACCGTTACCTTGGTGGCAGCTCCAGCAAATTAAGGCGCTTTACACCTCGATGGTGCGTCCGAACTTGCTACCCTCGGCTCGTTGCATGAGTAGGCCAGCAAGTGCGGCATCCTGTATGCCAATTCCTACACTGTTATAGATCCATAAGTCATCGCTTGAAGTACGACGAAAACCAGCATTTAACTTCTCTCCAAAACTAATCAGGCTTGCGGGGTCGAGAGCACCTTCGGCGATCGCTTCCACCAGTGGGCCAGCCTGTCGAATTGAAGTTTCTACATCATCTACTGCGATGGCAGCAGCGGCGCGCACCACATCTTGACCGTATTCGCATCGCCCAGGACCAAATGATCCAATGCTTACAAGGAGCTGAGTCTTAGCGAGCCAAGACGCCTCGAGAAGTGGCGTGGTGGAATTAGTCGCTGTAATCACAACGTCGGCGCCTTCTACCGCCTCGCGTGCACTTTTGACGAGCGAGAATTCCAAGAGATGTGACTCCGCAAATTTTACGAGAATGTGGGCGCGTTCTGGATTTCTTGCAAAAGTACGAAATGCTGCCGATGGAAAGAGTTCGTGGAGAAACTCCATGTGCGAGATAATTTGAGGTCCGCTTCCTATGAAAGCAATGGTTTTCGGCGCGGCTGCGGTGAAGGTCTCTACCGCGATAGCGCTGGCGGCTGCGGTTCGCATGAGAGTTACTGATTCACCGTCGATGATGGTGTGCAATTCACCGGTCTTCTCATCTGAAACCAAAATGGTCGCGTGAATTGCAGGTTTGCCAATTTCGGCGTTGGTCGGGTTGATACTCCCCATTTTGACCACTGCAGGTTGCCCTGTGCCGGCGCGCGCGAGATAGGCAAAAGCCACACTTTCGTGATCTCCCGGAAGTAGGGCGCGGGGCGCGAGGAGCGCCTCTCCGCGGTACATGGCAGCAAAGACCTCTCGTTGGGTCTGCAACACGTCCTCAAGGCTCACGAGCGCGTGTACGTCAGCTGCTGAGAGGAAGTGCAGAGCCACGAGATCTCCTTCTTGAGTCGGGCGCAGCCAGTCGAGCAGGCAACGCTCAGATGCCCTAACCTTAGCGATCGGGATTAGGCTGGTCACATGTTCGATATCGGCGGGGGAGAGCTCTTTGGGCTTGGGGTAGTTGCCGTGTTGCTCTTTGGTCCAGATCGACTCCCTCATATGGCGCGTGAGGCGGCATCTTTTTTGCGCAAAGTGCGTGAATTCACCTCGCAAACAACGGCCCAAATCAAAGATGAAACAGGCTCAGATTTGATTCGTGACATTGGTGAGGTGACTCGACAGATTCGCTCTCCCCGGCGCGCAATCGTAGATTCGCTTCTTAACCCTGGTGATTCACCGAATTCGACTGCGCCAGTAAGTAAGCCGCACTTTGATCCTGAAACTCCTTGACGATTAATCGGATGTTTTTTAACAAAGAGAAAAGGCGACAATGACAAACGAGTTATACGCAGATATCACACGCGCCCTCAGCGGCGTGAGTGATCCGGAACTTCGCCGACCTCTTACTGAGTTAGACATGGTCGAAAGCGTGGTGGTTGACGAAGCTGGGGTGGCAACTATTGGAATTCGTCTCACGATTTCCGGATGTCCCATGAAGGATCGACTTACGGCCGATGTTACTGCAGCGGTGGCTCCTCTTGCTGGAATCTCCAAAGTCAATCTCACGTTCACTGTAATGAATGATGAGCAACGGGCCAAAGTAAAATCTCTCTTACGAGGCGGTGCTGAAGAGCGGTTCATTCCATTCGCGGCGCCAGGTTCGCTCACCAAAGTGATTGGTATTGCCTCAGGTAAAGGTGGAGTTGGTAAGTCATCGCTCACGGCAAATCTCGCAGTAGCGATGGCGGCGCAGGGGCAGCGCGTGGGCATCCTCGATGCTGACGTCTATGGTCACTCCATTCCTCGCATTCTTGGGCTGATGGGCCAACGCCCCACAGCGATCGATCAAACCTTTATTCCACTTGAAGCATTCGGTGTGAAATGTGTGTCGATGGAAATGTTCAAGCCAGATCGTAAAGATCCGGTGGCCTACCGTGGGCCGCTCCTTCACCGAGTGCTCGAACAGTTGCTGGCAGATGCATATTGGGGAGATTTGGACGTGCTCTTACTTGATTTGCCCCCTGGAACGGGTGATCTCGCAATTTCCTTGGGTCAAATGATTCCAAACTCTGAGCTGATTGTGGTGACTACTCCCCAAATTGCAGCTGCCGAGGTCGCCGAGCGCGCAGGGCGTATTGGCCATCAACTCAAGCAACGTATCAGCGGTGTGATTGAGAATATGTCATCTTTCCCGTGCCCCCACTGTGGAGATCCCATTGATCTCTTCGGTACTGGAGGTGGTGAGGCGACAGCGATCGCACTCGCTCAGCTCACTGGTACTGATGTTCCTTTGATGGCAAAGATTCCTTTTGATGTGAAACTCCGCGAGGGCGGGGATAAGAGTTTGCCGTTGGTACTCAGTGACCCTGATCGCCCCGCATCGCAGGCAATAGTCAAAGCAGCTCGCGACATCGCCGGCAAGCCAAGAGGATTGGTGGGAATGAGTTTAGGAATTTCCAGCAGTCGGTGATTCCCGCTTCTTAATTTCATCTACCAGCTCTTCAAGTAGGTCACGAAGTTCACTTCGCACGAAGTCACGAGTGGCGACTTCACCCAGCGCGTTGCGAAGCGCAGCCACTTCGCGGGTGAGGTAATCGGTATCTGCCAAGTTGCGCTCATCACGGCTACGATCCTCCGCTCCCTGAATACGATCGCGATCTGCTTGACGATTTTGTGCAAGCAAGATCAAAGGCGCAGCATACGACGCCTGCAAGGAAAGAATGAGTGTGAGGAAGATGAAGGGGAACTCATCGAAGCGGACGCTGTGTGGGGCAAGTGAATTCCAGAGCACCCAGAATGCCACCACAGTTGTCATGTACACCAGGAAGCGCGCAGTTCCCATGAAGCGTGCAAAGCGTTCTGAGATCTGGCCAAAAATTTCGGGATCGTAGGCCGGTCGAAGGGAACGACGTACTTCTGCTGGTTGATCGAGCCGTTGTGAGCGAACCATTATTCGCCTCCGTTCGTGGTGCGTGGTTTGTTGCGCCAATCTTCTGGAAGTAAGTGATCGAGCACGTCATCGACGCTGACGGCGCCTAGGAGACGATCGTGCTCATCCACGATAGGCACGGCAACCATGTTGTAGGCCGCCAGGTAGGAAGTCACCTCGTTGAGAGATGCTTCGGGGGAGAGCGGTTCAATGTCGGTATCGACGACTGAACCCACGAGGGTCGCCGGTGGTTCGCGGAGTAGCCGTTGGAAGTGGGCAATTCCAATGAATCGGCCTGTGGGGGTTTCAACGGGTGGGCGACAGACAAACACTTGCGATGCGAGTGCTGGAGAAATTTCTGCGCGTCGCAAAGTTGCTAAGGCTTCGGCCACAGTTGAATCTGCGGTGAGCACGATGGGCTCGGTCGTCATCATGCCGCCAGCAGAGTAATCCTCGTAGCGCATGAGTCGACGAACGTCCTCCGCATCTTCTGGCTCCATGAGGTCAAGGAGGAGTTCGGCCTTCTCGGTTCCTACTTCGCGAAGCAAATCGGCTGCATCATCGGGGTCCATCTCTCCGAGGACGTCGGCTGCGCGCTCCCCTTCGAGTTCAGCCAAGATGGCAACGCGATCCTCCTCGCCCATTTCTTCCAATACATCGGCAAGACGCTCATCTTCTAATCCGCGCGCAATTTCAACTCTGCGCTTCAGTGAGATGTCTTGCAAGAAAGTAGCTAAGTCCGCCGCCCGCATTGATGAGATGGTGGCAAGCAAATTCTCGACGCCCTGATCTTGCTCAGCGAGTGTGAGTCCAGAGACTTCGTTCCAATCAACGGTGAGAGTTGCGCCTCGCCTACGAAGGCCGCTTGGCTTTCGCATCACGTGTACGTGGCTGACGAGCCAATCGCGAGTGCGTCCTTGCTCCATCGCTACGTCTTCAACGATGACGGCAGATGAATCTTCCAGCAACGTAACAGTACGATCGAGAAGCTCGCTAGTGACGAGTACTTCGCTTTGACGTTGCTCAAAGCGGCGCATGTTGAGCAAGCCAGTGATGACAACCGCACCTGGATCTATCGAGGTAACTCGGGTGATCGGAATAAAGATGCGGCGACGCGGGGGTACTTCGGCGACCAATCCAAGTACCCGCGGCGCCTGATTTCCGGTGCGAAGGGTGGCCACGACATCTCGCACCTTGCCGACCTGGTCGCCATTGGGGTCATAGATCGCGGTGCCGGTGAGCCTGGCAATGTAGACGCGCGAACCGAGCGTGCTCATGGCGGACCCCCTCGCGGTTAATCGATCAGGCGAACGAAATAGTGGCTACTTTCATCAAGTGTGATGGGGTAATCGTAACCGCTCTGCGGGTGTGCAGTCTTCGCATATAGCAGGCTTGGGTCTACCGCCGCCTCAGTGGCCGCCTCAGTGGCCGCCTCAGATAGGCTCAAGAGATGAGTAAAAAGTCGCTTCATAGCCCCCGTGAGCGCCGAAGTCATACAGCTAAGCCGTCATCTGGAAATGTTCTTCGCTTGGCAGTGGGTCGCCCCAAAGGCGCTCTTATCCCTGGAATTTTGGTCCTGCTTGTAGGTAGCGCGTTTGTGGTAACTCGCGATTAATCGTTAATGCGAGCCCACGGCTTGAGAGCGGATTGGATATCTCTATTGGGAGTCCAGGAAGCTCCGCGGTGCGTCTTCCAGTAATTCTCTATCTCCGTCATCTTCTTTTTCATGAGGGGATCAGGGGTAAAAGCGCTCGTGGTGGGCGCGCGCAAAATCCAGACCTTCCCGCGCTGATCCACGATGGTGGCGGTAGTTGCTAACCGTGAGATCGAATAATCAACCCCCTGAATTTCAGACCATGCAAGCTTTTTGTGTCCCACCGAATCGATAATGAATGACTCAGGTGTGCAGGTACATCCCCAGGCAGCTGACCAAAAGTAGAGGACGCCACCAACGACCACTCCAACAAGGACGCCAAGCATGCCGACCATAAGGAAGCCGATCACTGCAATCACTAGGCCGGCAAGTGCGAACACAAGACGCGCTCGCGGAACCATGCGGTATGTACGAATTTCTGATGCCATGAGGGCATCTTGCCAGCAAGCGGGCATGGAAGTGAGAGTATTGCCGAAGAGTTTGTAAGAAAGAGAGGGGGTTTAGGTGCGGATTGACTTGCACACACATAGCAATTCAAGTGATGGCACCGCCTCGCCTTCTGAATTGGTACATGCTGCCGTGGCGGCTCACCTAGATGTGATTGCCCTTACCGACCATGACACCTACGCCGGGTGGGAAGAGGCGGCTGGCGCACTCTCAGGGCTTTCTGCTCCGTTAGCGTTGGTTCGAGGAGTCGAAATGTCTTGCCGCAGCCACGAAGGCATTTCGCTACACATGCTGGGTCTGCTTGTTGACCCTGGCCATAAGGCTTTATCTGAGGCGCTTGAACAATCTCGCGATGATCGTATTCCGCGGATGAAAGCCATCATCAAAAAGATGCAAGATGAAGGTTTTGACATTTCATTTTCAGATGTCGAGGCCCAACTTTCAGATGGCGCAACATTGGGACGCCCGCATTTGGCCGATGCTCTCGTAGCCAAGGGGATCGTGCCTGATCGTGATGTAGCATTTCGAGATTTTCTTCATAATGATTCGCGTTTTTATGTGGGCCACTTCGCAAGTGATGCACTCGAGGGTGTCCGATTGATCAAATCAGCTGGTGGTGTGGCGATCTTTGCGCATCCCGGTGCAGCAAAACGCGGGAGCGTTGTGAGCCCAGAGTTCATCGCAGAACTCGCCACCGCTGGCCTGGATGCTTTAGAGGTCGATCATCGGGATCACGATGAAAAGACGCGAAAGGATTTGCGCGCACTCGCTGCAGAGCTTGATCTATTGACGACTGGCTCAAGTGACTTTCACGGTACTGGGAAAATGAATGAACTCGGAGAAAACCTCACGTCGCCTCACGTATGGGAGCAACTACACTCGAGAGCAAGTGGCACTCCTGTTATTGGTAATCACTCGTGACGAGTGCGGGGGAGAATGTGCAGCCAGAATTAGATGGGATGCCTGCACGGCTCTTTAGCGCTACCCCCACTCGGTTAGATATGTGGCTTTCATGTCCGAGAAAGTATCGAATGAATTATTTGGATTCACCAAAGTTGCCTAAAGGTCCGCCGCGGGCAGCTGCCACCATGGGCAATGCGGTGCACAATGCCTTAAAAGATTGGTGGAAGTTGGAATCGGCCGCCCGTACGCCGGATTCAGGTGGCGCACTCGTCCGGGCAAATTGGCGCGATGATGGATTTAGAGATGATGAACAATCTCAAGGTGCGTTGGCGCGAGCTGTCGCGTGGGTGCAGGGATATCTCTCAAGGGTCAATCCAGAGTTTGAGCCTCGGGGGGTTGAACGCACGGTTTCCTTCACCACTGATCATCTCTCGCTGCAAGGCAGGGTTGATCGGATTGATGAGCGCGGAGACGAATTGGTCATTGTGGATTACAAGACGGGACGTCACCCTTTAAACGAGGCTGAAGCAGCTTCGTCTCTTGCGCTGGCAATTTATGCCAGTGGCGCGGAGCGCACGCTTCGCAAAACCTGCGTACAAGTGGAACTTCATCATCTGCCGACAGGTGAAGTACAAGTTCATCGACACACTCCAGAGAGCCGAGCTCGTCACATTGCCAGAGCCGACCAGATCGGCATGGAAGCCGCCGCTGCGGAGCGGGAATTTAAGAAAAACCCAGAAGAATTAGATGTGATCTTTCCCCCGACCCCCTCTTCGCTCTGCGGATACTGCGACTTTGCGCAACACTGTGATGCATTCACCGGAACGCCTGCGCTCCCGTGGGCGGGGATAGATCTCACCGATTAAAGGAGGGGCGCATGGATACCGATTTTGGTCTCTTTGGCCCCGATTCCATCACTTGGCGAGTGCATGCAGATCCATCTATGGCCGTGGCGGGCGTGCGAGCACTCCTCCAACAAGCGCTCCATCCGATTGCGATGGCCGGCGTGGCAGGTCACTCGAATTTTCGCGAAGATGCGTGGGGAAGGCTTGCGCGCACTGCTGAATATGTCGGCATCGTTACTTATGGCACCACTGCCGAGGCAAAAGTTGCCTCCAAGCGCGTGCGTGCGGTGCATAAGAAATTGAAGTTAGACGATCCCCATCTACTTCGTTGGGTTCACGTCAGCATGGTGGATTCATTCCTCGATGTAGCAAAACGGTCGGGCATGGCCTTGAGCGATGCGGATGCCGACCGTTATCTCGCGGAGATGCAGGAATTTGCGAGGCAAGTGGGAATCACATCTGACATCCCAGCGAATCGAGTTCAGATCGCGCAATATTTGCAAGATATTTCTCCAGAACTTATCGCCAGTAATGACGCACGTGAAGGTGCACGGTTCATTGCTATCCCGCCAATGCCTGATTGGGTGCGATACGGCACACCTGCGCAAGGCGCCTGGGCTGGGATCTCGCTCCTCGCGGCACAATCCATGCCTGCATGGGCAAATAAGCTTTATGGATTTCCAGTGCTCCCTACAGTTATTACAGATACTGCGTTGCGCGCATTCCGATTAGCACTGATGGCTATTCCTGGAAGTGTGCGCGAAGGTCCACACGTGCGAGCCGCCAGAGAAAGAGTGAGCGGGGCCAGTTAGAAGTTATTCTCCAGCAGTACTACGAGTGCGCTTGCGCTCGCGATCTTTGCGCGGAGCTGGTGCACTTGGTGCAGATACCTTGACGTGCTCTGGCTTCTTCGGCGCGTTCTTGCGATCGTTTCCGCGACCGTCTGGCGCCTTGGGTGCACGCTTGGGTTTGAGATCAATATCTTCAATCTCTTCTGCCGCAAGCCCAGCTTTCGCACGTTGCGAGCGAGGGAGTACGCCAGTGATTGCAGGATCAATATTGAGATCTATAAAGAGCCACTCAGAGGAGGAGTACGTCTCTTTAGGGTCTGCCATGTCGAGTTTGAGAGCAGTGTTGATCATGTTCCAACGCGCTAGTTCATCCCAGTCGACAAAGGTGATAGCGATTCCACCAGCACCAGCGCGGCCAGTGCGACCGATGCGGTGCAAGTAAACCTTCTCATCATCGGGGCATTGGTAGTTAATGACGTGAGTAACGCCTTCGACGTCGATACCTCGCGCAGCGACATCGGTGGCTACCAAAATATCTATCTTTCCATTTCGAAACGCTCGAAGCGCTTGTTCGCGAGCGCCTTGACCAAGATCGCCATGCACCGCACCGGAGGCAAAGCCACGATCGGCTAACTCGTCTGAGACTTTGGCAGCAGTGCGCTTGGTGCGACAGAAGACCACGGTTGCTCCGCGGCCTTCGGCTTGCAGAATGCGCGCAAGCATTTCGATCTTGTCCATTGCGTGAGCGCGGTATGCGAATTGTTCTACACCTTCAACTGTCGAGCCGCCTTCTTCAGCGACTCGAATGTGTGTGGGTTGATCCATAAATTTGCGGGCAAGAGTGATGATCTCTCCGGGCATGGTTGCGGAGAAAAGCATTGTTTGACGCGCTTCTGGAATGAGGCGAAGGATTGCTTCAATATCTGGCAAGAAGCCAAGATCAAGCATTTCGTCAGCTTCGTCGAGAACCAGAATCCGAACTTCATTTAATTTGAGATGTCCCTGGCGTGCAAGATCGAGAAGGCGACCAGGAGTTCCGACCACTACATCGATGCCCTTGTTGAGAGCATCGAGTTGTGGTTCAAAAGCCCGACCACCGTAGAGAGCAAGTACACGAATGTTTCTGATGCGGCCGGCAACCAGGAGGTCTTCAGCGACCTGGACGCAGAGTTCGCGAGTAGGAACCACGACAAGGGCTTGCGCCTTGCCGGTTGCGCCTTCGCTCTTGGAGAGCACGCGATCAATGATGGGAATGCCAAATCCGAGGGTCTTACCGGTACCGGTCTTCGCCTGGCCGATGAGGTCATTGCCGCTTAATGCCAGCGGGAGGACCATCTCTTGGATAGCAAACGGGGCGGTGATGCCGATGGGCGCAAGCGCCTCAATGGTCTCAGGGCGCACGCCTAGCTCAATAAACGACGCCACCAGACTCCTTTCAAGGTTTGGCTCATCGTAGCCTTCTTTGGCAGAGTTCCTTCCGTGAGTACTTCTCTTGAGGCTAATGCCCCGACTCTTGACCGCCGGATCGTGGAATTGAGCGCGGCTGTTGCTTATGGTGAATTAGCCGGATTCTTCCGAATGAGCAGTGATGCTCAACTTGCTCCCTCGATTAGTGACTCAGCCAGTTTGGCCCGCTTGGCCAATATTGAGTTCAACCACTACTTCGTGCTGGCCGATTTCTTGGCGCGGCACGGAGTTGATGTAGAGCATGAGATGGGCAAATTCGTGCCAGCCTTTGAAGCCTTCCACGAACGGACCATGCCCGCTGACTGGTTTGAATGTTTAGTAAAGGCATATGTGGGAGATTCTATTGCGGTGGATTTCTACCGTGAGATCGCCGGTTCACTAGATCCGGAATTGCAGCAGATCATTTTGCAAGTTGCTAACTCTGATGAACATATGGACTTTCTTATCACCACATTGGGCGCAGCGATCTTTGATGATCCTAAATTAGCCGGACGACTTGCACTCTGGGCTCGTCGCTTGGTGGGGGAGGCGATAGCACAAGCACAGGTGCTCGCGGTAGAGCATCAAGGACTCTTTGAATTATTCGCCACTATGGATATCACGCGAGTCTTTAAGAAACTTACTGAGAATCACACGCATCGCATGCAACGCCTTGGTCTTGCCCCTTAACTGGCAGCGAAGCCGACTTTTCTTTCATTAGGAATACCTAGTTCGACGTATGCGAGCTTTTCAATGGGGACCATCACAATGCGCCCTTTATCGTCAGCAAGTTTCAAGGTACCGCCGTCTTTCAAGGCAGCGGCCACGATTTTTTCGATTTCCGCTCCCGATTGACTGCTCTCAAGCAGGATTTCCCGATTGGTCTGTGAGACACCGATCTTTACTTCCATGGCACTTCTCCTTTGTCGCTTACGCAGTCAGCCGAATCTCAGCCTAGTGCGCCCGGTTCTATGGGGAAACTTGAAATGCCGCGCCACTGCAACTGGGCAACAAACTCTGCAGCCTTTTCTAGTGGAAGGCGGCCATCGCGATTGAGCCAATAGCGAGCAGTCACTTGCGCCGTTCCGATCAGACCTACGCCGAGCATCATTGCGGATTCTTCCGGAAGGCCAGTATCAACGGCGATCACCGCGCTTACCGCTCGCGCACATTCGTAGGTCATGCGATTGAGACGTTCTTGCACTTGTGGTTCGGCAAGTGCATCACTTTCAAAGAGCAATCGGAAAGCTTCGCTCTCGCTATCAATAAAGCGGAAGTATGCCTCGGTGGTGGCGTGCACGCGATCCACGTTTTCCTTCTTCGAAGCAATCGCTTTTTGCACCTCGTAAACCAATGAATCAATATGTAAGTCGAGTACGGCCAGATAGAGATCCAATTTGCTGGGGAAGTGCTGGTAGAGGACGGGCTTGGTTACTCCTGCACGTTCAGCAATGTCATCCATAGCTGCCGTGTGATAACCGGAGGTACTGAAGATTTCCAGGGCGGCGGTGAGGAGTTGGGCACGCCGCTCATCGCGGGGCAGGCGGGTCATGGATTGATCGTACTGGGAGTTCGCGCCCCTGGCCGAGGCCGTCCCTGAGCCTCAGCCATGACAGGATCGCGCTTGGATTGGCGGGAATAGATCAACCTTTGGCAGGGTTAGCCCTAGAGCGTTTCGCTTTTAGGTCGATCAAGGAGCACATGTGACGAGCACCCTTCCACCACTGGTGGTCCCAGCCGAGGTGCTGACGGTTGATGAGGTCCGCCGCTATAGCCGCCACTTGATCATTCCTGATGTCGGTATGACCGGTCAGAAGCGCCTCAAGAATGCCAAAGTTCTCTGCGTTGGAGCCGGCGGTCTGGGCTCTCCTGCCCTCATGTATCTCGCGGCTGCTGGAGTGGGCACATTAGGAATTGTGGAATTCGATACGGTCGACGAATCAAACTTGCAACGCCAAATCATTCACGGGCAGAGCGATATCGGAAAGAGCAAGGCCGAGAGCGCTCGCAATAGTGTGAAAGAGATTAACCCTTACGTAAACGTCATCATCCACGAGACGCGAATTGATAATTCGAACGTGATGGAGATTTTCGCCCAATACGACTTGATTGTTGATGGCACAGACAATTTCGCTACACGTTATCTGGTTAACGATGCATGCGTTCTGCTTAATAAGCCATACGTGTGGGGCTCTATCTATCGCTTCGATGGACAAGCGAGCGTTTTCTGGAGTGAGTACGGCCCCTGCTATCGCTGCCTCTATCCAGAGCCACCACCACCCGGCATGGTGCCCAGCTGTGCTGAGGGCGGCGTACTTGGTGTGCTCTGCGCCAGCATTGGTTCGATTCAAGTCACCGAAGCCATCAAAGTTATTACTGGCATCGGCGAGCCGCTAGTGGGGCGACTCATGGTTTATGACGCACTCGAGATGAGTTACCGCGCTATCAAGGTGCGTAAAGATCCAGATTGCCCGATCTGCAGCAAGAATCCTCAGCAGACTGATTTACTCGAAGATTATGAAGCATTCTGTGGTGCGCTCTCGGAAGGAGCGAGTGCTGCGGTCGTAGATTCCACCATTTCAGTGAACGACCTGAAGGGTCGCATGGATCGCGGCGAGGACTTCATGCTCATCGACGTGCGTGAGATTAACGAGTGGGAGATCGTGAAGATCCCTGGTGCGACTCTCATTCCCAAGCAGGAGTTCCTCGATGGCTCCATCTTGGAGAAGTTGCCACACGATAAGCAGATCATCTTGCATTGCAAGAGCGGTGCCCGAAGCGCTGAGTGCTTGGCGATTATCAAGAACGCTGGCTTCAAAGATGCGGTACATGTGGGTGGCGGTGTGCTCGCCTGGGCGCACTCCATTGATCCATCCCTGCCCATTTACTAGGTGTCGCGCGTTTAACTTCTGCAATAGCAGGCTTTCTCTGGCACCATATTGGCATGTCTGAAACTACAGAAGAACCCACAAAAGTAACTTTAATTCCCGATGGTCCCTTAATGGTGACCGGTGAAGTGGAAATCTGCGACAACGACGGCAACGTCTTGCGCACCGCATCCAAGATTTCGCTCTGCCGTTGCGGTCACTCCGAGATCAAGCCATATTGCGATGGGGCGCATAAGCGCAACAACTTCAAGTCTTAAGCGCGAGCTCTTCCGTATACGGTCACTGCCGAAGGTAGCGAACGAAGCTTCAGTTCTTTGCTACGTCCGAGTGGTTCTCCATCAAGTTGAATCGGTAAAGCGCGATCGGCGCGCAAGGTGATGTGTGACAAGTCGTGACGCTGTACGGAAGCGCGCGGAGTGAGCCCCATTGATAACGCGATGGTTGCTGGGATAAGACGGGCAAGTCGAATATCTCGCAGACCCATGAGATCAAGACCCGTAGCAAAACTTGCACGGGGAGTGGGATGGATGGCTTGATTTCCCTTGTAGGTATACGGATCCGTATTGGCAACGAGTGCTAGACCAAGGCGTAGCGATTCTTCCACGTAAAGAAGTGGAGCATGTTCTTCAACGATCAAAGTGCGAGAAACCTCTCGACTAGTAGCTCGCCAATAAAGTGAAGCTGTCGATCGATTTCCGCGTTGGCGTTCACGATCCACGCGTTCCACAACTGCACCATCAAAACCAATGCCTGCACAAAATGTGAAGATGCGTTCTTCTGAGCCGAGCGGACTCTCCCAGGATGCTAACCCCAACGATATTTCAGTGCGGTTATTCCGCTTGATTGACTCAAGTAATTGATGTGTTGCTTCCACAGGATCGTTGCGAAACCCAAGAGCTCTGGCAAAAACGTTTGTGCTACCGGTGGGGATGATCCCCAGTGCGGCACCGCGCGATTTACCGGTACTGAAGTCAATCAGGCCGTTGCAGACTTCGTTCACGGTGCCATCTCCACCGCAAGCGATCACTAAATCGGCATCGAGTGCGGCGGCTAATGCCACACCGTGTCCACGCGCATCGGTCTCCACCACTTCGAGGTCGAGTTCGGAGCGCAGGGCTCGTTCCACCACTCGTTGGGTAGCGCTGCTGGCACCCGTAGATTGGGGGTTGATCACTAGTAGCGCGCGCATAAATACAGGCTAGCCTTTTCCTGTGACCCCCAGCGAATCATCGAGCGACTCATCGAGCGAATCAACCAGCGAATTGGCCAGCGAATCAACGAACGAATCGGCCAGAATGCGCCCGCCGGTCTCGATTCTGCCCCGGTGGACGGCTGCGCTCCTCGGCGTCGAAATACTTGCTCTGCTCGTGTTGGCCCTTTCCTTCACCTACTTCTTGCTCACGGGGTCACCTCGGCATCTTGCGGCAGCGATTTTTGAGATTGCGCTCTTCCTAGCCGGTGCTGTGGGATTGTTATTTGCCACCAAGGGAATGCGAGAAGGGCGTCACTTTGGAAGGTCACCCTCGATCGTGGCAAATATCATCGCGCTGCCAGTCGCATATTCGCAGGGACAAGCGGGCAATTATTGGATCGCGATTCCGCTCGCATTAATTGCACTTGCAGTTATCTACGGAGTCTCCAGGACTCTTCGTGGGGAAAGTAAGTAAGAGTCATGAGTGAGTGGAGTGATGGGCTCACTGGTTTAGATACGGCCCCATTTTTTCGAGAACACGTTACTTCCTTGCTCTCTAGAAGGTCAGCGCAATTTCAACCCATTCTCTATGGCGTGAGCGAAGTGGTGGGTTTTCAGAAGCTGGTGGACGAGCGCTCGCTCTCATTTGGAGACGCATTACTCGTAAGTATTTCCCATCAGGCACAATTACTTGTGCGTTCCGGAGATCGAGTGGGCAGGCTCGGGAGAGACCACTTCGGATATGCGTTGTTAGCCGCTAGCCAAGTGGAAGCTTCGGCGTGTGAGGAGCGGTTACGCGCTTCTTTGACTGACCACGTCTTTGATTCTGAAGAGTTTGAATTACTGTTTGCATTTACCTGGATTGGCGATAGCACAAGAAAGCTTGCTGAAATCGAATACGACGTAGATGTAGCGCTCTCACTGCAGCACATCACGTCTGACTAAGGCTTACTGAGAAAATCTCTCTAATTCCTCGCCATCGAGGCGAAATACTGTCCAATCTGACATTGGCCTAGCACCGACGCTCTTGTAGAACTCGATTGCTGGTGCGTTCCAATCGAGTACCCACCATTCAAGGCGGGTATATCCGCGTGCCACACAACGAGCAGCCAACGTCTTGAGGAGCGCCTTACCCACGCCTTGTCCACGACGATCGGGCTTGACGTAAAGATCCTCCAGATAGATGCCGTGCCGACCCCGCCATGTTGAGTAGTTGATGTACCAGACCGCAAAGCCGATTACCTCAGTACCGTCGACCGCTACATCTCCGAAGAGGTAAGGCGTCTCGGCAAAGAGTGCGGCTTCTAAGTCGGCATGAGTAGAGAGGACGCTCTCCGGGCTCTTCTCATAAATGGCCAGATCAATAATGAGCTGATGGATGGCTGGCACGTCTAAAGGTTCCGCAGGGCGAATATGCATTCACTGAGTGTATTCATTTGACCGGCTTTTCTGGTGGGCGGTGGATGGCTGGCGGCTAGGGGGGTCGCTCGCATCCACCATCTGGGGATGGAAAACGCTGAGTTGTTGGGCGAGCTCGCTCCGTTGATGGCAGACGCCACGATTGAGGAGATCTGGATCAATTCCCCTACCCGCATTTATGTGGCACGCGCCGGGCGACCGGAACTTACTCCGCTGGTGATGTCTACCCAACGGGTGACCGAATTGGTGGAGCGGCTCTTACTCCACTCGCATAGACGAGTCGATCTCTCGCATCCTTTTGTTGATGCCACATTGCCCGACGGAAGTCGTCTCCACGTAGCCATACCGACCGTGACTGCGAAGCATTGGGCGATAAATATTCGTAAACATCTTGTGAAGGCGCACTCACTGGCTGATTTAGAAAAACGTGGCGTAATTTCACCTGATCAAACAGCGCAATTATTAAGTTTGATTATGGAAGGGAAATCAATCTTGGTCAGCGGGGGAACGCATACCGGTAAAACTACGATGCTCAACGCATTGCTTTCCGAAAGCCCACCTGACAATCGTGTGATCACTATTGAAGAGGTATTCGAGTTAGATCCACATGTGCGTGACTTGGTCGCACTCCAAACGCGCGAGGCGACGCATGGAGGAGAGGGCGCTATTGACCTCCGTCGATTGGTCAAAGAAGCACTACGAATGCGTCCTTCTCGAATTGTGGTGGGCGAAGTTCGAGGCGCTGAAGCACTCGATCTCTTAATCGCATTGAATGCCGGAATCCCGGGGGCTGCAAGTATTCATGCGAATTCAGCCGAAGAGGCAATCGAGAAATTGAGATTACTCCCGTTGCTCGCCGGTGAGAACCTCCCACTAAATTTTATCAACTCACTTATTGGGAGAGTGATTGATGCGGTTGTTCATTTAGAGATTGATGCGGAGAGTGGTGACCGATTTGTATCAGAAATTATGAGTATCGACTGGTGTGACGGTTCAATGCAGTACTCGCATCGCCGCCGTAGGTCACAGGTGTCATGATGAAGAGTTCCAAGATTCACGAGAGTACGAAAGTAATTCCAGAACGTGAATGGCCGGCAACTTTTGAGTACCTCGCCTCCAACCTACGAAGTGGCATGCCCATCCCGCGCGCACTCTCTGCGCTGGCTGAACGCGGGAGCGATGAAATGAAGGCCATCTTCCGAAACGTGCGGCGCGATCTTGCATTAGGTATGCCCCTCGAGGCGGCAACCTACTTACTGAAGAGGAGTCACCATGGTGATCGGCTTCGGCATATCTTGCTCCTCGGCCGCGAAGTGGGGGTGGATCATCTTCCCGAACTTCTCCTCATTTCAGCGCGCTTTATTCGTCGCGATATTGAGGTCAAGGAGGAAGTGAAGGTTCGACAAGGCTGGGTACGAAATGGTGCGCGGCTGGGGCTGGTTGCGCCATGGGCGATCTTGCTCTTACTCATGACTCGATCCAGCACTCGAGCGGCGATGTTTACCGCCACTGGTGGCGTAGTGATCGCTTCCGGGGCAGGGGCATGCGTTGTTGCGGCGTGGTGGATGAAGCGTGCCTCGCAGATTCCCGGGATCAACTGATGTCTCTTCTCCTGGCCGCAGTCCTACTGGTGACGGGCCTCACGATGAACGCAACTAATCGCCACGACACAGAGAAGTGGATGATGCAGTCGCTCGCACCTTTTATCCGTGAAGTAGATCCCTTCCTATTAGATTCCACACCAGTTGATCAGGCACATTTACGATCTGCTGGGATCATCACTCTTGAAGAGCAGCGCACACATTTCAAGACTCGAAGGCAGACAGTAGGAATCGGTGCGGTTATAGGCGCGTTAATTTCGTTAGCAGCCAATAGCGCACTTCTGACGATCATCTTTTCAACCCTCATCGCTGCAGGATTTGCACTTATCGCAGACAAATGGCGATTACGGCGGCGAGAAAAACGTTTTCAGATGGAGCTTCGGCAGGACTTTCCAGATGTAGTCGAACAGATTGCGCTCTCTGCGGTGGCCGGTGAGAGCATTTTCTTTGCTCTTCGTCGAGTGGCGCTCGATTCTTCAACCCTCTCGCGTTCTCTCTCGGATGTGGTGTACAAGGTAGAGCGTGGGGAGGCGCTCATGGAGGTACTTACTCACTGGGCGCATTGGTATCGGATTCCTGGTGGCGATCGCCTGGTGGACGCGCTCTTGATTTCGCAGGTACAGGGTTCACCGCTAGCGCCACTCTTGCTTAATCACGCACATGAGGTTCGCGAGGAGAGTCGGCGCGCGCTACTAGAAGCTTGTGGGAAGAGTGAAATTGCGATGGCGATTCCGGTGGTCTTCTTGATCTTGCCGGTGACAGTGCTCTTCGCGCTCTACCCAAGTTTGGCGCAACTCAACTTGATGGCCTTCGGATGAACCACCCCCTACAAATATAGGAGATAGCCATGGAAACGATCTATCGGAATATTTTTGGATGCATGTTTTGGATCCGCCGGAGAGTGGTGGAGCCGATGAAGAATTCTCGAGGTGATGTGCCCGGTTGGGTACTCGTGGTTTTGATGACCGCTGGATTAGTGACTGTGCTCTGGGCAGTGGCTGGACCACGACTCTCGGCAATGCTCTCTAGGTCACTTGATGCGGTCTCCTCTCAATAATTCGGCGCCGCATAAGTCGGTACCGCGCAGAATTCGGCACATGCTCGTTGAAGAACGAGGAAATGTCGAGTCCTTCTTAGTACTTGTGCCACTCACCTTGCTCTTTCTTGGCGTACTGACGTTGCTTCTCTTCCTGCAAATTCGCATCAGCGCTCTGGGGGTGGCCATGACGTTGGCGCGCGAAGTTTCCCTCTCAACTCACTATGAAGAGAGCGAACGTGCCGCACATTCCAAATTGCAGCAAGTGGGTGTGATGGAACCAATCAACATTAGTTTTGAAAAAGAAGTTTCAGTCGGATTGGAGACGGTCTTAGTTGTTATCAAAGGCCGCACGGCTGTGGGGATTCCACTCTCTCTCGAAGTGAGCGTGGCAGTGGAACAGTAGGCCTAAGCGCATTCCTGGCATGTCCCGATAATTTCTAAACGATGCTCCATTTCGCTAAAGCCTTCGCTCGCGCCCAGTCGTTCGGCGAGCGCCTCCGCCTCCGGTGCTTGGAATTCCACGCTCTTGCCGCACTTGCGACAGAGTAGATGGTGATGGTGGTGTGATCCGCAGAGGCGAAAGCGTGATTCGCCATCGTTATCAATAAAGACATCAAGATCACCATCGTTTACTAAATCACTGAGCGCGCGATAGATCGTGGAGAGACCGACTTTGGAGTCCTCCATCTCTGAATAGAGCTCTTTTGCACTGATGAATTCTTTTCGTGTTTTCAGAAAATCAATAATTGCTGTGCGCTGTCGGGTATTTCTCTTGGTGGGTGCGCTCATCTTTAAGCCGATTCGCCCACCGAAACAATGCCGAACATCACTACGACGCCAAGGAGCGTTGCCAATAACGTCCAGCGCGACGGGTGATTGCTATGCGCTTCTGGAAGTACGTGTGAGGTACTGAGGTAGACCAAAAATCCGGCAAAGAGGGCGAGATAGATACCCAGAAGCGGTTCGCTCAAAGTGAGGTATGTACCGATGGTGGCCCCAAGCAAACGAGCGACACCGTCAAGGGCTAAGAGTGCGATGGCTTTCGTACGCCACCGTCCGCTTCGGATCAACAACATGACGGTGTTCAGTCCGTCGGTGAACGCGTGCGAAATGACCGCGATGGCCACTGCAAAGCCAACAGAGTTACTTACTTGGAAAGCCAGGCCCACGCCGACACCATCGAGGAAGACGTGGATCACCATGGCGCCGGCGCCTATGACGCCTGTGCTGAGGCGAGTATGTGAGTGATCATCGCCGTAATCAGAGTCCGCCGGTTCATGACTTCCAAAGAATCGTTCCATCATGTGGAGTGCGAGAAATCCGACGACGAAAGCAACCATCGGAGTGGGAATGCCGGCGAGGCGATGCGTATTGAGTTCGAGAACTTCGGGGATCAGGTCGAAAGCGACTAGCCCCAAGAGCAACCCTGCGGAGAGTCCGAGGAGTAGGTGCATGCGATCTCGGGAACGGAGCGCGAGAAAGCCACCCAGAGCCGTTGCGAGTACTGTGATTAGCGTTATTAGGATAGCCATGAGAGCAAGGCTAATGATAACGGGAATCATTGTCAATAAGCCGTGAAAGAAGAATAAGCCGAGAAAAAAGAGGGAGGAGCAGGGACGATGTTCGCCATTGCTCGTTTTACTACCACTTCGATTTCGCCGTGGGGCGAGAGCGAGCTCTTTGAGCACGCCCGCCGAGCCTTGGAGTTACTCGCTGGCCGTCCTGGTTATCTGAGCGGACGTTTCGGGGTGGCCACCGATCAGGATTTCGATCGAGCCAGTGGAAGCACCCCCAATTCGGTCTACGCCCTGGTGACCGAGTGGGAGAACGTGGGCTCGTATCGACGGGCGCTCTCCGGATTTGAGATCAAAATGGAGGTTGTGCCACTTCTCTCGCGAGCCCTCGATGAGCCTGGGGGTTTCGAGGAAATCGCTCTCACTGCTGATTCCGAGTAAAATCGCTTCCAAGCGCCTGAGAGATCTCGTGCGCCGCCGACAACCAGCCGGATGGAGATCACGCTCATGGCAGATCGTCTAGAAACTATCGTCAGCCTTTCCAAGCGACGTGGATTTGTTTACCCCTCGTCAGAAATCTACGGAGGCCTTCGCGCCTCCTGGGATTACGGCCCCTTGGGTATCGAATTAAAGAACAATGTGAAGCGTCAGTGGTGGAAGTCGATGATCACTCAACGCGAAGATGTTGTGGGATTAGATTCATGTGTCATCCTCGCGAAGGAAGTCTGGGAAGCTTCCGGTCACGTCGCTACCTTCTCTGATCCACTCACCGAGTGCATTTCGTGCCACAAGCGTTATCGCGCCGATCACTTGGAAGAAGCGTACGAAGCTAAGCATAAGAAGCCAGCTGCATCGCTCGCGGAAATCAATTGCCCCAACTGTGGCACGAAGGGTCAGTTCACCGATCCGCGCCAATTCTCTGGTCTCTTAAAAACATATTTGGGGCCGGTAGAAGATGAGAGCGGTCTGGCATACCTTCGCCCAGAAACTGCCCAAGGAATCTTTATTAACTTCGGAAACGTTTCCACCACTTCGCGCAAGAAGCCACCGTTTGGCATTGGTCAGATTGGAAAGTCATTTCGTAATGAAATCACTCCAGGAAACTTCATTTTCCGCACCCGTGAATTTGAACAAATGGAAATGGAATTCTTTGTGGTGCCCGGTACTGACGAAGAGTGGCATCAAATTTGGATCGATACTCGCCTTGCTTGGTACAAGGACCTCGGAGTCAATCCGGATCGACTGCGCATCTTTGATCATCCAAAAGAGAAGCTCTCGCACTACTCCAAGCGCACCGCAGACATCGAATACAAGTTTGAATTCGCCGGCACCGACTGGGGCGAGCTTGAAGGCATTGCTAACCGTACAGATTTCGATTTGAAGGCACACTCTGCGGCATCCGGCCAAGATCTCTCTTGGTTTGATCAGGAATCCGGCGACCGTTGGGTGCCTTATGTCATCGAACCTGCGGCGGGTGTGGATCGTTGCGCACTTACCTTCTTACT
>CAIMVH010000165.1 GCA_903844855.1 uncultured Actinomycetes bacterium | reverse complement strand
GGCAACCGCACACGATATGGGCCGCGAATATCGCGTTATGTCGGCTCTTGCCCCAACAGATGTAGCTGTTCCGCGAACATTGCACTTTTGTAGTGATTTAGAGGTGCTCGGTGCACCATTCTATTTAATGGAGCGAGTTATTGGCGAAGTAATTCAAACTGAGAATCAAACCTCTGCTCTAGGTACTGAGCGCGCACAAACAATTAGCAAAAACGTGATCGACACCCTCGTTGCTTTGCATGCATGCGAGCCCGATGAGATCGGCCTCAACGATTTTGGTCGCACTGAGGGATTCCTAGACCGTCAAGTCTCGCGATGGAGTAAGCAACTTGAAGGCTCGCGATCACGAGATATCGCCGGTATCGACGAGTTACTCAACAAACTTGCAACAAGTATTCCCACCACGAAACGAAACTCCATTGTGCACGGAGACTTTCGACTCGATAACTGCATCATTGGTGCCAACAATGAAGTCGCGGCCGTGGTCGATTGGGAGATGGCAACTTTGGGAGATTCCTCTACCGATCTCGGTCTCTTCGTCGTGTATTGGGATGGTCTTTCACAAATTATCGGTAATCCTGTAGCAAACGGCATCAAGCCAGAGTATGGATTCCCTACCGCTGCCGACCTGCTTCAACGTTATGCCATCAAGAGCGGGAGCGAGCTGAGACATATCGAATGGTACATAGCCTTTGGATATTTCAAGCTTGCCGTCATCCTCGAAGGCATTCACTTACGCTTCTCACAAGGTCAGACGGTTGGCCCGGGATTCTCTGAAATTGGACCATTAGTTGAGCCGCTCGTTTCTTGCGGACATCGCGCACTACGAGGAGAGTAAGAACATGGAATTTACAGTAGATGCCACCACTCAAGAATTAATGGGCAAACTCAACTTATTTATGGACGAGTGTGTCTACCCAGCAGAAGTCGAATTAGGTCTTCATAAGCCTGGCGACTTTAATCGCCCGCCCATCATGGAGGTTCTGAAAGTTGAGGCCCGAAAGCGTGGGCTCTGGAACCTATTTATGACACATGATTCCAGAGGGGCTGGATTAACAAATCTTCAATACGCACATCTTGCAGAAATCACTGGGCGATCTCCTTTCCTCGCTCCGGAGGCGCTGAATTGTTCGGCACCAGATACCGGAAACATGGAGGTCCTTGCGCAATTTGGAAGAGCAGACCAACAGGAACAATGGCTCACACCGCTCCTTGAAGGCAAAATTCGGTCAGCTTTTGTAATGACCGAACCAGCAGTGGCTTCCTCTGATGCAAATAATATTCAAATGTTGATCGAGAGAGATGGCGATGAGTTTGTCATCAACGGTCGCAAATGGTGGTCGACAGGTGCCATGAGCCCTAAGTGTGAAATTTTGATTGTGATGGGAAAGACAGATCCAAATGGCGAGCGGCATAAACAACAGAGCATGGTTCTAGTGCCCATGAATACCCCGGGTGTGGAACTTGTTCGTCCGCTCTCTGTCTTTGGATATGACGATGGCGAACATGGTGGTCATGCAGAGATCAATTTTGATAACGTCCGCGTCCCTGCAAGTAATCTCATTGGTGAAGTGGGTAGTGGGTTTGCAATCGCGCAAGCTCGATTAGGTGCCGGAAGAATCCACCACTGTATGAGAGCTATTGGTATGGCCGAGCGCGCACTTGAATTGATGTGCAAGCGCGCGTTGACGCGCACGGCGTTCGGGAAACCACTCTCTGACCAAGGAGTTATTCACGATTGGATAGGGCGCTCACGTGTCCAAATTGAAGCCGTTCGCCTTCTCACATTAAAAGCGGCCTGGCTTATGGACACTGTAGGCAACAAAGAAGCCCACACCGAGATTCAAGCCATCAAAGTCGCTGCACCTGAGATGGCTCTATGGGTGATCGATCGCGCGATCCAAGCTCATGGTGGCGCCGGCGTAAGCCAAGTGACACCGCTTGCCCATCTCTGGGCAAGCGCCAGAACTCTGCGCATCGTAGACGGTCCAGACGATGTGCATATCTCTTCACTTGCCAAACATGAATTGCGCAAATACAAGTAGGGATCTCAAACGCTGGCGCGGGTGATGCGATCGCGTACCGCGGCGGCAATACCTTCCCCAGTAGGTGGGATAACCGCAATACATGCGTACCCGCGATGATCAGCCTCGCGCATCGCGGCATAAAGCTCATGGGCATACTGGGCCGCATTATCTGGCGATGCGAGTCGCACTAATCCAAGTGGAGTGTCAACTTCTGCGAGCGCAATCATCGCTTCACACTTCTCATTTACTTCCATACGTACATGAGCACGTGGTGAGTAATGCTGTGCCAGCGTTCCTGGTGCCCGCACGGATGGATCAACTGCAACGACATCGAGTCCACTCACAATAGCGACCTGTTCGGCAGTGATAGCACCTAATCGCAAAATGCTTGGCGCACTTCCTAAACAAGAAACAATGGTGGACTCCACACCGATCTCGCATTCGCCACCATCAAGAATTAAATCTTCTGCGGGGTCGAGATACTCACCTAACTCTTCAAGCACTGCCGCTGCCGAAGTAGGTGAGAGTGAGCCAAAACGATTCGCACTCGGCGCCGCCACACCTAAGCCAGATTCGCGGAGCAGCGCGAGAGTGAGTGCATGATCAGGACAGCGCACGCCTACGCTCTCTTGTCCGCCAGTAATCCAATCCCCTACGTGCGCAGCTCGCGGCAAAATCAAAGTCAACGGTCCTGGCCAAAAAGTTTCTGCGAGCGCACGTGCCCACTCCGGAATATTGATCGCCCACTCATCTAACTGATCTACGTCAGCAATGTGCACGATCACCGGGTGGTTACTTGGCCGCCCCTTCACCACATAAATACTGACAACCGCGGCTTCATTGCGCGCATCGGCAGCCAGCCCATAAACCGTCTCTGTGGGGATGGCTACCAGCGCCCCGCCTTGGAGGGCGCGCGCTGCCTGTTCGAGAGAGGTGGTGATCACCCTCATATTCTCTCGCAGAGTTCTCTCATGAATTGCGCATTCAGGGCTTTGAAACGTGTGGGACGGTATCCTCATGACTAAAGGAGCCCACATGAAGAGCCTGCTATTAAACCGTCCACTTCGCCGCACCTTTGTCGGCGTCCTCGCCCTCGGGCTTGGCTTCACGCTCTTGAGCGCGCTGCCCGCCTCCGCCGTCGACACCACCACCCGCGGTATCACGGTGCAAGGAACCGGCACCGTCAAGATGGTTCCCGATGCGATCCGCATCTCGGTGACCACCAATATTTTGCAACCCAGCAGCAAAGAAGCGCTCTCACAATCTTCGGGGGTTGCCGCGGCCATTCGTAAGGTACTCACCGCTAACGCCATCGCTACCAAAGACATTACGACCGCGCGTATCAATGTGAACCCGGAGTACATCTACTCACAAGATAAGGCGCCGGTGGTCAGCGGATACCGTGCCACTCAGAATTTCTCCATCGTGGTTCGTAAGACCGCTATTGCCGGCACCATCCTCGATCAAATCGTAGAAGCCGCTGGTGATAACGCCGTCGTCGATGGCGCTACGCCATTCTTGCTCGATTCCGAAAAGGCGATGGCAAGTGCACGCGCGCTCGCCGTCAAAGTGGCCAAGGCAAAGGCAGCTACTTACGCCAAACTGCTCGGAGTAAAATTAGGAACGGTGCAATACCTCAACGAGAACACTGCTTCCTACTATCCAATGCCGATTGCCTACGCAGCTAAAGCGTCTGCAGATTCAGCTCCTACGCAAATCGACGTCGGCCAGCAAGACGTTTCAATCTCAGTTGAAGTGCGGTGGAATCTGAAGTGAGTTTTGATGCTCTGGAACGTGCGCTCGTCGAACTCGTCGCATCCGGCGAGCTCAATCGCGAGCAATCAGAGCAGATCCGCGAGCGCTACATGGTCGAACTCGCACGACCAGAAGATTCAATAGCACCAGCAGTTGTAGCGAAAGAAGAAAGAAGTCGCCGATCACTCCTAGGAGAGATTGGTGGTTACGTCGGTGGCGCTTTCACTCTCGTAGCCACTCTCATCATCTTAGGAAGTACTTGGTCGCAACTCTCCAACATAGGGCGCATCATCGCTCTGCTCGTGCTTACTCTAATCTTCGCCGCGGTGGCACTTCTCTTGCACCGCGGTGAAAAATCTCCCGTGCGTGCACGTCTTGTTGCCACACTCTTCTCCTTTGCAGGTATCTCCGCTGCCGCTACTGCCGGGGTGGCATCACCATGGCAGAAAGCACTTGTCGCAAGCATCGTAGGAAGCATCGTCGTCGATGTTGCGTACTTCCGTAATCGCACATCGGTCGGCCATGTG
>CAIMVH010000164.1 GCA_903844855.1 uncultured Actinomycetes bacterium | reverse complement strand
ATTGGGGATTTGCTCCCACTTATAACACTCGGTGAAGCCATTGAGGACTTGCCAGTTCTCGAGGCTGGTGATGAGCGTGTCATACAAGACTATGATCTTGCTCTTCGTAAAGTTTACATGAATAAGTATTCTGGAAATTTTCTGAATGACGTTCTTGATATTAAAAAGTCAGATAAGCTGACGTGGCATTGCTCACGTCCACATAGTGATCGTGATCTGAGAGATTTCGCTAGGCTACATGAAGGTGAAACGTGTGGAAGAGCCATTGCTCGTGGCATAGAGATGGAGTTCCCTTACAATAGAGACTCATTCAAAGACCGCTATACTCGGCAGTCAAGAAGTAGTCTTTGCTCAACAATCGTCGCTCATCTGAAGAATGATGGATTAATGTTTATACATCCAACTCAAACCCGCTCTTTAACTCCTCGAGAAGCTGCTAGAGTTCAGACATTTCCTGATACATTTAAGTTTTTTGGCATGAGATCTCATGTCTTCACTCAAATTGGCAATGCTGTTCCTCCTCTTGTTGGAACAGCTGTTGGCAATGGTCTTTTAGACTATTTAAGCCAGTGCGATCAAACGGCAAAAAAAATTACTATTTCACAATCTCAAAAATCAAAATTAATTTCTGATTTGGAAGAGTTCGTCAATAACACTTACATTCATCCGATCGATTATGTCGAAGATACTGAATTCTGTGAAATATGGAAAAAGATTCATGCATTATTGCCCCATCTCCATCCTGAATCGATACTCGATAACGGAGGGGAAATGAGCACAGTAGCTAAACGTAACGTCAGTTTTTGCCTTGAACCTTTCTTCATAAGGAGTGGATGGCCTATCGAACTTGTTCCAATTGCCTACGAGGCTAGGAAGCGGTACAAGTCTAATCGCTTGGCAAGTTACGACTACTTCCATGCTTGATTACTTGATATAAGCTTCTTCTAGTGCCATATACTTTCCCAGCATAGACTTGAAAACTCGTTTCTCATCTTCTGATCCGCTAGCGAACATGTTTTCTAGAAATCTGGTGACTTTTGGTTTGTCAGTTGTGAGCTTTGCATTTTTTGTGACTGCTTCTATTAGACGAATTAATTCAGCGTGTGATTCCAGTTCTTTCTGTTTTGGACTGTGTTTTATGAACAAGTCCCCTCTGGACTGAGACTGAATCTTTTCAACCGAAATTGCCTGGCCAGCAATCTTTTCCCGATATACCTCTTGTGCTCTTTGAACAATAGGAGCAATTATTTCATGAAGAATTACTTTTAGTTCACGGGGTAATGTTGCATGTTTCTTCGCAACGTTTACTTGGAATAATTCCTCAAGTTGCGAAGGTATGAACATGGCGATTCGAACTAGTTTTGTATGTTCATCACTAGTTCTGAGCCCACTCCACCCGCCAGCTTGGATGATTCTATTGGATCTATAGATGTATAGACCTTGCTGTCTATTCCACCTCCCAGGACCTGAGGCATGCAAATGAGCTTTAGGTGAAGAGTACAGCGACTGAGGGGGCAGAATATAAGGCTGCAAGCGTACGTTGTAAGTGCCATGGTTAAAGTCCAGTGGGATCATAATCTGATCAAGTTTCTTAGTATTAATTTCTCCACGAGAATACGGATCCCATGGGGAGACTTTTTCATCATTTATATATATAGCGATCCGTTTGCCAGTCACTTCGCCTGACAAGAATTGATGAAAAACCATTCCAAGATGTAGTTTCAGAGCTTCTACCATCTGCTCAGACTGTCTTCTTGCGTATTCTCCAGATGGAAATTTGTACCCTAGTAATCGACCAAGTCGCTCCCAAGTGATTACTGTTCCAGTTGTGCGGGACAGATGGTCCACGGCTTCTTTTTTGATATTATTGTTGTCAATTTTTAGGATTTCCCATCGATTCGTCTGCTCAATATGATCAAGGTCCCAGCAGTAGGAGTTGATTCTTACTCGCTCTTCTCCTCTTCTAGCAGATACTGTTAGCCTTTCACATTGACTGAGTGAAGCCGTTTTTAAGCCAAGTCCGTATCGTCCTAAATCGTCAGATTTATCATAGCTTCGATTTGAACCGAATCTCAGTGCTTCCTGTATCTCTTTAGATGCCATGCCCACGCCGTTGTCAGCGATAATTAGATAAGAATCCTCACCATCAAATTTTAAAGTTATCTTGATTTGAGAGGACTCTGCTTCTAACGAGTTATCAACAATATCTGCAACGGAATCAACAAATTCATATCCGATATCTCTTAGCGATCGGATTAAGCGTTTTGCACTTGGTATTAACTCTATTCGCATTTTTTTGTAGGAATTATTGAAAGGTATTTATCGGTTGAGAAAATCTTGCAATAAAGACAGCTGGTTATCTAATGTCTATTAAGCGCCACTCGCAGTGGCGAGGCTGCGGATCTTATCCCTTAGGTGGCACCAGCTATCCACGTCCCAGTTATCTCGGTAATAGACCAATTGCTGCGGTGAGATGGTTCGTTCGGTTTCTTTGGTGGTCTCTCGGCTGTAGTGCCGAATCTTGAGTCGCTTACGCCAAAGCGTAGCGGATGCGACTACCTCAAAATATTGGCGAGTTACTTTACGTCATGCCGCATGCACAATCCGACATCGAGTTTCTACCTCTGCACCAGAATGATCTTGGCTCTTAGGCAGGGCATTCAGTCGAGCCTGACCGTGCGGGAAGTTGCGAGACTGCAACCATTTCCAGATAACTACT
>CAIMVH010000163.1 GCA_903844855.1 uncultured Actinomycetes bacterium | reverse complement strand
GTGAGAGCCCCGCGGGTGCCAAGGTGAGCGCGCTCGCTAAGAGCAAGTGGGCTGGGAGGTGTCTCATCGCCCCAGGATGAGCGTAAATCCGCTCGTGGGTGCTCACTGGAGGGGCGCTGTGGAAGCCGCCAGATGAGGCCTGATTCCTGTGGAGAGAGCGCCGCGACCCGAGTTCGCGCCAGGCCTACCTGCTCCGATACCCTTAGCCCGCACCGTGAAAGCGGTGACATCGCACATCCCACACCGTGGGTTACCGGGAGTTTTCCCAAGTAACCCACACTCCACTCGGTCCTTTGGGTCAAGCGTGGGATGTCAGGGGTAAGTACCAACCGGTACCTACCAATAACCGAGTGCGTCCGGCGCAGCTTGCCCGGATGCGAAAGGAGTGTGCGGCCATGGCGGTCGTCACGATGCGCGAGTTACTCGACGCAGGTGTTCACTTCGGACACCAGACACGTCGTTGGAATCCAAAGATGAAGCGATTCATCTTCACGGAACGCAACGGCATTTACATCATCGATATTCAACAATCACTCGCACTCATCGATAATGCTTATGAGTTCGTCAAAGAGACTATTGCCCACGGTGGCAGCATTCTTTATGTCGGCACCAAGAAGCAGGCTCAAGAGCCCATCGTTGAGCAAGCTCGTCGCGTAGGTATGCCGTACGTGACCGAGCGTTGGTTGGGTGGCATGCTCACCAACTTCGGAACCGTCAGCAAGCGCATCGCTCGCCTCAAGGAACTCGAAGCACTCGAAGAATCCAATGACCAACTCCTCACCAAGAAAGAACTCCTCGTTCTTCACCGTGAGAAGGTCAAGCTTGATCGCGTTCTCGGCGGAATCCGCGACATGGTGAAGGTGCCCAGCATCATCTGGGTTGTAGACACCAAGAAAGAGCACCTTGCAATCAAGGAAGCTCGCAAACTTGGTATCGCCATCGTCGGAATCCTCGACACCAACTGCGATCCAGACGAAGTCGATTACCGTATTCCAGGTAACGACGACGCTATTCGCTCCGTCACCCTCTTGACTCGTGTCATCACCGACGCAGTTGTTGAAGGTCTCAAGAAGCGTTCAGAGATTGCCACGGCCAACAAGCCTGCTGCAGTCGAAGCGATCGCTCAAGAAATTCTCGATGCCGCCGCCCCTGTTGCAGAAGTTGCACCAGTTGAAGCAGTAGTCGAAGCACCAGTAGCGGTAGCAGTTGAAGAAACTGTTGTTGCTGAAACCGCCCCGCAAGCCTGATAGGAGAGATACATCTTGGCGAACTACACCGCCGCAGACGTAAAGAAGCTGCGTGAACTCACAGCAGCAGGAATGCTCGATTGCAAGAACGCACTCGTAGAAGCCGATGGCGACTTCGACAAGGCAGTCGACATTATCCGCGTCAAAGGACTCAAGGGCGTAACCAAGCGCGAAGGTCGCTCTGCATCTAACGGTCTTGTGGCCGCAAAGGTGGAAGGAGACCTCGGCGTTATTCTCGAACTCAATTGTGAGACGGACTTCGTTGCAAAGGGTGATCGCTTCCACGCGCTCGCAGAGGAAATCCTCACCCATGTTGCAAAGACCAAGCTCTCAAATCTCGAAGCTTTGCTCGCCTCTGATTTTGGTGGCGGCAAGACTTTGGGCGCCCATATCGATGAAGGCAACGCCACTCTTGGTGAAAAGATCGAACTTAGCCGAGTGGCTGTCTTCGCGGGCTCACCAGCAGCTGCCTACCTCCACCGCACTAGCCCTGACTTGCCTCCGCAGGTTGGCGTCGTGGTGGCACTTTCAATCGACAATGCAATCGGCAAGGATGTTGCGCAACACATCGCTGCATTCTCACCGCAATATGTTGCGCGCGAAGACGTGCCTGCAGATGTAGTTGAGAAAGAGCGCAGTATTGCAGAAGAGACCGCTCGTAACGAAGGTAAGCCAGAAGCTGCGCTTGCCAAGATTGTTGAAGGTCGTGTAACCGGCTTCGTGAAGGAAGTTTCACTTCTCGAGCAGGCATATGCGAAAGACAACAAGAAGAGTGTTGACCAAGTCCTGAAAGAAGCTGGCACTACGGTGACTGGCTTTGCGCGATTCCGCGTCGGACAGGCCTGATGCCATGAGCCCTTCTCGCCCCGCATACCGTCGAGTGCTTCTTAAGCTCTCGGGTGAAGTATTTGGTGGCGAGAAGGGTATTGGCGTCGATCCCGATGTTGTTCAAGACATCGCAAAGCAAATTGCAGATGTGGTACGCGGCGGAACTCAGGTAGCCATCGTCATCGGTGGCGGCAATTACTTCCGCGGCGCTGAACTTTCACAAAGAGGTATGGATCGCGCTCGCGCCGATTACATGGGCATGCTCGGCACGGTCATGAACTGCCTCGCACTCCAAGACTTCCTCGAAAAGCAAGAGATCGATACTCGTGTGCAGACCGCCATCACCATGGGTCAGGTCGCCGAGCCGTATATTCCTCGCCGCGCCATGCGCCACCTCGATAAAGGTCGAGTAGTTATTTTTGGAGCCGGCGCCGGCATGCCTTACTTCTCCACCGATACCGTCGCGGCGCAACGCGCGCTAGAAATCGGTTGCGAAGCGCTCTTGCTCGCAAAGAGTGGAGTCGATGGAGTCTACTCGGCAGATCCACGCAAAGATGCCAGCGCAACCAAGTACGACTCAATTTCTTACAGCGAGGTCATCACCCAGGGATTAGGCGTGGCCGATGCCGCTGCTTTCTCGCTCTGCAAAGAGAACCACCTTCCGATCATCGTTTTCAACCTCATGGAGGATGGCAATATTGCGAAGGCCGTTCGCGGTGAAAAGATTGGCACATTAGTTCACTGAGGTAACCCTCAGGCCACTGCTACTAGGTACGCAACGAAGGAGAAGCCATGATCGACGCAATACTTGCAGAAGCTCTTGCGAAGATGGATAAAGCTGTCGAGGTCGCGAAAGAAGACTTTGGCTCTATTCGTACTGGCCGCGCGCATCCCGCCATGTTCAACAAGATCATGGTGGATTACTACGGAACTTTTACCGCCCTCAATCAACTAGCTACCATTCAAATTCCAGAGGCGCGCATGGCGCTCATTAGTCCCTTCGATAAGAGCGCCATGGCCTCCATCGAAAAGGCGATCCGCGAGAGCGACCTTGGAGTGAATCCGGGTAACGATGGTGGCGTCATACGTGTAGGTTTCCCACAATTGACTGAAGAGCGACGCAAGGAGTACATCAAGGTTGCTCGTCAAAAGGCGGAAGAGGCACGAGTCACGCTTCGCAACATTCGTCGCCATGCCAAAGAAGGTTTAGATAAGTTGGCAAAAGATGGCGGCTTTGGTGAAGACGAACTCGGTCGTGCCGAGAAGGAGCTCGACAAGGTCACCGCATCGCACGGGGACAAGATCGATGAGCTCTTGAAACACAAAGAGAGCGAACTTCTCGAAGTTTAATCGTGACAGACATTAATGCCCGAGCCGGGCGCAACATTCCTTCAGCCCTCATTGTGGGTCTTTCACTACTAGGGCTGATCATCGCGTCCCTTTCCTGGAACCGCATATTCTTTGCCATCTTGGTCTCCGTTGCCATGATTCCGGCGGTGTGGGAGCTCTCTCGGGCGTTTGCGCTGAAGAGTATTTTGATCGATCCGTACACAGCAGCTATTGCAAGCGTTTCCATCGTCATGTCGAGTTGGTTTTGGGGACTCTCCGGCTTAGCCATCGCAACTGGTGTGGCAATTCCTGTGTTACTTGTTATCCGACTTCGCTCGGGTGTTACCTCGTTTGTGCAGGATGTCACGGCAACTCTCTTCTCGTTGCTCTATCTTCCGGTGCCAGCGGGATTCGCGATACTTCTTGCGGTACCTGAGAATGGTCGCGCACGTGCCATGGTGTTCGTCGCTGCAGTTGCATTAAGCGATACCGGCGGTCTCATTGCCGGAGTGCTCTTCGGTAAGCACCGCATCGCACCGACAATTAGTCCCAAGAAATCTATTGAGGGTGTGGTGGGTTCTCTTATTCTTGCGGTCGGTGGCGCGGGAACGCTCTACATGATTTGGCTTGATCGTCCTTTCTGGGAAGGGGCGGTGCTGGCAACGGTCACGGTCATTGCTGCTACGAGTGGAGATCTCATTGAAAGCGCGCTCAAGCGTGATTTGGGTGTCAAAGATATGGGTGCGCTCCTTCCAGGCCACGGAGGCATCCTGGATCGTCTCGATTCAGTTCTTCTTGCGTCACCATTTGCCTACTTACTTATTACCCATTTTGTGGGGCTCTAATGGCGCTTAAGCCAGGAGAACTAGTTTTCGCCGCACCTAAGCGCCGGAAGAAGGCGCCCCAACACATCAGTGATGTGGCAGCCAAGGATCGCAAAAAGTTTGCGGAGGATCTTGGTCTTCCCGGTTTTCGAGCCAAACAAGTAGCGCTCCATTACTTCGAGCACCTCAATAATGATCCAGATAGCTGGAGTGATATTCCGGTAGATCTCCGTGGAACTCTTAAAGACCTACTACTTCCGGAATTACTTACTCCCGTGCGCTCGCTCGAGTGTGATCGAGGTCGGACTCGTAAAGATCTTTGGAAGATGCACGACGGAGTTCTCGTGGAGAGCGTCATCATGCGCTACTCCGATCGCGCAACTGTTTGTATCTCTTCGCAAGCCGGATGCGGTATGAACTGTCCGTTCTGTGCTACCGGTCAGAGCGGGCTTACTCGCAATCTCACCGCCGGTGAAATCACCGAGCAAGTAGTGATGGCCGCGCGTGCACTTGATAGTGGAGAAATCCCTGGTGGCACGATGCGTCTTTCGAATGTCGTCTTTATGGGCATGGGGGAGCCACTCGCCAATTACAACGCGGTGA
This sequence comes from uncultured Actinomycetes bacterium, assembly GCA_903844855.1. GTDB lineage: Bacteria > Actinomycetota > Actinomycetes > Nanopelagicales > Nanopelagicaceae. The sequence continues at coordinate 34,909 of CAIMVH010000163.1, read as the reverse complement.
TCCAATCAATTCGTAATATTACGTCGCCACATCCAGAAGGTTTGGCCATCGGCGCGCGTTCAGTCACGCTCTCTACCGTTGGTCTTGTTCCTGCGATTATGAAGTTGATCGACGAAGATATTCCGGTAACTTTGGCTGTTTCACTTCATGCACCTGATGATGAACTGCGCGACACGCTCGTGCCAATCAATACTCGTTGGAAAGTCAGTGAAGTTCTCGAAGCTGCTGATGCCTACTCGAATAAGACTGGTCGACGTTACTCGATTGAATACGCGCTGATTCGCGATATAAATGATCAGGCCTGGCGTGCTGATCTGCTCGGTCGTTTACTGAAAAATCGCAACGCGCACGTGAATCTCATTCCTCTCAACCCCACTCCGGGGTCTAAGTGGACTGCCTCGCGTCAGGAAGATGAGGACACTTTCGTCCGCCTCCTTGAGGCGTATGGCGTGGCGGTGACCGTTCGCGATACCCGTGGCCGCGACATCGATGGCGCGTGCGGGCAGCTCGCAGCGAGCGAAATATCCATCACAGGCGCTCCTACGGAATAGGTGGCAGAATCCTCCCATGCCAAAGATCGAAGCCTCTAACGTCGTTGATCATCGCGAGAAGCGTCGCGCAGCACTGCTGGCGGCTGCGGTAGAAATTGCTATGGAAGAGGGCAGCAGTTCGGTCACCATGTCGGCCGTGGCGGCTCGCGCAGGTCTTTCAAGGAGTTCGCTATATGAATACTTTGATTCCAGAGAAGATTTGATCGCTGATTTAGTACTTGACGAATTAGATCTTTGGGCAGCTTCACTCAACGAACAAGTCTCTGCCACGGCGACTGCGTTGGAACACGTTGAGGCGTGGATGGTAGGCGCGCTCGAATACGTGGTTGCCGGCAAACATCGCCTTGCTCGTGAACTGAGTTCAGTTGCACTTCCACCACATCGAGTGCCCGAAGTTCGTGCCGCTCACCATCGCCTCACTGGGCCACTCATCAAGGCACTGGGCGAAGCAGGTACCTCAGATCCAGCACGCGTAGCAAATTTCGTGAATGGCATAGTTGAAGCAACTACCCGGCGAGTAGATTCCGGCGGTGCGAATCCTGAAGCCGAAGTGAAAGCTGCTATCGAATTTGCACTCGCCGGAGTACGCGCGCAAATTCGATAGACGTCACGCTCTATTTGAGGAAGTGCTACTTAGCCACCGAGAGCGGATAGACCTTTGACACTTTGGTGTAAGAGGCATTTCCTGCTGAAGTGGCCTGTACGACGCAGTAACCGCTCCAACCCGCTGCGATTGTGGTGCCAGTGATCACGCAATTACCACCGGGTAGCGCGACAATGATCGGTGTAACACCAGAGAGGGTCTTCACGACAATGGTTTGATCCACACTTGCGTTGATTGCGGTCGGAGCATCACCGAGGGTGGCGGTGCCAATAGTGCTAGTGAGCACGTCGGGAACCATTGCTGCAGGTGTTGCCGCTGCGGCTGGGGTGGTCGAAGCTGAACCTGTGGCTACCGGTGTCGCAACTTTCGCGGCGAAGGAAATTTTCACACTGGTGTCGAGGCTCTTATCTGTAGGACCGAGGTGATCACGTTGCACATAGATCACACATTTGGACATAGAGCAGTCGGTGGTGCCAAATGCGCCGACCACGGGGAAAACGAACTCTACGTTCGGCTTAGCGACTGTGCCGTCGGTGGGATAGACGCCACCGGGGAATGAAGGAGTGATCCAGACGCCATTTCCATTGCACTGGGCAGCGGTGGGGCGCTTTGTAGTAGCGAGGCACTCACGGACATAGACGCCCGTCTTCTTAGGGAGGCCCTTCACGGTGAGGCGGATGTTGTCGCCCGCGAAGGTAAGTGCTTTCAGGGGTCCGCCACTGATCTTCACCTTACTGGTGGCCGCAGAGGAGGGAAGAGCCGTTGCTCCGATGAGTGCCACTGCGATTAATCCGGTGGTGATGCTTTTCAACTTCATGTTGCTCCTTGGTGAGTTGCGATTGAATTATTTTGCAAGAAATGTGACTGGAATAAAGATGTCGAAGGAACGATCATCTCCACGGGTATGGTCGGCGCGAACCGCGATGGCACAACTCTTCTTGCGACAGTCGACTTTGCCGATCATTGCACCCACTTTGAGTTTCTCCGTAAAGCCACCTGTTTCGGAGAAAGGCGTTGCTAATCCGGTTGCGTAAGTAGGTGGATTTGATGAGATCCACAGTGATGCACCGCTAGTCCCACCCTGGTCTACGCCACCGCCACAAGGTGTGGGTGCTGCTTTGTGCGCAAGTACATTCTTGTTGATAACGCAAAGAGCGATGTAGATACCAACTGAAGTATCGAACCCTTCGCCGGTGACGCTTATTGTTTGGCCGCCTGGCTTAAGTTTGAGGCTCTTGCTCGCGGTAAAAGTCTCGCCATGTTGCCCGGTAACGGCAGATGCGGGGGAGAGCGGAATGGCGACCAGCAGTCCCATTATTCCAAGCGGTAGAAGGATGCGGCGCATAGAGAGAAGTTATCGGGTGATTCAACGCGAAGTTTCGACAGGGTGTCGGTGCGTGTTTTCCGACACCCTGTCGGGGAGTGGGCGTTGGCCAAGTGGGAGGATTGCCTCATGAAGCGGATGGCAGTACTTGTGTGCCTCCTCTTAGTGGGTTGCAGCACGTCAGCGCCGTCAGTTGATCGCCTTGTCACTATTTCAAAAGCGGTACTTCCGATCGGCCCGAAGATATCTGCCAATCAAAACGGTCTGGGAGAGGACCTCTCGGGTGCTCAATTGAGCAAATTGGATTCCACTCGTATTGTGTCGCTTGCAAACGGCGCAGCTGAGTCGTTAGTGGCAATGGGTCTGGGCGACCACCTAGTGGGTAAAGATGTTGCGAGCACCCTCCCAGAGATTGCGAACGTGCCAGTGGTCGCGATGGGACATCAGGTGTCGGCCGAGAAAGTGCTGGCGACCTCACCTACGGAAGTAATTGTTGATGCGTCAACAGGTCCGAAGAGCGCTCTGCAACAAATCGCTGCTGCAGGGGTATCGGTGGTGGTGATTCCAGAAGCGTGGACGGTCGCCTCTGCGAAGGAACGAGTTTTAGCACTTGGGCGTGCGGTGGGTGCCGAAGATGTGGCGCGTGGTCTGATCGCTGATATTCCAGCGTTCACAATCTCTCCTACGCCTCGGGTGATTTTCCTCTACCTTCGTGGACCTTCTTCAATTTATCTGCTCGGTGGTAAAGGCTCCGGTGCCGATGAAATCATTTCACTTGCTGGGGGAGTAGACGCTGGTGCCACAATTTCAAGTAAACCCTTCTCCCCAATTACTGCTGAAACCATTGCACAAGCTAATCCTGACCTCATCTTGGTCATGGCTAAAGGATTAGCATCCGTCGATGGCGTCAAAGGATTAGTTTCCTTACCTGGAGTGGCACAGACAAATGCGGGAAAGAACCGACGTGTTGTTGCTGTCGATGATTCGCTTCTGCTCTCATTCGGACCACGTCTTCCAGATTTAATCTCTCAGCTCAATGCTGCGATGATTAAGGCACTGAAATGAGGCGCGCCACTATCCTGCTGGCGCTCTCTTTTGCACTCGTGGGCCTCACTCTCGTAGCGCTGCTCTCTGGCAGCGTACAGCTCGCACTTGGCGATTTTCTACATGGGATCTTTTCTGGCAATGCCACTACGCAAGAGCAAGATGCATTAAAGATCATTGGTCAGATCCGCCTTCCACGAGTGGCAGGCGCCATTGTGATTGGCGCAGCGCTCGGAATTGCGGGCTCGTTAATGCAAGGGCTCTTCATCAACCCTTTGGCGGACCCAGCATTTATTGGTATATCTGCAGGCGGCGTCCTGTTCTCCATTATTTCTACCTCGGTGGGTGTTGCTTCCTATGGGTCACTCCCGAATATTGCGATAGCAACTCTCGGTGCTTTAGCGGCTGCTCGGCTTATTCCGAAGCGACTGGCGCCACTGCCATTTATTTTGGTGGGCTTCGGTCTTGGATCATTGTGGAGCGCCTCGAGTTCACTGATTTCCGCGATGCAGGGACGCACGAGCGGTCCAGGAACATCTCTCTGGGCGATGGGCTCACTTTCGCTGATGACGTGGCCAGCCCTGCTTCGACTTCTCCCATTCCTCGTTCTAGGCACGATTCTTGCGTGGGTGATCTCTGGCAACGTGGATCGCATGGCGCTCGGAAATCGAATAGCAACTTTCATGGGTGTGCGGACGGGGCGTATGAAGTTGCTGGGACTAGTAGCAGGTGCACTCTTGGTGGGAAGTAGCGCCGCGCTCTCTGGAGTAATGACCTTCGTGGGTCTCGTGGTGCCTAACGTACTCAGACCACTGGTGGGTGCGCGCCTTCGCATACTTATGCCGGCATCCGCGCTTGGTGGTGCGCTCCTGCTCTTGGCCGCCGATACGCTCTCGCGTTCGATGCTCTCCTCGGGTGAAGTTTCCCTCACACTCCTGTTGGCAATTATCGGCAGTCCAGTCTTAGTGCTTATTTTATTGAGGGAGAAGGCTTCCTCATGATCAAGTGCAGCGCACTTTCAATCACCCGTGGTGGGCGCACGCTCATTGACGACTTCACTTATGAATTCTCGGCTGGCATTTATGTAATCAAAGGTGCGAATGGGTCGGGGAAGAGTACGTTTCTGCTTACTCTCTTAGGGGAAGTTCCACTTGGTGCTGGCAGTATCTCAATTGATGGGCGCGAACTGAGTGGGCTCTTGGAGCAGGAACGCAGCGCTACATACTCTTGGTATGAAGATCATGAAATTGCTTTTAACTTCACCGCTACAGATGTACTTGGCTGGGGTGGTTGGAGCGTCGGCATGGCTGATGAATTGCGCGCCGAAGATTTGCTAGATCGACAATGGAGGAAACTCAGCCGCGGCGAGCGCACACGTATTCTCCTCACTAGCGTGCTCGCAAGGGAGTCTGCGCACATTCTCTTAGATGAACCTGCTGCTGGGCTTGATGATGCAATGGTGGCATTTCTTGCTTCAAAGCTCGCATCAAGAGCAAGTGCGGGGGCGACGGTCATCATCTCTGAACATGACAATCGATTGATGGGCGCACTTCATGCTCACGAACTCACCATTTGCGAGGGTCGACTTACTGAGTAACGCCTTCGACGTGAGGAAGTACGGGGTAAAGGCTCTCCCAGGTATCAATTTCACAACCATTTACTCGTGAAAACTTACGGCTTACTTTCTTGCCGAGCCATGTTCCGGTGATGACTGCGGTTTGATCGCCTCCGTAGATTTCGCTACACATCTGGTCTGCTGGTGGCTTAGCAAAGGGATTCTTTAGCGAAGTTAACTTCTTGCAAGCCACAGCGACTCCAGGAAAGGTTCCACTATTTGGTTTGCAATTGAGAGTCCAGGTGACCTTGGGGGAATCGGACGACTCTTGGTAGACGATCTTTAGTTTGCTCACGGTGGTGGCAGCGGAAGCAGTTTGTGAAGTGCACGTGAGGAGGCTAAAGGCGAATAAAATTGCGAAGGTGACTCGAAGAGGGTTCATGTACCCAGCCTACTTCTTCTTGTATCCGGCTGGACAGGTGGGATTAGCTCCCACAACTTTCTTAGTGGTCTTTCCCTTGACGCAAGTGATGATGATCGTCTTCGACTTGTTTGGGTTCGCAGGTGCTGCAGGCGTACTTGCCTTTGGTGCGGGAGTAACTGAAGCAGGAGTGGCTGAAGTGGTGACTACTGCTTTCTCTTGGGTAAGTTTGATGCGAATCGTGGGTTGCGAGAAGGTGAAGTTATAGGCGCCGAGCGTGAACCAGCCATCCTTCTCGTTTTGAATTACTGTCGTGACATTTTGATTAGATCCGTCGGCTGACACCACCACTACTTCTGCGCGAATAGGTGCTTTTGTGAAGTTGTAAAGACAACGAGCAGTCTCCGATCGCATTGCAAGATCGTATGTCCCTTTAAAGACGTCGCCATTAGCGGTCGTGTGTAATCCGGCCACCTTGTAAATGAGTGCACCATCTTTGAGTTCGGGAGGCCCGGGGGAGTAGATCATGGAATTTGTGGTCACAATTCCTAGGAGCTGGGTGGTGCTTGCAAAACACCCACCGCCGGTACTCACCAAGCCGTTCCCGGTAGCACCAGATGAAATGAGCCACCGCGCTCCTTGGCTAGGGATGGGTTTGAGGAATTGTTCGTACGTCGTAAATCCTCGAAAACCGCCAGCGCTACTTTCGCTTCCCCAGCTGCTATTGGGGTCGGCTAAAGACTTTTCGTAATATCCATCTCCTGGTGCGTAGTTCAGTTTTTGCCACGCCTCAACAAGCGGGTAGTTAGAGACGTCGGCTTTGGGAACAAACCCCAAAGCGGCTGGCACATCTACTGGTCGCCCTTCGATACGGATCGTATTGTTAGAAGAATCGATAGGCGTGACCGAAACATTCACTTCTTTCATTCGTCCAAAGAGCCAACCCGTAAGGTCATTGTTCATGCGAAGAGTCACAGCTGCCTTTGAATTCTCTGCAAACGAGGAGATTCCCGCACAGAGCGCCAATTCTCGCCATAGACATTTCTGATTCTGAATGTATGGTCCACTTGCGCCCGCCTTGTCGGCGATTTGATAGTTGTACTTTCCCATATGGGGCCCCACCTTCTGTGGGACTTCGCGAACCTCGAGCACATTTCCATACCCCGGGGTCATCACCACCGGCACAACGCTGGCGCTAAAACTTATAAGTCGCAGTTTGCTCGCCGCTTGAATTCCCGGGACTTTGAGCATTTGCTGATACTGAGCACGGGCCACAACGCCGTAGGTGTCCGTGCCGCCTGCATGTGTGGCCGATGGCGCTTTCCAGAGGGCAACTGCGCCGCCTGCGGGCAATCCAGTTAACGGATCCGCCAGAGTGGGGGCGGTATTCACCACATGGTCCACGCTTGCTTTTACCATCGGTTCGTCCTTCGCACTTACTTCTACGCCTTGAACGCACATGCGACTAGCGGTATCTGCACATGGTGGGAGCATGAGTTCTGCGATGAACGAGTACATGCCTTCACAATGTGGATCTGATACTGAGGCGCAGACACGATTTTCGCTATCTAATAACTTGCCATTATATAAAGGTGGGACGCCGGCAACTGTTGAAGAGATCGTTTGGAAACCACCAGTGAGTGGTTCATCAACCAGGAGTCCGAAGGAGGGAACACTCGGTGGTACCACGTCGTAGGCGCCTGACGGAAGCGCTGATGTAGCGACCAAGGCGCTACTGAGAAGTGCCGTAAGTGCGACCCTGCGAAGCAACTTCATGTAAGTATTCTAACTTGAAGAGGTGGCCAAACCTAGACGACTGCGATGTGTTTGGAATTAGGCGGGGGTAACCCCGTTTAATTGAAGGCTTGAATGTTACTTGAAGGCTTGAATGCCGGTGAGGGCGCGGCCGATGGTGAGCAAGTGAACCTCGCTCGTTCCCTCGTAGGTAAGTACTGATTCCAAGTTGTTTGCGTGCCGCATGACGGGGTACTCGAGAGTGACGCCGTTAGCGGCCAAGATGGTGCGCGACGTACGTGCCACTTCAAGTGCCATGCGCACGTTGTTGAGTTTGCCGAGGCTGACCTGATCAGGATGCAACTTCTCTTCGTCTTTCAACCGACCAAGGTGCATGGCGAGTAAGAAACCCTTTTGAACTTCGAGTGCCATATTTGCAAGTTTCTCTTGGGTGAGTTGGAAAGCAGCGATGGGGCGATCGAATTGAATGCGAGAGAGCGCGTAATCGGTAGCTACTTGCAGGCAGTCGCGGGCCGCGCCCACAGTTCCAAAAAGAATTCCAAAACGCGCTTCGTTAAGAGATGACATGGGACCCTTGAGTCCGACTACACCGGGAAGTACAGCATCTTCTGGAAGGCGAAGGTCTGTGAAGACTAATTCACCGGTTACCGATGCGCGGAGCGAAAGTTTCTTGTGAATGATATTGGCTTGGAAGCCCTTGGTCTTGGTGGGCACCACGAAACCACGAATTCCATCTTCGGTTTGCGCCCACACAACTGCTACGTCTGCGATGGGTCCGTTGGTGATCCACATCTTCGAACCGTTGAGTACCCAATCTTTTCCATCACGTTTTGCGTGAGTGATCATTCCAGCGGGGTTTGAACCGTAATCGGCTTCAGAAAGACCGAAGCAACCGATTAATTCGCCGCTCGCCATTCCCGGGAGCCATTCTTGCTTCTGCTCTTCTGAACCAAACTTCCAGATGGCAAACATGGCGAGTGAACCTTGCACGCTGACCAGTGATCGGAGCCCCGAGTCACCGGCTTCTAATTCCATGCAGGCAAGGCCGTAGGCGGTTGCTGAGGTGCCGGCGCATCCGTAACCCTCGAGGTGCATACCGAGTAAGCCCAGCTTTCCGAATTCTTTGGCGAGCTCTCGAGCAGGTAGATCGCCCTTCTCGTACCAGTCGGCCACGAAGGGGCGCACTTTGTCATCTACCACTTTGCGAACGGTGTCGCGGATATCGCGTTCTTCCTCACTCAGGAGATGATCAATGGAGAGTAGGTCCAGAGCGCTCTTTATCGAATCCATGTCGTGAGTCTACTAATGGTCTGGGATTAATGCCCGAGCAGGCGTGCCATCGCACGCGCGATGAGGCTCTCTCTATGGCTGAGATGCTCCTCACGATCGGCCCATGTCATGGCTTTGAGACCAGCGTTGATCGCCAGCCATCGCACGGGTTCACCCTCCCATGGGGGGCTCTGATGATTCACCCAGGGGAGTTTGGTGAACTCGCTCTTCTTGCCTGATAGTAAATCTGCAAGGGTGCGCCCGGCTACGTATGAACTCGTGACGCCATCGCCCACGTAGCCACCTGCGCGCGCGTAACCATTTTTGTCGTCAAAAGAAACGGTGGGGTGCCAATCGCGAGCAATCCCCAAAGGCCCACCCCATGCGTGCGTGAAATTTACGTCACGCAGTATCGGGAACCACGAGCGTGCTAATTCACGAAGTTGTCCGTGCACCTGTGGATCTCGATCTTGTTCTGGGGAAATCTTTGAGTTGAAGAAATACGGAGCGCCGCGGCCGCCGATTGCAATGCGATCGTCGGCAGTGCGTTGCGCATAGGTAATGAGATGACACGCTTCTGCAAGTGTTTCGTTTCCGCTCCAACCAATCTCCTTCCATATTTCTGGTGAGAGTGGTTCAGTTGCGGTCATTAATGAGTAGACCGGTACAACGCTGCGGTTGGATCGCGTTGGTGAATTAATAGAGGGCAAGAATCCCTCGGTGGCTTCTACGATATGTGTGGCATGTACTCGGCGGATGGTGCCCAGGTGTCGCACCTTCACAATGCCCTTTTTGGCCACTGAAGATGCTCCTGGGCGCAAGGAGAGAACTTCGCTCTCTTCATAGATTTTTACACCAGCACGTTCCACTGCTGATGCAAGACCACGTACAGCCTTTGCTGGATGAATGCGCGCGCACTCGCGAATAAAGAGTCCACCGACGGAGCCAGAGATGTTAATCCGGTCCTTCACCTGATCTCGCGAGAGGCGAACTGCGCCTTCGCCAGCATGCTCGGCGGCCAGGAATTCTGCTTCCACACGCTTCATTTGTACTTTGGTGCGCGCCACCGTGATATTTCCACCGTATGAATAACCCGCATCGATACCGTGACGAGCAAGCTCTGCGCCTAATTCAGGCACGCTTCGTCGCCAGACTTCACGCACATTCCGTGCGCGTTCCTCGCCGACTTCAATTACCAAGCGATCGAAGGCCACTGGATAAAGAGCTGATGCCCAGCCACCATTGCGGCCGCTGGCACCAAAGCCTACGAACTCTTTTTCCAGCACCACGATTTTGGCGCCCGGCATCTCTTGGCGGAGAAAGTGTGCGGCCCAGAGCCCAGTGAATCCGCCACCCACGATCGCGATGTCCACATCGAGATCGTCAGTAATGCCTGCTCGATGTTGTAGCGGAGCATCAAGACTTTCGAGCCAGAGGTTCATCAGGTGCGTCCGTGTGTCCACTCCGCGATGTAACCGGGCACCGGAATTCCTGGCTTGAGGTCTGCCGCGTCGCGTGGTGTACCGAAGGTATGTTGAATGGGAATGACGCCAGCCCACAGTGGTGAATCCATATCCTCCGGAAGATCGCCTGGATCTAAATTAGAGATCTTGACACTTGCTTCATCGAGCGAGAGGGCCACTAATGTCGTGGCCTTCAACTCCTTCTTGGTGCTCTTTCGAACTTCAAGTTCTCGACCAGGCATAAATGCTTTAACGATTAGATCGAAGGCTGCCATTTTTTCGTCGCCGTGCAGCTCTACAGCTTCGCCGAGCACCATTACGCACCGGTAGTGCATCGATGATTCAAATGCGGAGCGGGACATTACTAAACCGTCCATGATGGTGATGGTGGCACAGCATGGTTTACCATCCGCTAGCTTCTTAAAGAGGCGAGAGGCAGCGGAACCGTGAAGCAAAAGTCGGTCACCGTCACGTGCGAAACCCACGGGCAACGCGTATGGCTGCTTGTCATCGACAATGGCGACATGCGCCACTAAGCCCGTATCAAGAATCTGATTCATGATCTCGCGATCGTTGACCGCCTTCTTGGGAACGCGGCGAATCTGGGTTCGCTTGCTCAAATGACCTTCATTGCTTCAACGAGTGCCCCACGCAAAATCTGTTCGATCTCATCGAAATGAGATTGATCGCAGATGAGTGGGGGAGCGAGCTGAATAACTGGGTCGCCACGATCATCGGTGCGGCAGTAGAGCCCGCCGTCGTAGAGTGCAGTCGAGAGGAAGCCGCGAAGTAAGCGCTCACTCTCCTCCGCGGTGAAGGTCTCACGTGTCTTTTTGTCGCGCACCAACTCGATTCCATAGAAGTATCCCGCGCCGCGAACTTCGCCGACGATATCGAGGTCGTAGAGCTTCTCGAGAGTCTTCTTGAAAGCGTTTTCATTGCTCAGTACGTGCTCGTTGATGTTTTCTCTCTCCATGAGATCGATGTTGGCAAGGGCAACTGCCGCACCCATGGGGTGTCCACCCCAGGTGAAGCCGTGGAGGAAAGAGTTTGTTCCCTGACTAAAAGGTTCATATAGACGTTCGTTGACAATCATGGCGCCCATAGGTGCATAGCCTGAAGTCATTCCTTTGGCGCAGGTGATGATGTCCGGCACGATGCCGTAGCGATTGCTGGCAAACCAATCACCGATACGACCAAAGCCGGTGATGACTTCGTCGCAGACCATGATGACGTCGTACTTGTCGCAAATCTCGCGAACGCGCTTGAGGTAGCCGGGGGGAGGCGGGAAGCAACCACCGGAGTTTTGTACCGGTTCCACGAATACTGCCGCGACCGTATCTGGGCCTTCTATGAGAATGGCTTCTTCGATACGTGAAGATGCCCATTCGCTAAACGCGTGAATATCGTTTTGTAAGTATTCAGGTGCACGGTAGAAGTTTGTATTGGGAACTTTGTGGGCGCCGGGTACAAGTGGTTCAAACCATTGCTTAGCTGCCGGGATACCGGTAATCGAGAGCGCTCCTTGTGTGGTGCCGTGGTAAGCAATAGAGCGCGAGATGACTTTGTGCTTGAGCGGTTTGCCGGTCATCTTGAAATATTGCTTTACAAGTTTGAAGGCGCTCTCTACTGCTTCGCCGCCAGCGGTCGTGAAGAAGACGCGGTCCAAACCTTGAGGTGTCAGACTTGCCAGTTTCTCTGCTAGTTCGATCGCTGGAGGATTGCCGTAACCCCAAATAGGGAAGTGTGCGAGCTTCATCATTTGCTTGTATGCAGCGGCAGCTATTTCCTCGCGGCCATGGCCCATCTGCACGGTGAAGAGTCCAGAGAGACCATCGAGGTAGCGTCGGCCACGATCATCAAAGATGTACGCGCCTTCGCCGCGCACGATGATCGGAACTGAAGCGCCCTCGTGGTAACTCCCCATTCGAGAGAAATACATCCACATATGTTCGGTCGCGCGTTTAGAAAGGTTTTCGTCGAAGTGTTCGACAGCACCTTGTGGTGTGATACTCATCTTGTCCCCCAGTTGTATAACTGCTTTTGTAGTTTCAAATAAACGAAGCTCTCGGTTGAGCGCACCGTCTTAATGGTTCTGAATCGCTGAAGTAGCTCGAGTAGATGATCGTCATCTTCACAAATCACTTCAGCGAGCAAATCAAATGACCCGGCGGTGACAACTACATAGTCAACTTCCGGGAAAGTTGCGAGCTGGTCAGCAACTTCTTGCAGGTCGCCTTCTACTTTGATGCCGATCATGGCCATGCGGTTGAAGCCAACGACGAGTGGATCCGTCACTGCGACGATCTGCATCACACCTGAATCGATGAGGCGCTGCACCCTTTGACGTACCGCGGCTTCAGAGAGCCCTACCGCAAGACCAATCGCGGCGTAGGACTTGCGGCCGTCGCTCTGGAGCTGCTCGATGATCGATTTAGAGGTGTCATCGAGGGCCACCCTGGCCGGGCGCGCCTTGGTGAAGGCGAGACCACGGGGAACGCTGGAGGCTGACATGCCCCGAGAATGCCCGACTTTAGGCCAAATAGCAAAAGAATCCGTAGTAAAAACACAATTTATCTGCGGATTCCTTACTTTTGAGCCTGGGGTGGTGTCCAAAAGGTCCATATCCGCGTACTCTCACGCCTAAGCACTCAGAAGGAGAACCATGAAGCAGCTTAAGAATTTCGTCAACGGCGTCGCTTTAGACAGTAAATCTGGCAAAGTCAGCGAGCTCATCAGTCCAGTCACGGGGAAGCCGTATGCCACTGCGCCGATATCGAATGCAGCAGATGTAGACCACGCCATCAACGCAGCCTCGATCGCTTTTGAATCCTGGCGCGATTCCACCCCTGCCGAGCGCCAGAAGGCTCTTCTGAAGATTGCTGATGCGTTTGAATCACGAGCAGAGGAAATGATTGCAATAGAAAGTGAGAACACCGGCAAGCCGCTGGCGATCACCATGTCAGAAGAGATGCCCGCGATGCTTGATCAAATCCGCTTCTTTGCTGGCGCCGCTCGCATTCTCGAAGGTCGTAGCGCAGGTGAGTACATGCGAGGGCATACATCAATCATCCGTCGGGAACCCATTGGCGTCTGTGCTCAAGTAACGCCATGGAATTACCCAATGATGATGGCCGTATGGAAGTGGGCGCCGGCGATTGCGGCAGGCAACACTGTTGTATTGAAGCCAAGTGATACCACTCCGGCATCAACTGTCTGGATGGCAAACGTGATGGCTGAGTTCTTGCCTCCCGGTGTCTTTAACGTGGTTTGTGGTGACCGCGACAGCGGTCGCTCGCTAGTCGAGCACAAGATTCCACAGATGGTTTCTATCACTGGCTCCATCCGCGCAGGTATGGAAGTTGCTGGTTCCGCGGCTAAAGATGTGAAACGCGTCCATCTCGAGCTGGGTGGAAAAGCACCAGTTGTGATTTTCAACGACGCCAACCTCGAAGCTGCTGCCGAAGGAGTGGCTATCGGTGGTTACTTCAATGCTGGTCAAGATTGCACCGCTGCCACACGTGTAATCGTCGAAGCGGGTGCATACAAAGACTTCGTGGCACTTCTTGCAGAGAAGGTTAAGGAGATTGCCACCACTGGTGCTCCAGATGAAGACATTCTTTACGGCCCACTCAATAACGAGAATCAATTAGCGCGCGTGAAGGGATTCTTGGAGCGTGTACCTTCCCATGCCAACGTTGTTACCGGTGGGCATCAACTGGATCGTGCTGGCTATTTCCACGAAGCCACAATCGTTGCCGATTTACAACAGAAGGATGAAATGATTCAAGATGAAATCTTTGGACCGGTTGTCACTGTCCAAAAATTCAAAGATGAGGGAGAGGCTCTCAACTTCTCCAACGATACGAAGTACGGCTTGGCTTCAAGTGTGTGGACTAAGGACAACGGCACTGCAATGCGCATGTCACGAGGTCTGGATTTTGGAGTTGTTTGGGTCAACACTCATATTCCGATCGTGGCGGAAATGCCACATGGTGGGTTCAAGCATTCTGGATACGGCAAAGATCTCTCGATGTATGGTTTCGAGGATTACACCCGCATCAAACACGTGATGATCAATATCGGCGAGTAAGACCGTTCTAGCACTACTCCAGAAGAGGCGCACGCATGTCCATAGATAGGGAATTAGCTAAAGAACTCGACCTTATTTCTGATGCGCTGACGGAAAGTGCCCACTTACAGAAACACTTCGGAAAGCCTGGGATTTTTGGCTCTGAATGATTAGGCTCCGTACTATCACGCTGGATTGATGCTGGATCGACTGAGGAGTAGATATGTCAGAAGAGAAGAACCTGCCACCTGTTGAGTCGCTGACGCCCGAGATGCGTAAAGTCATCTCAAGTCAGGTCACCAGACGAGGCGTTATCACAGGCGCTGGTGCGGTTGGACTGGCTGCCTTTTTGGCGGCTTGCGGCACTAAGGGCGCTGCCGATACTCAGAGTTCTGCGGCACCTGCTACAGCTGATCAATCTGACTCGGATAAGACGCTGAACGTCTCCAACTGGCCGCTCTATGTCGATGTTGATGAAAACGATGAATCCATTCGTCCTTCTGTGGTCGCATTTACTGCTGCTACTGGTATCAAGGTTGCCTACACAGAAGATGTCAGCGATAACAATGTCTTCTTTGGCAAGGTTCGTAATCAACTCGCTGCTGGTCAAGATACGGGTCGCGACATCATGGTGCTTACCGATTGGATGGCCGCCAAGATGATTCGCCTGGGCTGGGTGCAGAAACTCGACAAGGCAAATATTCCCAACGTTGAAGCGCACCTTCGCGCAGCTCTCAAGACACCCTCGTGGGATCCCACTCGCGATTACTCTGCGCCATGGCAATCAGGTTTCGGTGGCATCGCCTACAACGGCGATGTGACTAAGCCAGTGATGAGTATTGATGAACTTTTCACGCGTCCTGATCTCAAAGGTAAAGTCACCTGCCTCTCTGAAATGCGCGACACCATGGGTCTTGTATTGCTTTCAATGGGTAAGGATCCTGCGGTCTTTAATCAAGGTGATTTTGATGCCGCTATTGAAAAGATTCAAAAGGCAGTTGATTCTGGTCAAATTCGCAAGTTCACCGGAAACGAATATGCACCAGATCTTGCCAAGGGCAATATAGCCGCATGTGTGGCATGGTCTGGTGATGTCATCCAACTTCAAGCGAAGAACGACAAGATCAAATATGTCATTCCAGAGGCTGGTGCGATGCTTTGGTCAGACAACATGCAGGTACCGAAGGCTGCCAAGCATCAGAAGAATGCTGAAGCGTGGATCAACTATTACTACGATCCCAAGGTGGCCGCTCAAGTCGCTGCATATGTGAACTACATCTGTCCAGTAGATGGTGCGCAGGAAGAGGCTGCCAAGATTGATCCGGATCTTGCCAGTAATTCTTTGATCTTCCCTGATGCGGCAACCCTCGCGAAGGCGCATATCTTTGCGGGTCTCGACGAAGCTACAGAGAAGTCCTGCCAAGATGCGTACGCAAAGGTCATGGGTGGGTGATGGATCAGATTGGCGGCGATCTTCGGCTCGTATCGTTACGTAAAGAGTTTGGTGATTTCGTCGCAGTCGATAACATCGACATTCTGATTCCTAAAGGCTCGTTCTTTGCACTCCTAGGGCCATCGGGGTGTGGCAAGACCACCACGTTACGCATGGTGGCTGGTCTAGAACTTCCCACTGCAGGGCAGATCCTGATCGGTGATCACGATATTGCTTCGCTGAAGCCGTATAACCGTCCAGTGAATACGGTTTTTCAGTCCTATGCGCTCTTCCCACATCTTGATATCTATGAAAACGTGGCTTTTGGTTTGCGCCGCCGTGGAGTCAAGGATGTGGCCACGCAGGTCGAGGCGATGCTATCGCTCGTAGAACTTGATGCCTTTGCTCGGCGTAAGCCATCGCAACTCTCTGGCGGCCAACAACAACGAGTGGCGCTCGCACGCGCACTGATCAACCGCCCAGAGGTGCTTCTCCTTGATGAGCCACTCGGCGCACTCGATCTTAAGCTACGTCGCCAGATGCAATTGGAACTTAAGCGCATTCAGACAGAAGTGGGTATCACCTTCGTTCATGTGACCCACGATCAGGAAGAAGCCATGACCATGGCTGACACCATTGCGGTGATGAATCAAGGCAAGGTTGAGCAACTCGGTAGCCCAATGGATCTCTACGAAAACCCCAAGACCACCTTCGTGGCCAACTTCCTAGGGCAATCAAATTTGCTTACGGGTGAAGTGATGGATCGTGGAGACTTTGTAGGCGTAAAGGTCTGGGGCAATCACATCAAGATTCCGGCAAGCCGAGTAGCAACTACAAATGCCAAAGTATGGGTGGGTGTGCGTCCAGAGAAGATCTACATTTCGGCGGAGTCAAATCATGCGCACGATCATTTAGGTAATCAACTAATAGGCACGGTGTTAGAACGTTCATACATCGGCGTCTCCACTCAGTTCATCGTGGAAATTCCAGGATTTTTAGACGATGAGAAAATCATGGTCTTCGAACAGAACGTCGATGCATCTGAGGTAAAAGCAGGGGATCGCGTTCGCATTTCATGGGATCCGTCTCATACTTTTGCCCTCGACGCTAAGCAAGATGCCTATGCCGGCGATGTCCTCGCCGAAGCGGAGTAAATCCGGTGACTAGTAAGAAGTGGGTGCCCTACCTACTCCTGGCGCCAGGTGCGCTCTGGTTGGCGCTCTTCTTCTTGACTCCCATGTTTAATCTCGGTGCTACAAGTTTGTACGATCCGAGTGGCTCCCTTGAGACGGGCTACGTGATGAATGGTCACGTGGGCAACTACGTCGATGCATTGAGCGAGTACTGGCCGCAATTTCTCCGCTCATTCACTTTCGCTGCGATTGCCACCGTGCTTGCGTTAATTATTGCGTACCCGCTGGCTTACGCAATCGCTTTGAAATCTGGCCAGTGGAAGAACATTCTCTTGATCTTGGTGATTGCTCCGTTTTTCACATCATTCTTGCTACGGACTCTTGCATGGACCGCGATTCTGGGTGATAACTCTAGTTTTGTGCACTTCTTGCAGAATATTCATATCTTGCCTGAAGGTGGCAGAATTCTGGCGACACCATTCGCTGTTGTGATGGGTCTTACCTACAACTTCTTACCTTTCATGACGCTTCCGCTCTTCACGAGTTTGGAAAAAGTGGATCCCCGTCTCATTGAAGCTGCCGGCGATCTCTACTCGAAACCCTTCAACGGCTTTCATCGTGTGGTGCTTCCGCTTTCAATGCCCGGGGTAGTGGCGGGGACGTTACTCACCTTTATCCCAGCATCGGGTGATTACATCAATGCCCAACTCCTTGGTGGTATCAAGGACACCACCATGATCGGTAACGTGATCGACCGTGCATTCTTGGAACGTGGCGCTTACCCCACTGCGGCGGCGCTCTCTTTCTTACTCATGGCGGCGATCGTCATCTTGGTCGCGAGCTATGTGAAGCGCGCCGGCACAGACGAGTTGGTGTAGCGATGAATTGGATTCGTAAGAACATCATCATGATCGTCGGCCTCTTGGTGCTCTTTTATATGTTCATCCCAGTCTTCGTAGTCATTGCGCTCTCTTTTAACGAACCTAAGTCGCGCCTCACTTACACTTTCGACAAGTTCACATTCGACAACTGGTTACATCCATGTTCAGGCGCTGAAGCGATGTGTCCTGCAGTAATGGTCAGCCTCAAAATCGGTTTAATCTCCACGATAGGCGCCACCATCCTAGGAACGCTGATGGCCTATGCACTGATGCGATACCGCTTCCGCGGCAAAGGTGTGGCAAACCTCCTTCTCTTCTTGCCGATGGCATCGCCCGAAGTAGTATTGGGCTCGTCGCTTTTGACGCTCTTCGTCTCAGCAAGTTTTCCGCTGGGATTTTGGACGATCTTGATTGCACACATCATGTTCTGTCTCTCCTTCGTGGTGGTCACCGTGAAGGCTCGGCTTGCAGGTATGGATCCGCGTCTTGAACAAGCCGCCATGGATCTCTATGCCAACGAGTGGCAGACCTTTAGGCGCATCACGCTCCCACTTCTTGCCCCTGGCATCGCAAGTGCTGCATTGCTCTCTTTTTCGCTCTCCTTTGATGACTTCATCGTGACCAACTTCAACTCTGGCTCCACGGTGACTTTCCCCATGTTTGTCTGGGGCTCGGCGCAGCGCGGCATCCCGCCACAAGTGAACGTGATTGGCTCGGCCGTATTCCTCATTGCGCTGGCCATCGTGGTGTTAGGGCAGATCATTGGCGCCCGCAAGCGGAAGGCGCTGGCTGCCTAAGCTGGGTTAGAATGGGGCGAGAGTCTTAGTCAGGAGTTCTTATGTCCGGTGGTCCATCGTTACCCCAAGAGCGCAAGCTCGTTACCTCCATTCCTGGGCCAAAGTCGGCTGAGCTTCTCAAGCGCCGTAGCGCTGCGGTTAGCGCTGGTCTCGGTGTCGGCATGCCGGTCTTTGTGACCGCAGCTGGCGGCGGAGTTATTCAAGATGTAGACGGTAACTCCATCATCGATATGGGTGCCGGTATTGCGGTAGTTAACGTAGGTAACTCAGCTGACAAAGTTGTCGAGAATGTTCAGGCACAAGTTGCCGCATTTACACACACCTGTTTCATGGTTGCTCCCTACATGGGTTACGTAGAAGTCTGCGAGCACCTCAATCGCCTCACTCCTGGTGATCACGAGAAGAAGAGCGCACTCTTCAACTCCGGCGCAGAGGCACTTGAGAATGCAGTGAAGATCGCGCGCGTTTATACGAAGCGTCAAGCTGTCATTGTCTTTGAGCATGGCTACCACGGGCGCACCAACCTCACCATGGCGATGACCGCAAAGAATATGCCCTACAAGCAAGGTTTCGGACCTTTCGCCTCTGAGATATATCGCATGCCGATGGCGTACCCATACCGTTGGATGACGGGTGAAGAGAATTGCGCTGCTGAGGCGCTTGAAGAATTCATTCATAAAGTTGAAAAGGAAATCGGGCCAGAGAACGTGGCCGCCATCGTGATTGAACCTATTCAAGGCGAAGGTGGCTTCATCGTTCCGCCGAAGGGTTTCCTCCCCGGCTTAGCAGCGTTTGCAAAGAAGCACGGAATTGTTTTTGTTGCTGATGAAGTACAAACGGGCTTTGCTCGTACAGGTCAAATGTTCGCGTGTGAAGATGAAGGTGTTGTGCCCGACCTCATCACCACAGCGAAGGGCATTGCAGGTGGCTTGCCGCTCTCTGCCGTTACTGGTCGTGCAGAAATTATGGATAGCGTGCACGTCGGTGGCCTGGGCGGAACATATGGCGGATCTCCGATCGCCTGCGCCGCTGCATTGGGCGCCATTGAAACTATTGAAGAGCACGATTTGGTTAGCCAAGCACGCGTGCTCGGCGAGATCATGACTTCATCCCTACTTGAGATGCAAGCAAAGCATCCAGTGATTGGTGATGTTCGTGGACGCGGCGCCATGGTAGCTATCGAATTGGTGAAGCCAGGAACCAAGGATCCAAATCCAGATGCAGTTGCGCAGATTGTGAAGTACTGCACCGCAGAAGGTGTTCTCTTGCTCTCTGCGGGTACGTACGGAAACGTACTTCGGTTCTTGCCGCCACTCGTGATGCCGGAGCACTTGCTTCGAGAAGCGCTGGAAATAATCGAGAAGGCAATCGCCTCGCTCGTCTAGTGAGTTAATTGGTTCTTTGGGGCGTGATTCTCGAAGACTTCGGAAATTTCGACTTCTTCACCAAAGCAGTCTGCAATTGCAATGCGCACGTTCTCGCGTAATTGCTCTTTATCTTCGTGCGCGGCGATGAGTCCAAACCCGCCCGAATTTGTAGCCCACCACACCCCATCTTCAAGGGAATATGTGATCGTTGCTCTCTCTATCTTTGATTCATTCATACGTCCCTCCTTAACAATTGAATCGCCTCTCTCTCGGATAGGCCGATGTCGGTTACTAGAAGACTCCTCACAAATCTAGGAGGTACTGTAATGCGATCGTGAAACGAAAACACCACGTCTTTTTTTCCTATCGCTCTGAGTAGTCGATGAGATCCGCGCCTGCGTTGGTGTACCTCTACATAATTGAGTGGATCCCGTTGAAGGATTCTGAGAAGTTGCCGCGCTTTCATACTGGGAAATTGCTCCATGGGCGAAGCGTGGTGAAGGGATAGGGGCAAGGAATGTCCGTATACACAGGGGAGGCAGTACGGGCGCCTGAAGTGCGGAGATTTTTTGCAACGGGTAACTCACAGTTACTTTCACTTCGATGGTAATTTGCTCGTGTGCGGATTTTGCGGGCTCTCTTCGTAGCAGTGCTCTCGCTTGCCCTGATGTGCCCTGCCTTCTCCGCCACCGCAAAGGTCGGTGGGAGTTGTACCAAAATTGGTTCAAAAACCACGGTCAAGAGTCAACAGCTGATCTGCACACAGGTAGGAAAGAAAAAACTTTGGCAAACGGTCAAGAAGGCGCCGATACCTAAGCCCGCGCCCACGCCAACACCCGCGCCAACACCCGCGCCAACACCTGCACCCACGCCTCTTCCTACGCCGACACCTCTTCCCTCGCTCTGTGCGACAGCAACATCCGCGGGATGCGCTATTCCTCCGAACCCTTCGGAAAGTTCAACGGTGGTGCCAACTCCCACGCCGACCCTTACGCCGACTCCTACTCCTACCCCGACTCCCACTCCAATATCTCTACCGGCGCCGGCACCGGCTCCGGCACCTGCACCTGCTCCGGCACCTGCACCGGCACCGGCACCGGCACCTGCACCTGCACCGGCACCGGCTCCTGCTCCTGCTCCTGCACCAGTTGTCATCACGTCGCTCGCAAGTCTTGATGCTGCGCTCGCCGCAAACACATCAGCGGTGGCGTTTGCAGCATGGACCAAGAGCAAAGCCAAGGTGGAGACATCTACTGCAACGGTCGGTACAGTGACCACGCTGATTGGCCCTAATTCCACATTAGACAATCCGACTCCGCGCGTGGGAATTGATTTAGCATCGCGCCTTTACGCTGGGTTCAATCAAGTCGCACATCTCTATCTCATCTATTACGGCTATCAAGATATTGATTGGGCGCAGGCGCAGTACGCAGCGCTGCAAACTGGTTTGGCGACAGGGGATAGCGCAGCAAGAAATAATTGCCAAACGGAGAGCACTTGCTGGGGCGCAAGTAGCTGGGTAAACGCCGCTGGGGATGGAATCATTCTGAGCACAGTAAGCCCATGGGGAAAGAGTGATCCGAACCATTCGAGTGGCACCTTAGAAGCGCACGAGTACAGCCACACTATTCAACAAATTCAGATGCGAGGAACAGCCTACAACTATTGGAACCTGCCGAGATGGTTATTGGAGGGTGGGGCCGAGTTCTCGCAAGCCGCTGCAGTTTATTACGCCTCCTACGACGCTTATCTTGCGGAGCGTCAGCGTGATACCGGCGAGCTCATCCACAACGCTACGTATAACGAAGCATGGTTTAACGCCTACCTGGGGCCATCAACATCGCCGACGTGGGCGCCGTGGGAAACGTATCCGCAATGGCGAATTTACGACGTAGGTTTCTTAGTCAGCGAAATCTTTTCAGCAATCAAGGGTCCAGATGTCATTATGCAGATGTATAAAGATGTTGCTGGTGGAAAGAATTTTGAAACAGTGTTCGCAGAAACCTTTGGGATGAGTTGGGCTGATGCGGTACCGATACTTTCAAGGGCGTTAGCTAAGGAAGTTGCTTAGTTTCGATTGAATCGGTCGATTCATGAATCTCCAGCCTGTCATCATTCAGAAAATCGCAAAGCGCATCTCGAACCAAAATCCTCAATTTGGGTAATGAGGGAGAGCCTGCGGCTAGTTGGGGAACTTCCTGGCAATCCGCATTCCAATACTCCGCTTTATATGAATAGGTAACGTTGACTCTTGTCATTTGTTCCTCCCTCTCACGATCCGAAGTGCCTCTTCAATATCTAGTCCTGCTTGCTTCGTCAGTATCTCCCTGACCACATGTGGGGGAATCGTATCTCCTACGTGGTACGCGAAAATTATTAAAGGACGATTTATCGCTGTAAGTAAGATGTGGGATCCCTTGCCTCTGCCCCTTTTAGGTTGATAATTAAGCGGAGGTCGTTGCAGGAGTGCCAGCATTCTTTGAGATTTCATGCTTGGGAAGAATGACATCTCCGAATATTCGGCGGAATGCGTCGCGAGGAGAATCCTCAATAAATATCTGTGGAAAGAGTCTGCCTAACTATGGCAAAAACTCACTCTGTGTGATGGAGCGGTGGGAACAACGTCGCTTAGCGGTTGCGGACTCCGCGGGCGAGGTCCTCAGCAACGGCGCGCACCCCTGGTAGTGGATCTTCAGGATTTGCAAGTACCGCTTTCACGAAGGCGGAGCCAACAATGACGCCATCGGCGTATTTGGCAACTTCGGCTGCTTGCTCACCGTTAGAAACTCCGAGCCCTACACAGACTGGAGTATCAGTAATTTTGCGGAGACGCTCAACAAGCGTGCTGGCCGCCGAAGATACTGTGGTGCGCGCGCCAGTGACGCCCATCGTGCTGGCAGCATAGATAAATCCGCTACACCTATCGGCTACCAGTTTTAAGCGTTCGTCGGCAGTACTAGGTGCAACTACGAAGATGGGGTGCAAACCAAGTCGATCGGTTAAGCCAAGCCACTCGTCTGCCTCTTCAATGGTGAGGTCAGGAGTGATGACGCCTTCCATGCCTGCAGCGTGAAAATCTTCTGCGTATCGCTCCACGCCATATCGATCGATCGGATTCCAGTAGGTCATCATCAAAGTAGGCGCACCAGTGGTAGCGACTTCACGCACCACTTCGAGCGTCTTCTTCATGGTGATACCTGCGGCACGAGCAGTTTCGGCCGCTTCTTGAATGATCGGCCCATCCATGACCGGATCGCTATACGGGAAACCGATCTCCACGGCGTCCACGCCACCTTCGATCATCGCCTTAATGACTTTGATCGACATCTCTTGGTTGGGAAATCCAGCGGGTAGGTAGCCGATGAGTGCTGCGCGATTCTCCGCGCGCGTGCGAACAAAGAGATCAGCGAGATGCGACATTACAGTTCAATGCCAAACCAGGCAGCGGCGGTCTGTACGTCTTTATCTCCGCGACCCGAGAGATTGATCAAGATGGTGGCGTCCGGACCAAGTTCGCGACCGAGCACCATGGCGCCATAGAGCGCGTGCGCCGTTTCAATTGCCGGAATGATTCCTTCGGTGCGTGAGAGGAGTGCGAATGCTTCCATCGCTTGTGCGTCGGTGACTGAACGATATTCAGCTCGGCCCATATCTTTGAGGTAGGCATGCTCCGGGCCAACACCGGGGTAATCCAAACCTGCAGAGATGGAGTGCGACTCAATCGTCTGCCCATCTTCATCTTGCAATACATAGGTGCGTGAACCGTGGAGCACTCCACTGGTACCACCAGAAATACTTGAAGCATGGCGACCGGTCTCGATGCCATCGCCGCCGGCTTCTAGGCCAATCAGACGAACGGATGGATCTGAAATAAATCGATGGAAGATGCCAATGGCGTTAGAGCCGCCACCGACACAGGCGAGTACTGCATCGGGAAGTTTGCCGGTGAGTGCAAGAACTTGCTCGCGGGCCTCAATGCCGATCACGCTATGGAAGTCGCGCACCATAGAGGGGAACGGGTGTGGGCCGGCGACGGTGCCGAGCAAGTAATGGGTAGTGGCTACGTTGGTGACCCAATCGCGCATCGCTTCGTTAAGAGCATCTTTAAGAGTCTGTGAACCGGATGTAACAGGAACAACTTCGGCGCCAAGAAGTTTCATGCGTGCCACGTTGAGAGATTGACGACGAATATCTTCTGCACCCATATATACGACGCATTCAAAACCCATGAGTGCGGCAGCTGTTGCTGCAGCAACGCCATGTTGTCCAGCGCCGGTCTCAGCGATGATGCGCTTCTTGCCCATGCGCTTGGTGATAAGTGCCTGACCAATCACGTTGTTGATTTTGTGTGAACCGGTGTGGTTGAGATCTTCGCGCTTTAAAAGGATGCGGGCCCCGCCACACGCTTTAGAAAAGTTATGCGCCTCGGTGAGGATGCTGGGGCGGCCGATATAGGTGGCGTTCAGCTCCGCCAACTCGGCGATAAAGGCAGGGTCGACCTTGGCGGCGTTATAGATGCGCTCCAGCTCATCTAAGGCGCTGATGAGCGCTTCTGGAACGAAGCGGCCTCCGTAGGGGCCAAAGTGGCCATCGATTGCTTCAGATGAGGAGATTAATAGGGGTGCGGCGATCTTCGTCATGGCGCTACCTTAGGGCTGTTGCCTCTCTGAATCAAGAAAAAACTAGTTTTCTCTTGACGGCGTGGCTGCAGGCTCTTACTGTCAATTCTGACGGGAAGAAGCACCTACTACGGACAGACCTTCACAGAGGAGTACGGATGCAGAAGAAATTAGGAATTATCGGAGCCACCGTGGCAGCGCTCTTTGCGCTCGCTGCTTGCAGCTCATCCACTTCGTCATCAGAAGAGGCCGCCCCAGCCCCGGCGAAGACGATTGCAATTATTTCCCCAGATTACTCAGCACAACCTGCTGCTAAGACCGCTATTGACGAGTTCGTCAAAGCTGCTGAAGCTGCTGGGTTCAAGACTTCACTTGTTGACACCATGAGTGATAACGCCAAAGTCAACGGCGAAATCACCACTGCTGTGTCACAGAAGGTCGATGCCATTGTGCTCGCCTTCGGAACTCCTAAAGAGTTTGGCGAAGGTTTGGCCGCTGCGAAGGCAGCCAACGTTCCAGTCTTCGGTCTTGATACCGGTGGCACTGAGGATCCAATCCTGGTCAACGTCACCACCGACAACGGTTTCCTCGGCAGCGCAAGTGCGCAAGCGATGATGGATGCCATTGGCAAGCCAGGCAACATTGCCATGATCGTCTTTGACGCATTCCAACCAGTACAAATCCGTGGCGCCGAAGCTAAGAAGCTCTTCGAAGCCGCTGGTTACAAGATCGTTGAATATGTACAAGGCGATCCTGCAGATTCCACTGGCTTTGCGAAGAAGACTGTCAATGACTTCCTCACCAAGTACCCCGCAGGCAAGATTGATGGTGTCTGGGCCGGTTGGGATGCCAGTGCACTTGGTGCATACCAAGCAACGCAAGAAGCTGGTCGCACCGAAGTGAAGATCACCGGTGTAGACGGTCAAGATTTCGCTCGCGCAGAAGTTGCTAAGGGCGGAAACTGGGTTGCCACGATGGCGCAAGATTGGCCAACGATTGCAGCTACTGAAGTAAAGATCATTCAGGACTTCTTTGCTGGAACGGTACCTGCCGACAAGGTTGTATTTGTCCCAGGAACGGTTATCAACAAGGACAACGCTTAGTAAAGTCTGTCCAGAAGGAGAGGGGGTCAGCATGAACAAATTGCTGGCCCCCTTTTCTTTGGGTAGACCCGTCTTGATTACTTATGTGCCCGCGGGTGATCCAGAGTTCTCCCGCGTGATTCTCGACGCTTACCTCGAGGGCGGCGCCGATATTTTAGAAATTGGCCTACCTTCCGGCGATCCATATATGGACGGCGACACCATGGGCTCCTCCATGAAGCGGGCACACGCCGCCGGCACTGATGGCAACTCAATTGCAAAAGTTCTTAGTGAATGGTTATCCACCGCAAAGCGTCGTCCGGGACTTCTCTGGATGTGTTACGCCGATGCCGATTTCACAGATTTGGAAAAGTGGGTAGAGGCAGATGTCATCGATGGTGTCCTCATGCTCGGCCACCACCCAGAAGGGTTTGATCAGCGTCTTGCAGCGCTCGGGGTTGCCCTCACAGTCTTTGTGCCGTGGGAGTACACAGAAGCAGACGAGAAGTTGGCGCGTGCTGCTACCGGATACATCATGGTGCCGACGCGCCCAGGGCAGACGGGCACTGGAACGGCCGCCGGCGACCCCAGTTTCCTGGTAGAGAAAATGCGCGCTATTAATAAGAACGTTCCGGTAGTTGCCGGCTTCGGTGTGAGCGATGCGCCGACGGCCACCCGCATCATGAAATCGGGGGCGGATGGCGTCGTCGTAGGAACCGCGTGTATTGAGGCGCTCTTTGCCCATGGCAACGAAGGTTTGCGAGATAATCTGCAAATGATCTCCCGTGCACTCAAGGCGTCAGATAATGAGGTCAAAAGGTAATGACGCGCGCACTCCTCGGTATCGATATCGGTACCACCTCCATTAAGGCGCTGCTCATCTCGGCAGATGACGGCAGCACGCTCGCCTCGGTCGGCTATCCCTATCCCACGCATCGACCACACGTAGGTTGGGCAGAGCAAGATCCCACCGATTGGACGAATGCCGTCACTTTGGCCTGGAAAGAATTGGCGGTAAAACGCAGTGACGCCGAAGTTGTCGCCATCGGAATCTGTTCTCAAGTAAATACTCATCTACTGGTCGACAAAGAATCTAAAGCGCTTACGCCAGCGATCACGTGGAAGGATTTGCGCTGCGCTGATATCGCTGCAGAACTCGATGGCGCCATTAGTGATACTCAAAGGATCGCACTCTGGGGTGGACCATTCAAGATTGATTCATCCTTTTCGCTCAGTCGAATCGAATGGTGGCGACGCAACGATCCTGCTGCATTCAAGCAGGCTGCGGCCGCAATGTTGCCTAAGGATTACGTCATCGCTGCGTTATGCGGAGTTCAGGTAGCCGATCCTCTGAGTGCGATCGGACTCGTAGGTAGCGATGGTGCTTACATTGCGCAGGTCCTAGCACTTGTTGATAGTGGCCCTCTCCTCAACGCTCCACTTCATACTTTTGATTCGATCGCTGGAAAGACAAACGGGGCACTTGGTATTCCTGCGGGCATTCCTGTGGCAGTGGGAACGATGGATGCCTGGGGCAATGTCTACGGCTCTGGTTTGCTCGATGCTTCCCATGCCATGGAAGTCAGCGGTACGTCAGAAATCGTCGCGGTGCTCGGTGAAAAGTCGATCCCCACGCCAGGGATCATCTCCTTCCCAGCGATACGCGGTCGCTCACTGCACGCCGGGCCTACGCAAGCGGGCGCAGACGCGATTGCTTGGTTTGCGCAGATGCATGGGAAGAGCATCGAAGAAACTTTGGCCGCGGCGGTGGCATCGAATCCTTCGCGGGCCATCTTCCTGCCGCACCTTGACGGCGAGCGCGCACCGCACTGGAATCCGAACGCTCAGGGGGTGTTTATCGGCGTCACTCGAGAGAGTGGTTTTGGCGAAATGGCGCAAGCCGTGCTTGAAGGTGTGGCTTTTGCTGCGCGGCAGATTCGTGAAGGGTGCGAAATAGCTTCAGGTGGTGCGGTCAAGACTATTCGTCTCTCCGGCGGGGGAGGCAAGAGCGCACATTGGAATCAAATCAAAGCCGATGTACACAATCGCACTGTCGAAGTCCTCTCAGAATTAGATACCGGGGCCCGTGGAATCGCTTTGGTTGCTGGCGGCGCTGGCCGTGAGGATCTCGAAGAGTGGGCAGCTTCCATGATTCACATATCAGCTACCTTCACTCCTGATTCTTCGAAGCGCGCCTATTACGACGAGAAGTATGCGATTTATGTTGATACGTATAAAGCCCTTGTGGGAATCTTTGACCGAAACACTGGGCGGGCGCGATGAAGTCGCGGCCGAAGTACCTCACTATTGCGGATGAAATTCACGCACGCATTCTTGGTGGAGAGTTTGCGGGGGAGGGAAAGCTACCCACCCAGAAGGATCTCGCTAGCGAGTACGGGGTTGCAGTGCTCACTATTAAACAAGCGCTTGCAGAGTTACAGAACGAAGGTCTTATCTCTGGAGTGCGGGGAAGCGGCACCTTTATCAGCTCCGATGCCTTTCGTTATCAAATCAAATTCCTCTCGAGTTTTGCCGATGAAGTAAGCAGCCAACATCGGGAACTCACAACGGAGCTTTTGCAAGTAGTTTCTGTCCAAGAGAATGATCCTGAGGTTATTCAACAACTTGGCATTACTCCCACGACTTCCTACGTATGTATATGGCGGTTGCGGAGCATCGATGGCGTTCCCTTAATTCTGCAGAGGAGTTTTATCACCAAGAAACTCTTTGGCCAATTGGATCAGGCTGATTTGCGCGAGAAATCTCTTTATTCCATGCTGACGCAAGCGGCCGGTATTACGATCAATAGGGCGAGTGAAACCATTCGAGCAATCACGTTGCCAGAATACGCAGCCGAGCATCTCGGGCAACTAGCCGGGTCGGTGGGTCTCTTCTCGGTGCGCGTGACGAAGGATGAGAACGATAAGCCCGTCGTCCTCGACTACGCATACTTCCCGGGAGATTCGGCAGTCATTGAGAGCGAGCGCTTTGTCCGCAGGGGATCTCATGAGTAACTTGCTCGAGATTACAGGTCTTACAAAATCTTTCGGTGGCACTGTGGTACTCAACAATGTTGACTTGTCGGTGGGCGCAGGTGAGGTACGCGCGCTTCTCGGGGAAAATGGGGCCGGTAAGTCCACACTGATCAAGATTCTCGCGGGCATTCATCATGAAGAGAGTGGCACCTTCGCAATTGACGGCGTGAAGCAAACATTTCGGAACCCACACGACTCAGCTCTGGCTGGAGTAGCCACTGTCCATCAAGAATTAATGATCTCTCCCGGACTTTCTGTCGCCGAAAATGTGTTGCTCGGGACAAAGATGCCCACTCGTCTTGGGAAGATCGCATGGGGCGAGCTCAACCGCACCGCGGAGAAGTGGTTTGCCGAACTCGGACAAAAGATCGATGTGAGTCGCCCTGTCGATGAATTGAGTGCAGTGCAGATGACCATGACTGCCATTGCCCGCGCCCTCTGCCTCGATGCCAAGATACTCATTCTCGATGAACCTACTGCGGCTCTCACCGACTCTGAAGTGCACCTTCTCTTTGCAACGGTAAAGCGGCTTCGCGAGCGGGGTATGGGCATCATCTATGTCTCACATCGCCTTGAAGAAGTATTCATGATTGCTGACACCTATACGGTGCTGAGAAACGGATCCAAGGTTTCTGAAGGAAAAGTGGTGGATACGAGCATTCCGGAGATCATCAATTCGATGGCAGGTAGAGAGGTTTCATCGATTTTTCCTGATCGATCAATTCCGGGGAGTAATGAGATCCTCTCGGTTCGAGATCTCTCAGCAAAGAAAATTAGGGGAGTGAACTTCACCGTAAAGGCAGGAGAGACACTGGGAATCGGTGGGCTCGCTGGTTCGGGGCGTAGCGAAATTTTGCGAGTCCTCGCAGGAGCGCAACGACGAGCGTCGGGAACGATCGAACTTCATGGGAATGTCTATCTGCCCAAGAGCGTAGGAGGTGCACAGACTGATCGGGTCGTCTTAGTTCCTCAAGAGCGTCGCCGGGATGGATTAATCCCCGGATCCATCCTGAGCAACATCGTCATCACCACGCTCTCTAAGCTGACAAACTTCGGTTTCTTTTCTTCGACCCGCATGGAGCGGAAGATGGGTCAAGCGGCGTGGGAGAAGTTCGACATTAGAGGTAAGTCACTCGCCCAAGAGATCTTTACTCTCTCGGGAGGAAATCAGCAGAAAGTCGTGCTTGCAAAATTCTTAGCGCTCTCGCCTTCGCTCTTGCTGATCGATGAACCCACGAAGGGCGTAGATGTCACTACCCGCTCTGAGATCTATCGACTCCTGGCTGAATTGGCGGCAGAAGGGATGAGCATTATTGTGGTGAGCTCTGAGCTCACAGAGTTATTGGCAATTTCGCACCGAGTTTTAGTCATGCATGAAGGACGTCAAGTTTCAATTCTAGAAAGTTCTACGACCACAGAAGCAGAAGCCCTACTCGCATGTTACGGGAGAACCGCATGAGCCTTGAGCAGAGTATTACTCAACACGACATGAAGAAGACGACGTATGGGCGCCTGCGCCCCTTCCTCGGCCCGGTCTCACTGCTCGCCATTATTGCCATCTTCGGATCTCTTTATCCCGACACCTTCCTCAGCCCCACCAACTTGGTGACTAACATTCTTGAATCTGTTGCTTTCGTTGGAATTGTTGCAGCCGCGCAAACTGTTGTCATGGTGGTGGGAGATTTTGACTTGGCGGTCGGTGGCCTAGCCGCGTTTGCAACATCAACAACTGCAGGAATGCTCACTACCGCTAGCCTCGACGGTACGCCGCACACTCCCGGCGCCGTCTTGCCCGCAGTCTTAATTGGACTTGCAGTAGGCCTTGTCGGAGGTGCGCTCTCTGGCTTCTTAGTTTCTTATGTGGGTGTGCTCGCTTTTATTGCCACCTTAGGTATGGCTGGTGTCTTTTCTTCGCTTGCGTATTACGCCTCAGACGGCAAGCCGGTCTATGGACTTGTCGAGCGTAACTTTGTTGATATCGCTCGAGGCACATCGCTTGGACTCTCAAACAAGATTTGGATCATGCTGATATTTGCAGCCATTATTTGGTTCATACTCGATCAAACGCCACTTGGACGTCGCATGTACGCCGTCGGTGGCAATCCGGAGGCTGCCCGGTATTCAGGGATCAACACCAAGCTTATTCGGATGATTGCTTTCACTATCTGCGGAGTGGGTGCAGCTCTTGGAGGTCTCCTCGGATCAGCGAGCACTGCTACCGCTAACGTCACAGCAACTCAACCATTCATGTTGAACTCCATCGCTGCCGTATTCATTGGCATGGCGATGTTTAGAAACGGTAAGCCCAATCTTCCAGGAACCATCCTCGGAGTCATTACGTTACGAACATTAGAGAACGGGCTTAATTTCACTTCAATCAACGACTTCTTGCAATCTGCAATCACTGGTGCAGTCGTGGTTATTGCAGTTATTCCTTCTGCGCTCTCGAGGATCCGCCAATCCCGTTAACGTGTTGAATCCAAGCGGTGACTCTGTGTTTAATTTTTGGACGAAATATTTGTCGGCTGTTGATGCGAAAATCTGTGTCCGCAGGTTCTTCTCCACTCTCGCTGGGTGGAGTATCTTCAAAGTGCAGTCGTCGTTCGCTTTCGACCGATCAATCCGTCATCTCTGTACAAGTGGCTGGAACGTTCATCACGAAATGGAGAACCGCCCAGGCTCTCGGTCTTCGCAGCTATTCCCTTTGAAGGGGAGCAGGCACGAGAAGTCCTGTGGAGGCTTTTGGGAGCTGCGACCCAAGCTGGAATTAACAGAGAGTTAAATCGCACCTTTTACTCTTGCTCCCAGGCCTCACACTTATTCGATCAGGGGTTTACTCTTGAGAAAGATGGCAGCGAAGGCGAACTCGACGAGCACTATTCAGTGCCTTTCGCGCTGCCGATCTCAATCACGCGAGTGATTCACTTTTCTACACTTTTTAAGGAGAGGCGAGACGATGAATAGGGTGGAAATTGATCCAAATATCCGAGTTCGAGGCAACCACACTTATGTGGGGTTTGAGGAGTGTGAAAACATTGTCGTGTGCGGAGATGAAGTAGAGGTTTTCGAGGAAGAGAGTGGACTCGTGGGAAGGGGGCGCGTCATTGAAGTAGATCATCAAGCGAGATTGGTATTCCTCGAAGTCGACTGGAGCGCCTTGAGTTGGTGGGGTTCAGCGCAGCCAAGCGAAGAGAGATTCGCCTAAAAGTCCTTAGTACTCTTCGGAGTCGTCCACCTCAGTCTCGTCCTCATCAAGATCAAGACCAGTAAGTTCCAGAAGTGGCGTTGCCCCGCCCACATCTAACGTCTCCACTTTGCTCAGTTTGCGCTCGAGTGCGCGGCTACGGCGACCAGCATCGGCCACCGTGTTCTGCGCCGCGCTGAGTTGCTTCTCCAGCTTGTCCCATACCTTGCCGTACTTATTGAACTCCGTCTTGGCTTCGCCGAGCACTTTCCATACTTCACTGGTGCTCTTTTGAATCTTGAGAGTCTTAAAGCCCATCTGCAAACTGTTAAGGATGGCCATCAAGGTTGTGGGGCCAGTGACCAAAATGTGGTGTGTATTCTGCAATTCGTAGCAGAGCCCAGGTCGGCGAATCACTTCGGCAAAGAGGCCCTCGGTGGGCAAGTACATGATGGCGAAGTCGGTGGATTGCGGAGGATGGATGTACTTCTCCGAGATTGATTTTGCTTGAATCTTGATGGCTTTTTCAATCTCTTTCCCGGCCGCATCCATCTCATCAACATTACCGCTCTCTTGGGCAAGGAGAAGGCGCTCATAATCTTCTTGAGGGAACTTAGAGTCGATGGGTAAGTACACGACATCGCCTTCGGTGACGCCGGGGAGTTTGATCGCATACTCAACCACGTCACGTGTGCCAGGAACGATGGAAACATTCATGTCGTACTGCTCGCGGGTGAGCATGTCTTCCAATTGACGGCCGAGCTGTACTTCGCCCCAGCCTCCGCGGCTCTTTACGTTAGTGAGTACGCGCTTGAGATCGCCTACACCTGTGGCGAGTGATTGCATCTCGCCGAGGCCCTTATGTACCGCCTCAAGCTTATCGCTGACTTGCTTAAAGGATTCGCCGAGGCGGGCCTCAAGAGTTTTCTGCAACTTCTCGTCGACTGTTTCGCGCATCTTCTCGAGCTTCTCTTCGTTGCCTTTGCGCAAGGTTTCTAATTCAAGTCGCAGAGTCTCTCGCAGTTCGGTCTGCTTCTTCTCGTTTGACTCGGTGAGCAAACGAATCTTCTCTTCCACGTCGCTGAGGGAAATCTTGAGGGATTTCTCGAGCGCTGCTCGCCCATTTTCCGCATCTTGCCTGGTGAGCTGCGCGTTGCCATCAAGTGATTCTCTGAACTTGCCCAGGCGTTCCTCAATCGTGGTGTTGTTATGAGTCATGGTGGAGCGCAGCTCATCGCGATGAAGGGCGAGTGTCGGAGAGATGGCCTCGGCAAGTTTGCTGTCGGCCACCGCAGCGGGGGAGGCACTCTTCTTGGTGAGCAGCACGAGGGTGATCGCGATATTCACGGCAATCATGGCGAGCAGAACGTAATTCATATTTCCCCCAGGTCAAAAGGACTGTTCATACCTTATCCCCCCGGCAAAGGAAAAGTCCGGTGGATGATCCCCCTGTTGGAGCATCCACCGGACTTTATGTAACGCCGTCTTCCCTACCCTGGTTTAGCCGGCGAAGACTGTTGCCCAATCAGTGACCTTCATAAGGTAGAACTGTCCACCTTCGACAGTCACCTGTTGAAGCTGAGCAATATTTGCTAGTTTCGCCAAGTCCGGACGAGCCACCGCAAGCGGTGCGTGTATCTGTCCGTTGAACATGAAGTACGAGGCACCATCACCCTTTTTAAGTAGTGACGTGACGGAAACGATGCCACTCGACTCTTCATCTGCGGTCATGAACTTCGCTGCACCCGTCTTAAAATATTGCTCATCGAATTCACCCATGACAGCTAACTTTCCATCAGAGATCCGGTAGGCAACGAGTCGAGCGAGATGCTCATTCTTACCTGGATCCTCCTGGATGATCAGGTAACCCTTTGGGTCGATCGTCATGTTATCTGGCTTGCTCAGGTATGTGTTCTCGGCGCCATTGAGCAGCAATTCGAGTTGACCACCCAAAGTTGGGTTTGCTACATCGGTGAAGGTGAAGCGCCAGAGCGCACCACCGTCGCGTGACACGGTAGGTGTTGCAGGATTTGGTGCGGTGGCACCTGCATCCTTGTTGGATTCAGTTGTGATGAAGTAGTACACATTCGGATTGTTTGGATCGAATTCGCCATCTTCAACTCGGGCGAAAGTAGTTCCACCGAGTTGTGCTTCCATGGTGGTTCCGCTGGCATCGGGATTCCAACCAATTTTTGTGAAATTAGCAGGAGTCTTCTTGTTCTTGCCGATGTCAGTACGGAAGATGTTGTCAGTCTTCGCAGAAGGAACGTTAAGGACGTAGAGTTCGCCATTTTGCAGACCAGCTTTATCGGCGAATGTGGCGCCTTGGCTCTGCTTTTCACCGAGGTACATGTAAACCTGGGAAGCCGTTGCCGATCCGTCTTCATTACCCATGAGGACGGTCTTCTTCTTGGTGGCGGTAGCCGGTGCAGGAACGTAATTCTCCCACGCCGCAAGGCCGAGACGTGGAAGCTGAATTGCTTCACCGTCCATGCTGGTTGCAAATACCCGAGACCAATCCCCACCTTCTTCACCAGTGATGAACACCGGAGCGTCATACCCGTACTTCACCAGAGAGGTGGTGGTCTTCTTGCCAACCTTCTTGGTGACGTTCTCTGAGTAGCTGAAGGTTCCGGCTGGAGCCAAGGTCGCTGAACAGAAACGATTGAGACCATTCGTGAAAAGTGGGGAGCCAAACGAGTCTTTGTAAGGGGTTGTCACAGGGGATGAGAGGTACCAGTTGCTAGTGAACTCATCGAGGATGTATGAGTAATACGAGATTGATTTGATAAGTGGCGAAAGCGCCGTAACGGCATTCGTCTTGGGATCGTAGGTCATCTTAGAGATTGAGGAGCCGTAGGTAGCGCCTGCTTGAGTGACTTTTGCTGCCGCAAGTCCTTCGACTGACGTAACGGAAATTTCGTGAGCAGCAAGAAGTGTCAATGTTCCATCTGCGTTTGCCATAGCCCCAAAACCGTCAGGGATACCGGGCAATACATTTCCGCCGATGGTGTCGCCTGTGGTGACGAACGGAGTAATTGTTACTGCAGCATTCTTCGATACAACATAGGTGGGTGTGGCTGGATCAATTGCCGAAGCATTGGTGGCGAACGCACCAATTGCAAAGGTGGTCAAAGTAGCGGTTGCTACTATGGAGCGAATACGCATTAAGATCTCCTGTTGTTTAGTTTGGGTGGATCTGAGGCAGAGTGAATCTCTCGGAGGTGAAGGAAACGTGAATGGCTTCTATGTATTCCCTTAACTCGAGTTGAATTTGACTCACGTGCTAAAGAGTGGATCTCGAGGGCATCAAGAGTTACT
>CAIMVH010000162.1 GCA_903844855.1 uncultured Actinomycetes bacterium | reverse complement strand
GCTAAAGAGATGTTGCGCGTCAACCAGGTCGATGTATTTACTTCGCTGGGAACAACTTCGGAGGCATCTGGCAGCAGCAGGACATCGTCATACGTCAGGCCAAGCATTGTGACCTTGTCGTGCTCGCTCATGGGCGCAGTCTATCGGTGGGCTTAGGCCCCGACTGCCATCGCTATCTCATCTACTGCAAGGGTGAGTGAGCCTACAAAGTGGGCGTTCTGACACTTATCGGGGTTCCACCCTGGCCCGCCGATGATGACGCGAGGTGCTGGGCGCACAGAAGGTAGCGCGGAGACAAATTTCGGATCTCCATTTACTGGAAGTTGGGCCCATAAGAAAACAGCAGGAGGTGCAAAGCGCGTGACCATCGAGGAGATTGCTTCTACAGGTGTTCGTGCGCCAAGGAAGTGTGTCTCAATTCCGCGCTCTGCTAACGCGGCAGCCAGAGCATGCAGAGCAAGTGAGTGCAGTTCTTCGCCAACCGATGCCAAAAGAACCGGGCGCGTATTGAGTGGCACAACTATTTCTGATGTTGATTCGCGCAGTACTCGCTTGAGAATTTCGGTGAGCATATGTTCGACTTCAATGCCCTTGCCAGATTTCTCCCATGCCGCTCCGACTTGGATAAGCACGGGAACAAATACTTCTTGCCAGGCACTGATAATTCCATTCTCTGAAATCTCATTGCGCAACATTGTCTCGACAAAGAGTGAATCAAGTGCCTCGGCGGCCTTGAAAATTGCATTAATCGTTTCATCACATTCACGACACAAAGACGTGAACTCTTCAATAACTACTTCACCATCATGAGCCTTCGCTTGCTCTGCAGCATCTGCCGGGGCCACACCTGAACTAATCAGGCGGCGCATTACGGTGAGCTTTGCTAAATCTGATGGACAGTACTTTCGGTGCGAACCTGCCTCGTGTTCGTTAGGTCCGATTCCATAACGCCTGGCCCAGGTGCGTAAGGTGGCTGGGGCGACCCCGAGTCGCCTGGCAACAGCTGAAACGCTAAGGAGATCCTCCGGGGCGCTCTGTGGTTGCTCTGCCGGGCTCATGGGGTAATCGTGGCCCCTAGTGGCCGATCTCACCACTTGAAACCACGCTCAGAATGGGAATTTTTTGAGGCTGAAGCAGGTTTGACACGGTAGATACTTGAACAACCTATGAAACGGTTGTACCTTGTGCATCTCGAAGAACGAAAAGGAGTAAAGAGATGGCTGAGATTTCACGCTTACCAATTCCAGTAATGGAAGAGTGGGAGTGGCAGTACAAAGGCGCATGCCGCGATCTCGATCCTGAAGCGTTCTTCCATCCTGATGGAGAGCGCGGACCACGTCGTCGCAATCGCGAGAATG
This sequence comes from uncultured Actinomycetes bacterium, assembly GCA_903844855.1. GTDB lineage: Bacteria > Actinomycetota > Actinomycetes > Nanopelagicales > Nanopelagicaceae. Next base: position 183 of record CAIMVH010000162.1, on the reverse strand, counting down.
CAGCTAAGGCGGTCTGTGCCAGCTGTCCTGTCATCGCAGCATGCCGCGCGCACGCACTCGCCGTCCAAGAGCCTTACGGAATTTGGGGAGGCCTTTCAGAGGATGATCGCGCCGTAATCCTCGAGCGCCAAGGCGTTACACCGCTGACAATTCCTGCAGCAATCGCCGCAGAGAAGGCAGTCT
>CAIMVH010000161.1 GCA_903844855.1 uncultured Actinomycetes bacterium | reverse complement strand
TCCTTCGATGTGGCATCAATTTAAGGAACTTGCAGACGTCGACATCACCACTCAGGCTATGGAAGTCGGCCCGACGTGTCACTACGTGATGGGCGGCATCCTTGTCGATCCCGACACCGGCGCAGCATCAGGGGTTCCTGGTCTCTTTGCCGCAGGTGAATCTGCCGGCGGTATGCACGGATCAAACCGTCTCGGTGGAAATTCACTCTCCGATCTACTCGTCTTCGGACGTCGCGCCGGCGCAGGCGCCGTTGCTTACTTCCAAAGTCTTAGCGGCAACACCCCTAAGGTGTCAGATGCGTCGATCACCAAAGCGAGTGATCACGCACTTGCTCCGCTCCGTAACCCTGGTGGCGAGAATCCCTACACGATCCAAGCCGACCTCCAACAAGTGACCAACGACTTGGTCGGCATCATTCGCACCAAGTCAGAGCTTGAAGAATCGCTGAGCAAACTCAAAGGATTCCGTGCTCGCCTAGCAAACATCACCTGCCCTGGTGGTTCGGCATTTAACTCTGGCTGGCACTTAGCTCTCGACCTTGAGAACATGTTGCTGGTCTCGGATTGCATCGCACACGCCGCCCTTATTCGCGAGGAATCACGAGGTGGTCACACCCGTGAAGATTTCCCCAAGATGAGTGCTGAATGGCGCAAGTTCAATCTTGTTTCGCATTTTACGAATGGTGAAGTGGCGGTTGAAAAACTAGCTCTTCCAGAGATGCGCGATGAACTTCTTAATCTTTTCGACATTGAGGAGTTGGGGAAGTACATGACTCCAGAAGAATTAACCCGCCACTCGAAGGGAGCTAACGCATGACTCGGACAGCTAAATTCCGTGTATGGCGTGGTGATGCCAGCGATGGCGCGTTAAAGGATTACAACGTTGAGGTCAATGAAGGCGAAGTCGTACTCGACGTGATTCATCGCCTTCAAGCCACGCAAACTCCAGATCTGGCAGTCCGTTGGAATTGCAAAGCTGGCAAGTGCGGTTCTTGTAGCGCGGAAATTAACGGGCGTCCACGTTTGATGTGCATGACGCGTATGAACACTTTCACGGATGAAGAAACCATTACAGTGACTCCACTCCGTGCTTTCCCCGTCATTCGCGACTTGGTCACCAACGTTTCTTTTAATTACAAGAAGGCGCTGGAAATTCCTGCATTTGCGGGGCCAGCTCACCTCAAGCCTGGCGAGTACCGCATGGAACAAATCGATGTGGAGCGCAGTCAAGAGTTCCGCAAGTGCATTGAATGTTTCCTCTGCCAAGACACGTGCCACGTTATTCGCGATCACGAAGAGAATAAGGAAGCGTTTGCAGGTCCGCGCTTCTTCATTCGTCTCGCTGAGCTCGACATGCACCCACTTGATACTCTCGATCGTAAGCGTGCTGCACAAGAAGATCACGGCCTTGGCATGTGTAACATCACCAAGTGCTGCACCGAGGTGTGCCCCGAGCACATCAAGATCACTGACAACGCGATCATTCCAATGAAGGAACGCGTCGTCGATGTGAAGTACGACCCTGTTCGTTGGCTGGGTAGCAAAATCCGTCGTCGCGAAGGTCTCTAAACCAGGTGGAGTTCGATGCGCGGGTTATCACCGCTCATCGAGAGGCGTGTGAACGTGGAGATGCGGGATATATAGATCCGTTAACTGGTCTTTTTGTGATGACCGAGGTCTACCTCGTGAATCGGGAACGATGCTGCAACCGCGGGTGTCGCCACTGCCCCTACCCGAAAGATAAGTAAGAATCACTTTATGCAGTTATTACTTCGTTGGGCCATCTCAGCATTTGTTATCTGGGTGGCTGCTGCACTGGTTCCCGGAATAGATGTCTCGGGTGGTCTCTGGTCGTTCCTTTGGATAGCGCTCATCTTTGGATTTGTGAACGCTTTCATTGGATCTATCGTCAAAGTTCTCACGATTCCCATCACCCTCATTACCTTTGGACTCTTCATGTTGGTCATTAACACGGGCATGTTTGCACTCACAGCGGCATGGACGGATGCCCTCACCATCACTTCTTTTTGGTCTGCACTCTTTGGGTCGCTCTTAATAAGCGTGATCGGCTCTCTCTTACGACAGGGACTTACGCGGGCAGTCGTTAAATGAAATTATCGAAGTCCCTTGGGGTTATTGCCGTAGGTGGGATGGTCGGTTCGCTTGCTCGGTGGGGGATTGCCAGTGCTATGGATGAGAGTTCATTTCCTTGGGCCACGCTTCTGGTGAATTATTTGGGAGCCGTTTTACTGGCACTCCTTATTATTTATGCAGAGGAGCATCCGGCTGCGAAGTGGTGGTGGCAGCCCCTAATAGGCACCGGATTCTGTGGTGGCTTCACTACGTACTCCGCATTTGCAGTGGAGGTAGATGGTTATCTCACCACTGGTCAAAG
>CAIMVH010000160.1 GCA_903844855.1 uncultured Actinomycetes bacterium | reverse complement strand
TGATCCGCTGATCCGAGGGCGCGTGATGGGCATTTACATGATGGTGCTCATTGGCGGTGCTCCGTTTGGTTCTCCTCTCGTGGGATGGCTCGCAGAAGTGGTAGGGACGCGCTTTACGATCGCCTTTGGCGGTGCGGTGACCTGTCTTGTTGCTCTGATAGTTTTGATTATTGGGAGGCGAAGCGACGCTTCAGATTTGAAATAGTCTGCGTGTGAGCGATTAGTTGAAAGAATTAACTGCAACAAGAAGTACTAAACCAATGAGCACTGCGAGTGTGGCGAGGCGACGCGTACGCGAGCTCATACCAATTTCTTAGTGGGTGAAAGCATCACAAATACGAACGCTACAACGATAATCGCGGGAAGCATGAGGAATCCGCGAGAGACACCGAAGTGATCTCCGAGAAAACCGAGCAGGAGTGGACCGGTGGCGACAGCTATACCTGTACCGATCGAAATTCGGCCTACCGCGACATCTCCGAGTTGAGGTGCGAAGAGTACGGCGCGCGCGACGCCGACGGGGTATTGCACCGAGAGACCGAGCCCAATGACTCCAAGCCCAAGGTAGGCGAGTGGGGTGGTGTGCGCACTCCAGAGAATGAAATAGCCCACAACCGTAATTCCTAGCGTGAGAAATGCAGTGTTATCAAGCGAGAGTTTCTGAAGCGAGACACTTCCGACCCAGCGACCTATAAACATTCCTGCAAAGAAAATTGTGACAATGAAAGTTGAATTCGCCGCACTCGCGCCTGTATTCGCTTGAATAAGTGAAGAGGCCCAGAAACTGGTTCCCATCTCACATGCAATGCTTGAAACGGTAGCAAGTAGTGCGAGCCAAAATTTGAGTGGCAATTTCCCCTTTGCTGGTCCTGAAGGGTCCGGCACGTGTACTTCACCCTCATTTGTCCGGTCAATCAAGCGAAGAATGATTGACATCAGGATGATGATCACGAAACCGAGCCGCCAGTCAATACTTGTGCCGGCGAGCGAACCGACGATGATCGTGCCAATTGCGGAAGTCAGGGCGGCTACGGCAGCTGATTCGAGAAAGACTCGGTTGCCATTCTTTCCATGATGTTCGAGCAAGAGACGGGTCGAGGTCATCGCGAGCAAGCCGCCACCAAATCCGGCGAGCAATGCAGCAGAGAGAGTTGCGTAGATGCTTGTGATGAATAAGAGTTCTGCCGCCGCGATGCATAGTGCGAGAATGCCTCCCCAGAGTGCTTTTTTGCGACCAAAGCGATGGAGCACGCGGGGAATTACGAATCCAACGATGATGGTGCCCGCAGCTAGGGCCGTACCGTGTAACCCGGCGACAGTACGTGACGTTTGTTGAATGTCGCGCAGTAACGATTGTGATGGACCAAAGGCACCTAGGAAGAATCCGTAAACGCTGAGTTGTCCGTAGACAACCCAAGTTAATCGATCTCGGCGCAACTTCACTTAAGCGAAGTTACTACAAAATCGATACATTTCGTGAGTGCCGCAACATCGGACGGAGTAATACTTGGGAACATCGCGACCCGAAGCTGATTGCGTCCGAGTTTCCGATAAGGGTCCGTGTCAACAATGCCATTAGCTCTAAGCGCTTTGGCGACTGCGGTGGCATCGATGGCCTCGTCGAAGTCGATGGTCCCGACGACCTGTGAACGATGGGCTGGGTCAACGACGTAAGGAGTGGTGTAAGAAGTTTCTTCAGCCCATTTGTAGAGAATGGAAGATGACTCGGCGGTGCGGGCATGTGCCCACTTGAGTCCACCTTGTGAATTCATCCACTCGATCTGCTCTCCGAGCAGGAAGAGCGTGGCAATCGCAGGAGTGTTGTACGTCTGATCAAGACGTGAGTTGTCTATAGCAATTTGGAGATCATACGAAGCCGGAATCCAGCGTCCGCTCTCCTTGATACGTGCCACTCTTTCGATAGCTGCAGGGCTCATTAATGCAATCCATAGACCGCCATCAGATGCAAAAGACTTTTGTGGAGCGAAGTAGTAGGTGTCGAATTCTGCAGCATCGACCGCAAGCCCGCCGGCACCGCTGGTGGCATCTACAAGTACGAGTGCATCTTTATCGGCACCTTTAGGGCGCTTGATGGGCATAGCGACGCCAGTGCTGGTTTCGTTATGCGTCAATGCATACGCGTCGACACCCGATTCGGCCGATGCAAAAGCAAGTGATCCTGGTTCAGCTTTAATTACGGTGGGATTATCGAGAAATGGTGCTTCAAGTGCAGCGGTTGCGAACTTCGAAGAGAATTCGCCGAAAGTGACGTGTTGTGATTTCTTCTCAATCAAACCAAGTGTCGCGATATCCCAGAAAGCTGTAGAGCCACCGTTTCCAAGAACGACTTCGTATCCGTCAGGAAGAGTGAAGAGTGAAGTAAGGCCTGAACGCACGCGACCCACTAAATCCTTCACTGGCTTCTGTCGATGTGATGTACCTAGAATCGAAAGACCACTGGCGGCCAGGGCGGCAAGGGCTTCGGGACGAATCTTTGATGGGCCACATCCAAAACGACCATCGACTGGTTTTAACTCATTAGGAATCACTATTTCGCTCATACCTCCAGGTTAATGGGCGAGTGTTACAGATGTGTAAGCGGAAAGTGCTGGTTAGGGATATAGGCGAGTGATTTCCCACTCATTCGACGAATTGTTGATTCGTGAATAACGGGCTCGGTCATGCAAACGTGAATAGCGCCCTTGCCAGAACTCAATGGTGTTGGCGGTGAGAGCGAAGCCTCCCCACTGATCCGGAAGGGGAACTTCCTCGGGATAGCGTTCACTGAATTCGCGCCACTTCTCTTGCAGGGTGTCAGGTGAATCGAGCTCTGTCGACTGCGCACTGGCCCACGCCCCGATTTGGCTGGCCCAAGGGCGGGAGTGGAAGTAGGCAGCGGACTCTTCCCGACTCACTTTTGACACGCTCCCAGTCACGATGACTTGCCGCTCCAGCGGGTACCAAGGAAAAAGGAGCGAGGCCCGGGGCTCATTACCTAGTTGTTGGGCCTTAGCGGAGTCGTAGTTCGTGTAGAAGTGAAGAGTCGGGCTCTTCCCTTCGCTCACTCCTTTAAGCAGAACAGAGCGCGACCAGGGTTGCCCTGAAGAATCCACCGTAGAGAGCACCATGGCGTTCGCTTCGACCACGTAAGGGTTCTCATGGGCGTTTACCAGCCAGCTCTGAAAGAGAGTAAAAGGGTCTGCGGGTAGCTCGCCTAGCCCGTTTTCGCCATACGAACGGCGCATGTTGGAGATATCGATAGAAGTCTCGCCAGGGGAGCGGGAAGAATCCTCATTTTTGCTCATGTGATCTATCTAACGATACGGAGGCGCCTCACGGCTAGCGCTACGGCGTGGTGAGAGTGAAAACTAAGGGTGGGCAACCCAGTCCCGCAGGTCACAAGCCTGTCGTGAACGACAAGGAACATCATGTCTGATTTTGTGCCCGGGCTCGAAGGCGTTGTTGCATTTGAATCAATCATCGCCGAACCCGACAAAGAAGGCAGCGCACTGCGCTATCGCGGTGTCGATATCGATGACCTTGTAGGTCGTGTGAGTTTTGGAAACGTGTGGGGTCTACTTGTTGAAGATAAGTTCAACCCAGGGCTTGCGCCCGCTGAACCACTCGTCCTTCCGATTCACACAGGTGATGTTCGCGTCGATGCGCAATCTGCGATTGCCATGCTGGCGCCAACTATGGGCTTCAAGCCCCTCCTAGACATTTCTGATGAAGAGGCACGCGACAATGTGGCGCGCGCCAGTGCCATGCTGCTCTCTTATGTTGCCCAAGCTGCGCGTGGTCAAGATGTAGCGCCCGTGTCAGAGGCAGAAGTTGCAAAGGGTAAGAACATCGTTGAGCAGATGATGATTCGCTGGCGTGGGGAACCGGATCCAGCGCACGTCAAAGCAATCGATGCTTACTTTGTCTCCGCCGCTGAACACGGCATGAATGCTTCAACTTTCACAGCCCGCGTCATTGCCTCTACTGGTGCCGATGTGGCCGCTTCAATCTCGGGTGCCATTGGCGCTATGTCAGGTCCGCTTCACGGTGGTGCGCCTTCACGCGTCCTTCACATGATTGAAGATGTAGAACGTCTCGGAGATGCCCGTCAGTACGTCAAGGATTTGCTCGATAAGCATGAGCGCTTGATGGGCTTTGGTCACCGCGTCTATCGCGCCGAAGATCCACGCGCTCGTACTCTTCGCCGTACGGCAAAGGAATTAAACGCACCTCGTTACGAAGTTGCCTGCCGTCTCGAGGAAGCAGCCCTCACTGAACTCAGAGAGCGTTATCCAGATCGCGTTCTTGAAACCAACGTGGAGTTCTGGGCCGCTATCGTGCTCGATTTTGCACAAATTCCAGGGCATCTCTTCACGTCGATGTTCACTTGCGCGCGCACAGCTGGTTGGTCAGCTCACATTCTGGAGCAAAAGACGACTGGCCGCTTAGTGCGTCCATCTGCACTTTACGTGGGTAAGGGTCCGCGTAAGGCAGAGACCGTCGAGGGTTGGGGCAAATAAGTAAAGAGCATTGCTCTTTAGTTGATTGCAACACCAAAGAGATGCGTCGCCTCTTCGTGTGTGAGTAGTACTTCACCTTCGGTCGAAATAATGATGATAATTTTGCCCTCTTCACGAATGCGCACGATACTTTCCGGCACAATTCCGTTCTTGAGTAAATCATTCATCGTTTCTTGAGCGCTTTGAAGTGGTTCACCAAATCTTTCAACTTTTACGCGACGGACACCGCGCTTAGCGAGACTGGAAACGCTCTCTGGGATAGATCTCTCTAGATGTTCTGAATGAACCCCTAGATCGTCGAGGCCAGGAATGGGATTACCAAAAGGAGAGAGTTGAGGCTCGTTGAGCATTTGGTAGATGCGACGTTCCACTTCGTTGGAGATGACGTGCTCCCAACGACAGGCCTCTTCGTGTACGAGTTCTAGCGGCAACTTGATGACATCGATCAGCAGACATTCGGCTATCCGGTGTTTGCGCATGACTCGCTCGGCCGCGAGGCGCCCCAGAGAGGTGAGTACAAGAAGTCGCTCATCGCCCACTTGAATCAGGCCATCACGCTCCATGCGGGCGATGGTCTGCGAAACGGTGGGGCCGGAGTGGTCGAGTCGCTCGGCAATGCGGGCCCGCAGCGCCGGAATGCCTTCTTCCTCAAGTTCAAAGACGGTGCGCAGGTACATCTCCGTCGTATCGATGAGGTCGGTCATAAGGTGAAGATTAGAACAAAAGTCGACGCTTGGGGCTCGCAGGCTTACCCTTACGCCGTGTCACTCATCTGGTTCCGGCGAGATCTGCGCCTGGCTGACCATCCAGCCTTGGCTGCGGCCGTGGCCACAGGCGAGGTAGCTCCGGTCTACATACGCGATCACTCACTTGCAACTAGCGAGCGACGTTCCTCCTACTTGGCTGCTTCTTTGCGAGCTCTCGATGAATCTCTCGGTGGAAATCTTCACGTCTACGAGGGAAGTCCCGTTGAGATTCTTAAGAAACTTTCGGCACAATACGGCGAGATTTTTGTAACTGAAGAATTTACTCCCAAGGCAATTCTGCGGGATGAGAAATTAGTAAAAGCGCAAATAACTATGAATCACGTGGGATCTCCGTACGCAGTATCACCAGGTCGCGTACGGAAATCAGATGGCACTCCATATCGCGTTTATACACCTTTCTATAAAGCGTGGTGTGCGGTGGGATGGCGCGCACCTGCAAAATTGCCTGCAACGCCGAAATGGATTGCGCCGCCACCGGATGCACGCCAATTTCCCGAGATTACTTGTGAGGTTCCTCCGGCAGGGGAAGTAGCAGCGCTGAAGCGCTGGCACGAGTTCTACAAAATTGATTTAGCACGTTATGACGAAGAGAGAAATCGAGCAGATCTCAATACCACAAGCGGTTTAGCAAGACATTTGCGTTGGGGAGAAATCCATCCTCGCACCATTTTGGCAGAGTTGAATCAAACCGAAGCCCACGATGTCTTCCGCAAGGAAATTGCTTGGCGAGAGTTTTATGCTGACGTTCTCTTCCATGAGCCGCATACTAATTTAGATTATTACAAACCTGAGTTTTCGAGAATGCGATATAACGAGCCTGGAAAAGCGTTCCAAGCGTGGTGCCATGGAAAAACTGGTTATCCCTTTGTGGATGCTGGAATGCGCCAACTCAACGCAGAAGGTTGGATGCATAATCGCCTGCGAATGGTGGTGGCATCTTTTTTGATTAAGGATTTGCATATCGAATGGCAGCATGGCGCCCGATATTTTATGGAGAAACTCTTTGATGGTGACGTGGCTTCAAATTCTCATGGCTGGCAGTGGACGGCCGGATCCGGCACCGATGCATCGCCCTACTATCGAGTCTTTAATCCAATAGAGCAGGGGAAACGATTTGATCCAGAGGGGCTTTACATCAAGAAGTATGTACCGGAACTCGCTCATTTAGCTGCGAGTGAAATTCATGAACCCTGGCTCTACCTTGACGGGCTAAGCCATGGCTACCCGGAGCGGATCGTTGATCACGCTACCGAGCGCCATGAAGCTCTAGCCCGACTGGCTGAACTTAAGCCAAGAAGTTAGTGAACTGCCACGGATCAGTGGTGTCGTACTCGCGTTCGATCCAAGGCAAGAAGAGATCGTTACGGGTCTTGAGCGGATCCCAATCAACTGGGCCCGACCATATTGGTGCCCAGTATTTCTCCGCGACGTTGTAGATCTCTTCCCAGGGCAATTCATCTGGCACGAGTAATCCAGCTTCTGGGTTCTTGATCATCCAATCGATGGCGGCGTAAACCGCAGCGCCTACTTGGAGTGTGGTGGCGGATTGACCTGGAGCAAGTTCACGCGCGCGATGTATATCGAGCAGCGAGCCAGTCCACCACGCTTTGTATGGATGGCCCATCAGAAGGACGCCGAGTCGATCTTCGCCCGAAGTGATCTCTTCATTCATGATTCGTTGGTTTGTTTGTAGATCCCATTGGCGCATCTCAAGTTCGCGCATCGAGATGATGGCAGCATCAGAAGGGCAGTAGGCGTAATGCACGGTGGGGCGATAGACGGCAGTATCGCCATCCCAGACGGTGAGGAAATCCGACATGGTGAATGCTTCGCCGTGACGGATGACAAGGCCGGTGATTTCGCAATCTGGCACCCATGAACGAACCCAGGTAGACGCACCAGGTTGCGCGATGGCAATTTGATTACGTGGGCCGGTGCCTTCGTGCACGTAGGCGTTTTGTGGCAAGGACTTCTCGTGTGTTCCCCAACCCATTTCCGCTGGTGCGATGCCCTCTTCATAGAAGCCTTCAACGCTCCAGGTGTTAACGAATTCATCAACCTCTTTGGGGCGATCAGATATTTGAGTGTCGCGTTCAGCAATGTGGATAACGCGCACGTCGAGGCTCTGTGCCAAACGTGGAAAATCACGTGCCGCAAGCGCTTCGGCAACGCCTGGTCCCGCCAGCCCATCCTTGATGGCGCGCTCGCCAATTTCAACGAGTGCTTTCTTGGTGAGGTGTGAAACCATGCCTGGATTCGCCCCGTGTTCGACGATGGCGGTGGCTCCCTTTTCACTCCAGGAGCCCTTCATCTCTCGAAGTCGCATGTGGCGGTGGTAGAGCGTGCGTTCTAACGGATGGCGGGTAGCGCCTTGGCTATAAGGCTCCCACTCTTCTACAGATGTGTTGAGGTACATCACGCCGTGCGCATGTGCCCACCCGATGATGACGTTGGCATCAATGTTCCAAGCAAGATCAAGAAGAATATCTCCGGCCGAAACGTGTGCTGAAAGAAAAGAATCCAAATTCTCTTTAGTGACTGTCGCTTGCAAATATGTGGCGCCGCGATCAATGGCGTTTTGGACTCTGGCTCGGTTGTCGAGTTGATCCACGATCGTGATCTGTTTACCTTCGACAAGATTGTCGAGGAGGAGTGGGAGTGTGCATTGCGAGACTGAACCCGCTCCTAGAACAAGGACACGGCCTTGGAAAGTACCGGACAACTAGCGCCTCCATAGTCGGGCCGCTATAGCGGTCCGTGGTTGATCGCGCGGTTTGGCGAACCAATTAAGAGTAGGGCAGGACCACCGAGCGCCCAAATTGCTCCGCGTCTACCGGTGGGCCGAGATAGAAACCCTGAGCATGCGTCACACCAAGATCATTCAATGCAGTCAGCGTGCGTTCACTCTCTACCCCTTCAGCAACCACGTGTATTTCTAGTCGCGCAGCTAGTTCGACCGTGGCGCGCACTACTTCTAAGGCTCGCGTGTCCACCGGATCCACGGAAAGAGGTGCGATGAGGCTTTGATCGAGTTTTATCCAGTCCACCTGAAACTTCTGCAAGTAGGAAAGTGCCGAGTAACCCGAACCGAAGTCATCGATTGCTATCCGAATCCCAAGAGCACGAAGCTCGTTAATGTGCGCCACGCTCTCCTTACCTAGCAGTTCTTTCTCTGTTATCTCAAACGTGATTTGCTGAAGCGAAACTCCTGCTCCCCGAACAATCTTTTGTAGATCTTCGATAAATAGGGGGTTCGTTAACACCTGACCTTCAATATTGATGTGAATAGAAAACGCAGTATTTGCCCATGCACGTAGATATTGACACCCCTCTTTCAGCACGTAGAGAGCTAGTTGATATTCGTGGCCGCTCAATTCCTTAAGAAAATTCGCCGGGAGGAGGACTCCTTCGATTTCATCTCTCATGCGGATGAGTGCTTCGCCGGCAGCGAGAGTTCTTGGAGAAAGTTGATAAATAGGTTGGAAGTAGAGAATGAGATTCCCCTGCAAACTTTCAAAATCATTTGTCTCCTTAGTGGGAGCGCGTCGATCAAGATCGGGCTGCCACTCAACATATCCAGATCTCACGGCCTTGGCGTGATACATCGCAATATCGGCACGACGAAGTGAGTCGCTGGGGGTGAATGTACCTCTTGCGGCGATTGCTAACCCCACGCTTGCTCCCACCACCACAGCTTCATGATTGATAGTCATCGGAGCCGCACTCGCGCGATGGATCTCAGGACCTATGAGTCGGAATACTCTTTCGTCGCCACTGAGCAACACTCCAAACTCGTCTCCACCCAACCTAGCAAGGAGAGCATCTCTCGGTAGCACATCAAGTAATCGGTGAGCGAGCAATTTGAGGAGTTGGTCCCCCGTCTCGTGCCCAAATGTGTCGTTCACATCTTTGAAACCATCCAAATCAATAATGAAGACTCCCACTGAATCCGTGCGAGAGGTATTACTCTTTCGCATCTCTTCCAAGGCGGCGACAAACTTCCTTCTATTTGCCAGCCCCGTAAGTTCATCTGTTCTAGCAAGTACCTCTTCAGTGACGAGTTTTCGCGCATCTCGAACCGCAAGGGAGAGACGTCCCAATGCCGCTAACAGGGTTGCCGCCGCTGGCCAGATGGCTAATCGGGGAAATGTCTGCGGAAAGAGCGCTGCGGCGACGAGCAATGAGAGTGAGGCCAAGATGGCGAGTACAAGCGGAATCGTTGACCGTTCGCGAGTGGGCAATTGAAGATGCCGATGATGCATCGATTCACTCATCAACACCAACCCGATGAGCCAGCCGTAGTCAAGCCAATTGTTATACGCGTAGTTGGATTGCTGATAGAGGAAAGTTCCATCGGAAAACGCAAAGCAAAGTACGCCAAGAGCCATGAGGGCGTCATTCCAGTTTCGCCGATGTCCTTCTTGGTATGTCTTAGCAAAAAAGAGTGCGAGCATAGTCAAATCGGCAACTGGATATATCGTGGTAGCTAAAGCAAATGTTGAAGTAGCCGGGAGTAACTGATTCATGATCGGTTGGACAATAAGCGCGCTTCCTATTGCTGAAAGTCCCAGCCCGACAATGAGGGAGTCGATGATGTCGGTGACATGCACACGTGATTGGCCTCGGAGCGTGATCGCCGAAAAGAGCGCTGGATAGAAAAGCAAGTAGAAAAGATCACTCCAGCGGGCTACTTGTTGTGCTTCTATGGAATCTGCACCTAAGTAATTTGCATATGTGGCAATTGCCGAGCCCACTCCCCAAAAGAGTATTGCACTTCCCAGCGCACGTGCCGCTTGGTTTCGCATCACAAAAGTAGAGAGAGCAGTTATGAGAATAATAAAGTTATATATCCACGCATCGTTAAATGAGAATGAGTCGCCAAGAAACGCCTTTATGGCAACCGAAATGATAAGCAGGGTGAGGGAACCGAAGCGCAACATCGCCTTCATTTAGTAAGGCTAGGGAGTGCCTCGCTACTTTGCTAGTACTCGATATGTAGCAAGCGTAGAATCTGTGGAATACGCGATGCGAACTCCCTCGGCAGCCACTGCGGCAAGGCCAGTGAGTATTTCTCCGGTAAGGACTTCACCTGGGGTAACGACTGGTACTCCAGGAGGGTAGGGGGCTATCAAATCTGCGCTGATTCGCCCTATCGCTCTAGCAGCGCTCACCATTTCAGATGGGGAGAAGAAGGCATCTCTGATGCTGACGCCGAAGGTGGGGCTGATACGCCAGCTGAGTGCAGTAGCTACCGCCCTCGGGGTACTTGGAGTGATACTCGCTTTGAGGGCATTGGCGAGAATTTTGAAAGATCGTTCATCATCGGCGATCGTGACGACTGGGATGACCGTGTCTCGATCTGCCATTTCAACCCGGACTCCGTGTGAACGGAGTACTCGCTCGATAGCCACCCCATCTCCACCAAAATGGTGAGTTTGAATGATGAGTTTTGTGGCATCGAAACCACCGGACGCAAAATGATCAGGATTGATAAAGAGATCGAAACCGAAATGCTCTTTCAGGTCTCCCTTGAGACGGGCGATCTTCTGCAGCAAATCTTGCAGTAACTCATGTCCACGTAGTTGCAGCAGTGCACGTACGCCATCAATAGAGGCAAGTGGCGCGCCCGCTGGTGAAGTGGTGTGTGTTGCTTCAAAACTCTGCTCAAGACGCGCTCTTGAAATGCGTGTGGTGTTGGCCATCACCAATGATGCGGCGCTATACCCGGGAAGAGTTTTATGGATGCTCGTGACCATGGCATCTGCACCGAGCGCCATCGCATGCGAAGGGAGGGCTGGATGAAATCCAAAATGCGCTCCCCATGCTTGATCGATAACGATGGGAATATTTTGTTCATGTGTGAGATCGATGAGTTGCTTCAATGGAGAGACCGTCGCTAAATAACTAGGTTCGGTAAGAAAGACTGCGGTGGGGGAGTGCTCCAACGCACGTGAAAGTTCTAGTGCTGAGATTCCAAGTGGAATTCCGGTACTCTCATCGATTTCTGGTGTGAGCCAAATAGGTTCGACGCCGCTGAGCACCAATGCGCTTATTAGTGAGCGGTGGGCAGTTCTGGTGATTGCAATATTTCTTCCTGGAGTGGCGATTGCTAGTAGCAAAGCTTGATTACCATGAGTTGTTCCGCCAGTGGAGAAGCGTGCCCACTGCGCGCCCCAACACTCAGCGGCCAATTTCTCGGCCGCGGCCAATGTTCCATTCGAAAGTTTCATTTCATCAAGGCCGCCATAGAGCGGCACATCTACATCGACGACCCTGCCCAAACCCACGTCGAGGAGTGCCGCCTGTTGTTTATGACCGGGGATAGAAAATGGAGTAATGCTCTCTTCAAAGAAGCGCAGGTAGGCGTCAAGGAGTGGGGCGTGCGCGCGGAGTTCCTGCGGTGGAAGGGCTGAGTTCTCTGCCACACTCTCCTCCTCCGGCTGACAACTCCTCAAGAGTAGGGGAAGATACGCACTATGACTTCTTCCGAGATAACTAATGAAAATGCCGTCGAAATTTCACGCCGTACCCTCGTCTGTGGTGCGCTCTTGGCAGTAATTTCCGGCTCCACGATCAATATGTCCTCAGCAGCCGCGGCGAGCATCCCCTCGGCTAAAGGGGTGAAGAAACTTGCAGGTGGGAAATTTCAGGTACCTCTTGCTAGCAATCCCACGCTCAAAAAGGCCGGCACGATATTGGTAGTGGGAGAGAGTAAGGGTGTTCCAGTAGCTTTAGTCTCTACGGGTAGTAATTCCTTTAAGGCAATGGCGCTCATTTGTACTCACGCAGGTGGTCCACTTGAGTTTATCGATAAACAATTGGTGTGCACGTTGCATGGCTCGGTATTTGGTATTGACGGCAAGGTGAAAATCTCGCCTGCCAGGACAGCACTTCCTTCGATTAAAGTATCAACAAGTGCAAAGACAGTGACAGTCGGATAAATGTACGAACGTTTTATTGTTTTAGGAGATTCCTTCAGTGAGGGGCTCTGCGATGAGTTCTATTCAGGAACGCATAGATATAGAGGTTGGGCGGACAGATTAGCCGATGCACTCGCACACCAGAATGCTGATTTTACTTACGTAAATCACGCAATCCGTGGAAAACTGTTGAGCCAAGTTCTTGATTTGCAAGTGAGTCGGGCGCTTACACAAATTATCCCTGGCAAGACGCTGGTCTCCTTTCACGCTGGTGCCAACGATTTATTGCGTCCTAAATATGACGGTGCCCTTATTGCAGAACGTTATATGAGTGCCGTTGCACAATTAAGTAACGCAGGCGCCCAGGTGATGCTCTTTACCGTGATCGAACGGGCTGGCGGATCAGGGCGTACCGCTGATCGTTTAGCTTCGCGCTTTGCGTTATTTAACGTCCATGTACGTGAAGCTGCTCGTCTTAATGACGCTATCGTGATTGATGCAGCAGAGGCCCATGTATTGCAAGATCGTCGCTTCTGGAATGCCGATCGACTCCATCTCAACCCCGAGGGCCATCATCGAGTGGCGGAAGCCATCACAGTTCAACTGGGTCTCTCCGACGCTCTCTGGTGGCGCGAGCCCCTGCTCCCAGCCGGACCACGCTCCAAGGCGGCCGATCTCTGTGAGGACCTCCGCTGGATTCAAGCTTTCTTGCTTCCTTGGCTCTGGCGCCGGATTCGCGGGCGTTCTTCGGGCGATGGTCGTTCTCCCAAGTACGCCGAGCCTCTACGCTGGATCCCCTAGGGGGACGTAGATGTCGCACGATTCAACTGAAGGCAGTACCGAAAGTCCGGCCGAGAGTCCGGCCGAGAGTCCGGCCGAGAGTCCGTGGTGGGTCTTTTGGCGCGATAAGGAAGGCGTAGCTCGCCGTCCCTCTCGGGTGGCGGAACACCGCCGTGGCATCATTGCCGTCCTGCTGCTGCCCGTCCTCTTCTTTGCGGCGATTGCCTTTCGATTAGATTCGCCGATGAAGGCGAGCGAAATTCCTTGCCAGGGGTATACGAGTCAATTTAGTTTGACCGAGCAACCAGTTGAAGTTCCACCAGGAATTATCCGCGACACTGTGGGCCCGTCAGGAATTGTCACAATGCGTACGTACACGCTTCCTGGTCAATCCCTCGACACGGTGCCACTCGGTTTGCTCACGTCGGCAAAGGTTACTGAAACCATGCGAGCTGTCCCGCTCACAGACATGGGTCGTGCCACTGGTGATGAAACGTGGGTAAATCAATTAAGACAAGTGCGAAATCTTGCTTATGCAGTTCGCTATGACCAAGCTTTGACTGAACAGATTCTTGCGCTCACTTCGCGAGATGGCACCATCGCAACCTGGTTAGCATCACGCACAATGATGGGTCTTGAAGACCAAGGGCTTACCTTTGATCAAGAGGTTGTTGATCTTTCAACGGCGATGGTTGATCGCTCATCGACGGGCCAATATCCATTTGACGACGTGGGTCAGGGCGCGCTTGCAGCGACTGCAACGGTGGATGGTCAGTCGTTGCACGTTTATGTCATCGCAACTCGCGTGGGCTATGACAAGGACGAAGTCGTCACAGGCAATCCCGAGCGAGCCACTAGTCAAGCAGCAAAGAATCAATCAATTATTGTTTCTTATCCCGGTGGTGAAGTGCGCGGTAAGACCACCGATAATGGTGACATCTGCATCGCCGTTCCCTGGACCACCGGCAAGTCACTTCCTCAATTGCGCATCACATGGCAGATGCAGGTCCCGGCTGGAACACTCTTCGTCCGTAAGCCGATTGTGGCTGGAATGCCATTTGATGAGGCTCTTGATTCTGCAGAAATGACTCTGAACGCGATTTCGATTCCAGTGAGTACCCCAGTGATTTGGAGCGCCGTCTCATGACCGAAAAAAACGCTCAAGATCCGAACATCGATCTTTCGATAGACGATGAAGGCTTTACCGAAGCCGATATTGCTCGTGACGAAGCCCGCGGAAATCAATGGGGCGCTATTGCTGAATTAGCCAAAGGCTCCGGCGCGCAAGTGGCCAGCGGTGCCGGAGTGCTCTACATCTTGACTCGGTTGATCGCGGTCAGCGGACGCAGCGCCCCCACGGCCTTAAGTTTTCTTGATGCCCAAGGCATTAGTAAGACCGTGACCGGTGCGATTGTGCAAGCACTTCCATTCCTATTACTCACTGCCGCCACCGCGGCGACCGTGTATCTACTTGGTTCCCCACTTACGGGGCGTATCGCACGCAGCCCACGTGTCTGGTTCTCGGCGGCTGCGTGGTTCTTGGTGGTGGCTGCGGTACCAAGCCCCATCGCGTCTAACAACGTAGTAGCCATCGTTGCTTACGTGAGTTCATTCTTAACAATTGGCTACGCCGCATTGCTCGCCTGGTTGGGCTGGCCGAAGAATTGGACGAGTCCAGTTAAGGCGCTTCTTATTTCACTTACGTTCGTTGCGGGTGTGCAGTTGCTCTTTGATAATCAACTTTGGCTTGCACCTGAACGCTTGGCTGTTTCCACTTCTTTGGCAACAACTGATGCAACTGCAGATGCCACGATCAAAGATCAGCCGTCCACGTTGGTGGGATATGTATTAACTGCGGATAACAATTGGACGAGTGTGTTGTTAGAACAGCCTCGTATCGTGGTCCGGCTACCAAATACCTCGATTGTGCAGCGCAGTGTGTGTCGCTTGGGCGAAGGCGATAGCGAGCGACCGCCGCTGCTTGTTACTTTGATCAAAAAAGCCTTTGGTGAGAGCGGTCGCCGGGTTGAGGATGCCGTTCCGCTCTGTTAAGTAGGGCTGGTCTCATATTGGTCTCAGGAGTGTCTCAGACGTGTCTCGGCATCCCTGGTGAGCGTGTGAACCTCTGGTTCTCGTGGAGTTCTCTGTGAGGATCCAAAGATTGGCGCTGCCCGGGTGGCGCCCCGACTATCTTGAAGGCATGCCAAATAAAAGCAGGCCCAACAAAGGAGTCACCATGAATAAGAAATCCGCTCTCGTTGTTACCGGAATCGTCCTCTCTACTTTGGCGTTTGGGGCGCTCCCAGCTTCTGCGGAGAATGCTCTTCCTACCCCCACCCCACAAATGGGTGGACAACAGGGTGGCCCACAAATGGGTGGCCCACAAATGGGTGGACAACAGGGTGGCCCACAAAAGGGTGGCCCACAAATGGGTGGCCCACAAAAGGGTGGCCCACAAATGGGTGGCCAACAGGGTGGCCCACAGCAGAACGGTAAGGGCCGTGGCTTTAAGGCGAAGAGCCCTGCTGTCATTGCTGCTGAGACCAAGTTTGCGGCTGCTCGCGCAGCTGCCATTGCTGCGTACTCGACACAAACCAGTGGTGCTGTCACCGCTTTCAAGGCAGCACTCGTGCCAGCTGAGACAGCAATGAAGAGCGCCAAAAAGGCAGCCAATAGCGTGTACGACACCGCTCGTATCGGCGCTGTTGATATTGGTGGCCGCCAGGCAGCTCGCACCGCTTATCAAGCGGCGCTGAAGGCAGCTCTTGAGGCCTACACCGCATCGACTGCACCAGCCCGAGCCACTTATAACGCGGCGATTGCACCTGCACAGGCGCAACTCTCTGTTGCTCTAGATGCGGCCGAGAAGACCTACATCGCAGAAATGGCAGCAGCTAAGGCGGCGGCAACTCCTGTTACCCCCACAGTTGCTCCGACGACACCAGCGGGAAGTTCGAGTTTGAAGAGCGCATAGCTAGACTCTCTCCTGTAAGAGATCACGGGCCCCGGAATCACCCTCCGGGGCCTTTGGTTTTCCCCGGAAAGATTTCGGGTAGCAACTCAAGTGGCGTCCCATTACGGCTGATGCCACCATGTCTGAATGCGAGAAATAACGCGCCGAGCTGCAGTTGCACTGGGTTTGGTGGGTCTGACTGCCTTTGCTGGCGTAAAAGTGAAGGATCGCATCGCCCCACTCACAGAATCATTAAGCGAGAAGCCCTCGTTATTTGAAAGCGATGGATTTCAATACTTCACGGTAGTGGATAAGGATCCAGACATCTTGCCCGCAGATTTTTCGTTACGCATAGAGGGATTAGTAAATCAAGAAATCACCCTAACGTTGGCCGACTTGCAAAAATTGCCGCGGACAAGACTTGTTCGAGATTTCCAATGTGTCACGGGATGGCGCGTGAAGAATGTTCCTTGGGAAGGTGTCTTGCTCAGAGATATATTGGGCGCTGCTGGTGTGCAGGGATCAGCTACCGCACTCAAGTTTTTATCTAGTGATGGTGCATACACCGAATCTCTCACCCTAGAACAAGGAATGCGCAAGGATGTGCTGGTCGCAGATGCTCTCTTCGATAAGGCAATTACTTCAAAGCATGGTGGACCCGTTCGACTCTTTGTAGGCCCTATGTATGGTTATAAATCTCTTAAATGGTTATCTGCAATCGAAGTAACAAAGGAAGTAGAGCCCGGTTATTGGGAAGTCCGCGGATATGACGTTGATGCGTGGGTGGGAAAATCTAACGGTAGAAGCGATGTACCCACCTAATTAAGGCTTACTTAACGCATCCTGCTTTGTATTCGGCGCCGGCATCATCTACCAAGCTCTTGAGTAGCGGAAGAGTTACTGCCTTCATCCCCTTAACCGCTGCTCGAAGATTATCTAATTGTGGTGAGGGGCTTTCGTTAAGTGAAGGCTCATTGAGTTTGGCTTCGAGATCGTTGAGTTGTTTGACGGCAAGGTCGTAGCCAGCGAGTGACTCGTTATAGGAAGATTTAATGCTGGCACAGCGAGCGGCCGCAAGGAGTGGGCTGGATCGAGTCCAGGTGAGTTTCTTAGTCTTCGCATTCTTCGTGCAGGTGTAAGCAATGGTGGCGATCTTGGTCTTGGTATTTACTTTCGCGCAGGTGCCGCCAGGGAGCGCGATTGCTGCTTGGGCGATGCTCGGCAGGCTAGCGGAGGCAATCAGGACGAGAAGGCCAGAGGCCAAGACTTTCGTGATACCTGTACGCATCAGAACCCTTCCGAATATTTGAATATGGCAGGAGCCTAATCGGCGAGCCGCTGAGAGTGCGGGCTGGCTTGCCGGAGAAGAGTGCTAAATCTCTGTGAAAGTGTCCCCGACGCGAATTGAACGCGTGGCCTACCGCTTAGGAGGCGGTCGCTCTATCCGACTGAGCTACGGGGACCTGGTAAAAGTCTAGAGCCATCGAAGCAGACCTCTATTCTGTACACGTGACTAAGCGAACGATCGACGAGTCCGAACGTGCTCTCAACGCAACCTTGGGTGGCTTGGGTCTGGATTTTGAAGCGATGCGCGCGGTGAGCAATATTTACTTGGCAGCAAATGCCGTGCGCAACCGGGTGGAGTCAGCAATCTTGAAAGACGTGGATCTCACCTGGACTGCCTTCGTGGTGCTCTGGGTGACCTGGATTTGGGAAGAGATGGAAGCCACCGCGCTCGCTGCCGAGGTGCGTATCTCCAAAGGCACACTCAGTGGAGTGCTCAACACGCTGGATGCTCGAGGTCTGATCGTTCGAAGTTCGAGAAGTGAAGATAAGCGCAAGGTAGTCGTCTCCCTTTCGCCAGCGGGGAAGCGCATGATGAAAAAGATCTTTCCCAAGTTCAATGCAGAAGAGACGTTAATGCTTGAAGCTCTCTCACCCAAGGAAGTGAGCGCACTGGCATCTTCACTTCATAATGTGGTGAAAAAAATACAAAGCCTTTAGTGATTTACGGTGAAGCGCTTTAACGCTTTAGGTGCCCACCAATTTTGCTCACCAAAAAGACGCATCAATGCAGGTACGAGTAGTGCCCGAATGATGGTGGCGTCGAGAAGAATCGCAAAGGCCACCCCGAATCCAAGTATTTTGATTGATGTCACTCCGCTTAATATAAATGAGGCGAAGATGATGGCTAGTAGAGCAGCTGCCGCAGTAATGATGCGTGCTGAACGTTGAAGTCCGATTGCGACGGAGTCAACGGTGCCTTTCCCAGCGTCGTGTTCTTCCTTGATACGTGAAAGTAGGAAAAGCTCATAATCCATAGAGAGTCCAAATGTTGTTACTGCAACGAGAACCAACATCGATGTATCGAGAGTTCCCGTATTGGTGAAGGAACCAACAAGCCAATTTAGGTGGCCATCTACGAAAATCCACTTCATCACGCCAATCGTGGCGCCTAGTGAAATGAAGTTAAGTACGATGGCCTTGAAGGGGAGGATGATCGAGCCCGTAAACATAAAGAGCAGAAGTAGGACTGCGATCACGATCCACGTCACTACGATCGGCAACTTGCTCTTGATGCCCCCTTGTGAATCTGCATAGTCGGCAGCGACGCCACCAATAAGAGTTCCATTTGGTGCCGGAATTTCTCGTAGTTTCAGAATTTGGTTCTCACCCGCTGGAGTTCGGGGTGCTATATCGCTCACAGCTTGTACTTGGATGTAATCCTTAGTCTCTGCTCCGGGGATCAAGGCAACGATGTGCTCTTGCTGTGCAATTTCAGACTTATACGTCTCAATTTCATAGGAGCCACTCGCACTCACTGGAATGAGGAATTGGATGGGGTTTGCAATCGCTCCAGCGAAACGATCTTGCTGGACCTGAGCTGCTATTGCGGCTTTATTTGAAGCGGGCAGCACTCGCTCGTCGGCCTGCGAAAAGAGCACACCTTTGAGCGGAAGGATGAGAACTCCAAGGAAAAGCAGCGCAACGAATGCCACTCGTACCGGACGGTGCATGACTACGCGTGCGATGCGAGACCAGCCGCCATCTTCTTTTGGTGTGATAGAGCTCCTTCGCACAACTCCTTTGTCCACTTTGTGGCCGAGTATTGCCAACATGGCGGGAAGCGGTACGAGGGCAGCGGCAATGGCCATGAAAACAACGGCGAGAGAGGCGTAAGCAAAAGATTTGAGAAAGTATTGTGGGAAGAGAACGAGAGACCCCAGAGTAACTGCGACCGTAAGACCAGAGAAAAAGATTGTGCGCCCCGCGGTGGTGACGGTTCGGACTACTGCCTCTTCGACATTCTTTCCGGCATGCAATTCTTCGCGGAAACGATTAACCATGAGGAGTGCGTAATCGATTCCAAGACCCAGCCCCAATCCGGTAATCAGATTTAGTGCAAAAATACTTACATCCGCGAAGAGGCTGATAAGCCACACGCCAAAGAATGCACCTATGATCGCGAAGAGCCCCACGAGTAAGGGCATTCCCGAAGCAACAAGTGATCCAAATACCAAGATTAGTAAAATAAAAGTAATTGGTATCGCGATGGATTCAGATTTGGCAAGGTCGCTCTTAATCAAATCATTTACTGAACTAGAGAAAACCCCAAACCCCGTTGCGTATACGCGCAGGTTGCCTTCATCACCGTCGAACTCGTTTTGTAGCACCCGCGATGTCGCCCCTATCGAGGCTTCATCAGAGTTACTGAGGAAGACAAATATGTATCCAGCTTTCCCATCTTTGCTAAGAAACTCTTTACGATTTCCTGCAGACCAGTACGAGACGGTGCGATCAACGCCAGGTTGTGCGGCAACCTTCTTCTCCAAAGCAAGTGCCTCCGAGCTATTTGACGCGGCGTCGCCCTTCTTGGAATCAACGATCAGCACGACAGAGGCTGCTTCGATCTTGAAATCCTCTTGCAAAATTGTCCAGACGCGAGCAGATTCACTTCCAGGGTCTGAGTAGCCACCGGATTGCATACGGCTAAAGAGGAGAGTGCCGATACTTCCAAGCACCACAAGCGCGATGAGCGAAAGGGCGAGGGCGGCCTTACGCCGGCGGATGAGGAAGTGGGCTAAACGCTCAAACATGGTGCTCCTGGGAGTCCGGGTAGTCGGTATCTTTACACTGTATAGATATTTTGCCGGGTGAATTGAACAGTGTCAAGTTTTGCTGGATACTGGAGATATGAGCAAACCCGGCTATCACCATGGCGACCTGGAGAGCGCTCTGCTCCAAGGAGCCGTAAATCGTGTGCGGCTGGTGGGAGCAGAGAAGGTCTCATTGCGCGCAATTGCTGGAGACCTCGGCGTGAGCCCGAGTGCGGCCTATCACCACTTCCCCGATAAGGATGCGCTCCTCACTGCAGCCGGCTTTGCGGCGATAGACAAGTTGGCAGATCAACAAGAGTTGGCGCTCTCCATGATTTCTGTGATCGGTGTACATGGTGCGTTGGCGCGCTTTCGAGCATTGGGACGATCATATGTTGATTTTGCGTTAAACGAACCGCACCTTTTTCGTCTGGCTTTTGGTGAACATTGCGTGATTCCAGATGCCATCGATAGTGAAGCACCGACACGGGCTTGGACCATTTTAACGGCAGCGCTCGATGAATTAGTAAATGAAGGATTACTTAAATTTGAGTTTCGTCAGAAGAGCGAAATACTCGTGTGGTCTGCAGTTCACGGTGTAGCCACCCTTATTCTTGAGGGTAAATTGCCTCCAGAAGCAGCGGATGACTTATTTGACTCCTTAGCGCATATGTTGGGATTAGATCATGAGTGAAAATATTCCAGAGAAATCCAAAGATGACGAAGATCTTGGATGGAATGAAAAAGATGATGATCGTGATGAAGAATTACGAAGAGATGTCCCTCCGCATCACGGCGGCTAAGTTCGGTTAAATTGTTCTATTAAAATGCGCTCGGTTAACTTGCAGAGGGCGCGGTAGTTGAAGTACTTGGCGTGGAACTCGAAGTCGTCGCAGGTGAGGAAGGAGAACCTTCCGACTTAGAAGTAGTTGCCGAAGTCGTACTTGGAGTAGATGCAGCAGCGGACGTGGAACTCTTCCCATCAGTCCGGGAATCGGTCCGATAGAAGCCACTACCTTTGAAAACTATTCCTACAGATGAATAGAGCTTACGAAGCCCGCCGCCGCATTCGGGGCACTCGGTGAGGGCATCCTCCGAGAAGGATTGCACAATCTCGAAGGAGTGCTCGCAACTTGTGCAGGCATATGGGTAGGTTGGCATGGGAATAATCTTACGGTGGTGAGAAGATGAGTACATGTTGAGGCGAGCCGGAGTCATTACGAGCGTGAGCGTGCTCCTCCTTATGCTGGGAGCGGGTAGCGCCAGTGCGCTAGCGCTAGTGGCTATCGCCCCCTCGTCAGGTGCGGTCGTTACCCACTCGCCTACTCAAGTGGTGCTCACATTTGATGGCGCGTTGGGTGAGCAAGGAAACTCCATCACCGTTACTGATGCAAGCGGTAAGCGCATTGATGATGGGTCACTTGAAATAAGTGGAGCAAAAGCTTTGGTAGGAATCACGACTCTCACGAGCACGGGCGTGATGACTGTCGACTTTCAAGTTGTCGGAGTGGACGGGGTCTCATTGGAAGGGAGCAGCAACTTTAAGGTTGCAGAATCTGCGCTCGCCACACCTTCTGCAACCGCGAGTGCCACCCCTACGCCAGTTGATACTTTGCCGCCCTTGGAAACAAGCACCGCAACTAATTCCTTTTGGAGTAACTTGAAGAGCGGTGGCAGTGGAATTCTTCTCGGAGTTCTCTTGCTGACTGTTCTGCTCTCGCGCCTCGCGCGACGCAAGCGTCGGTAAAATGTTTGCTCTTAACAAATTACTTCCTGTCGGCGCCTTGGGTTTTGTGGCGCTCGCATTTGCACTCGTGTTGGGTGGCGGTGCGCCAGCCGCGAGCACACCAGGATTACCAGATGCAGGAGCAGTCGTTGGTTGGCTCGTACCAATGCTCAGTTTTGTGTTACTGGTTATTCAAATTCTCTTAGTTGCAATTTCACTATCTGGAGCACTCTACTTTCAAGATGAGAAAGGTGCGTTGTCGCAAAAAGCTCTCAATGTTTTTCGATTACTCCCCGCCCTCTTTATTACTTGGTTTGCGTTCACAATTTTTTCAATAGTTGTGCGCTTTTCATACGAAGTTGGAATTCCACTTTCTTCCGCGCTCGATTGGTATTCACTACAGTCCTACCTCACCCAAACTTCCCAAGGCACCGGTATTAGATGGCAATTGGGAATTGCTTCCGCCCTCTTGGTCTTTTCGCTCGTCACTCGGAGGCAACGAGGAGCGTTTGGATTACTCCTACTTTCACTACTGCTCTTTGTGCCACCACTGCTCAACGCCCACGCTGCCGGCGCCGGGAACCATATGTTGGCAATAGGAACGATCCTCATCCATGTGGTTTCGCTAGTCATCTGGATTGCTGGGTTACTGGCTCTTTGGTTAGTGGCGCGCACTTCGGAGATCAGCAACGATGCGATCCATCGCTTCAGCGGGCTAGCTCTCTGGTGCGCCATAGGAGTGGGAGTCAGTGGCGTACTCAATGGCTGGATCCGAGTAGGTAATTTCTCTGGTCTGTTAACTGGGTACGGTGGGCTACTCATCGCAAAAGCGCTAGCTTTCTTCGTGTTGATTCGAATTGGCTATTTACAACGCGAAAGAGTTGTAAAGAAGTGGAATGAGTCACCGAAAAAAATGTTCTTGCGGCTCTCCCTCGTCGAATTTCTTGTAATGAGTGCGACCGTAGGCATCGCAGTCGCGCTGGCGCATACGCCCACACCCACCAGAACAAACTCTGGATCCATTTCGCAGGCAGAAGCCGTTACAGGTGTTCCCTTACCCGCAGCTCCGACCCTCTCGCGAGTGCTGCTGAGTTATCAGCCCGATGCACTCGTGCTTGCCTTCCTTGTTGTGGCGGTTGCTCTTTACGTCATAGGTGTGCGCACGCTCGTCAAGCGAGGAGATAAGTGGCCGGTAGGGCGCACGATCTCTTTTGCAGTATCTATAGCTTTGTTGGACTTTGCTACTAGTGGCGGTCTCGGTCTCTACGGCAGGTTTTCTTTCGCGTATCACATGATCTCGCACATGGTACTAGCGACGTTGGTGCCGATTGGAATTGTCTTAAGTGCCCCCATGACTTTGGCTTTACGTGCATTGCCCTCTCATCAGCATGAGCGAGGAGTTCGCGGGATCGTCATGGCGGTACTGCATTCACGAGTAACGGCGTTCTATACCAATCCTGTGGTGGCTCTCATACTCTTTGATGGATCACTCTTTGTGCTCTACTTCACCAGAATCTTTGGTGATCTCATGACCTCCCATATTGGCCATTGGATCATGGAGTTTCACTTTTTAGCAGTCGGTATTCTCTTTTTCTACATAGTGGTGGGTGTAGATCCGGCGCCACGTAAAGTTCCTCATATTGTCCGCGTAACACTAATCCTGATAGCCATGAGCCTCCATGCTTTCTTCTCAGTAGCTCTCATGTCAACGAATTCATTACTCGATAGCGGATACTTTGGAAGTTTGGAAAGGCCATGGGCGCTCGATTTACTTGCTGATCAACACTTAGGTGGATCAATTGGTTGGGCGATGGGAGAGATTCCCATTATCGTCGCTCTGATCGCAACATTTATCCAGTGGGTGAAAGACGATTCTCGCGAATCAAAACGAATTGATCGTGCGGCTGATCGCGCCGAAGTATCAGGAAGTGAAGATGAGCACACGCGCTATAACGCATATCTTGCAAAGCTAGCTAAGCGGGATGCGCAGCTTAAGGAATACGAATAAGTCGAGTGGGTGTCGCGATGGCATTGACGCGCTCGTCATGCTCATCTTCGAAGAGATTTGTTGTTGAGAATTCTTCATCATGAAGCAGCATCACGCGCCAAGGCGTGATACCCGCAAGTTTGAAGGCACGGTCATAACATCCACCACCCTGACCTAGTCGGGCGCCGCGTGCATCTCCACCGAGTCCTGGAGTGATGATCACGTTTGCCTCGCTTATCGCTGCAATGCCAAGGCGAGGTCCGCTGGGTTCCCAGAGGCCCTTCTTCGAAACGAGTTCTTCGCCATTCCACTCTGCCCAATCAAGATTCCAATCGGCAAGAACAATGGGTAAGAGAATGCGCACCTCACCGCGGAGAAAATTCAAGAGCTCATGCGTATCTGGTTCGTGTGGGAGTGACCAGTAGGCAGCGATTGTTATTGCACTCTTGACCTCGGGGGCGGAGAGCAATAGCGCAGCCGGGCGGGATTCCAATATGGGCAAACCGGCGCGCACTTCGCGAGCGCGCGTGCGAGCTTCTTGCTTGCTCGTCTTTCGCGGGCTGAAATGAGTTGCCACTCGGTCCCCTTCGTCGGTGAGGTACTAGAGTAATCACATGATTTCTAAGGCGGTAATTCCGGCCGCGGGCCTGGGCACGCGCTTCCTCCCGGCGACCAAAGCCACCCCTAAAGAGATGTTGCCAGTGGTGGATAAGCCAGCCATTCAATACGTCGTCGAAGAGGCAGTTGCTGCGGGCTTGCGGGACGTTCTCATGGTCACGGGGCGGAATAAGCGTGCTCTCGAGGATCACTTCGATAAGAATGCTGAACTTGAAGATCTCCTAGAGAAGAGCGGTCGCCAAGATTTGTTGGCGGCAATTCGCCACTCGAGCGAACTTGCAAATATGCATTATGTCCGCCAAGGCGATCCACGCGGTTTGGGTGATGCGGTGCTGACTGCTGCTGACCACGTAGGGAACGAAGCTTTTGCAGTGCTCCTTGGAGATGACTTGATTGATAGCCGTGACCCAATACTTCCGCGGATGATTGAAGTGCATGAACGTTTTGGCGGTTCTGTGATAGCCCTCATGGAAGTGCCCAATTCAGAAATTTCGCGTTACGGTGCGGCCGCTATTTCGCACACCGATGACGCCGATGTAGTGCGTGTCATTGATTTGGTAGAGAAGCCCAGCGCCCAAGAGGCTCCCAGTAATTTTGCAGTTCTTGGTCGCTACCTTCTTGCCCCAGAAATATTTGAGGCTTTGCGAAATACAAAACCAGGTCGTGGTGGCGAAGTTCAACTCACCGATGCGATTCAAGTCTTGGCGAAGCGTGCAGATAATGGTGGTCCAGTTCACGGAGTAATTTTCCGCGGACGTCGCTATGACACGGGCGAAAAGCTGAGCTATTTACAATCTGTTGTTCGGATGGCGTGTGAACAGAGCGACTTAGGGCCCGAATTTACTGAATGGCTAAAGAAATACATCTCCGGGAACGCGGTCAGCAAGTAAATGTCGCAACCATTAAAGAGTGTGGACCAACACCTTCAAGATATTTTGGCGCTTGCGAAGCCGCTTGAACCATTTGCCATGCCACTTTTGGAATCTCATGGCACTACCCTGGCGGTCGATATCCGCTCATCAGTTGCTCTGCCCCCTTGGGACAACTCGGCAATGGATGGTTTTGCGGTACGGGCTGCCGAAATATTTCCTGATCGCCCGATGGAGTTGGCCGGTGAGGTGGCGGCTGGCAACAGTGAAACGGCGGTATTACCTCTCGGTAAGGTGTTGCGAATAATGACCGGTGCGCCGATACCGGAAGGATGCGACGCAGTTATTCCGGTCGAGTGGTCGCGCGAAGAAGCCGGTGCAATTCTCTTCGATAAGTCGCCAGCGTATGGCGCACATATTCGCAAGATGGGTAGCGATATTAACGTGGGCGATCTCATTCTCACGGCCGGTACTCAACTAAATGCCACACATATTGGTGCCGCTGCAGCTATTGGAATTGACTCACTCATCACTCGACCACATCCGCGCGTAGTACTCATTTCTACTGGGGATGAATTAGTCGAACCAGGGCTCGCACTTGGGCATGGACAGATTTATGATGCGAACTCGTGGTTGCTCACAACCGCCGCGCGTGAAGCAGGGGCAATTGCCTATCGAGTAGGCGCAGTGCCCGATGATGAAGAGAAGTTTATGCAAGTACTTGAAGACCAACTTGTGCGCGCTGATCTCATCGTCACCAGCGGCGGAGTGAGCCAAGGCGTATATGACACCGTGAAGAATGTATTAGCAAAGCTAGGTTCGGTAACTTTCGAGTCAGTCGCGATGCAGCCAGGTATGCCACAAGGATATGGACTTGTGGGACCGGACTCCACTCCCATCATTACGTTGCCGGGTAATCCGGTGAGTGCTTACGTCTCATTTGAACTATTCGTGCGACCAATGATTAAGGCGCTACTTGGGGTCCAAGATCTTGACCGTCCCATTGTAGAAGCCACCGTGGTTGAGCCTGTGAAGTCGCCACTTGGGAAGCGCTCTTTTCTGCGAGGTAAGGCCTCTTTTGATAAGGGAAGTTACTTTGTTTCCCCGGTATCTGGTCAAGGCTCGCACATGCTTGGCGGACTTTCTCAAGCAAATGCACTCATCATTGTGAATGAGGATATTGAAAACATCGCGGCTGGTTCGCAAGTACAAGTGATGTTGCTGGGAAGGAGTTAAATGTCTGAAATCAGTTCGCACCTCAATGACAAAGGCGAAGCGCGCATGGTGGATGTCTCCGCCAAAGCGGTAACGGTGCGTGTAGCGAGAGCTGAAGGTTTTGTGGCAATTTCTGCTGACGTCATCGCTCTGTTACGTCGCGGTGATCTTCCCAAAGGCGATGCACTTGCAGTCGCTAGGCTCGCCGGAATTCAAGCGGCCAAGCGCACGCCGGATCTCATTCCGCTCTGCCATCCCATTGCCATTCATGCCGTAGATATCGAGTTAGAAATTATGGAAAAAGGAGTTTCGATTAAGGCTGAAGTGCGAACGGCGGATCGAACTGGCGTTGAGATGGAGGCGCTTACATCTGTGGCCGTTGCCGGTCTTGCCTTGATTGACATGATCAAGGGAAAAGACCGCGGAGCACACATCACCGATGTGCGCGTTACTCATAAGAGTGGTGGCAAAAGCGGAGAGTGGAATCGTGAGTAGCGCACTTGTGCTCGTGGCATCGCGCCGCGCTTCACAGGGCATTTACGAAGATACCAGCGGTCCAATTCTCGCTCAGGGATTACGTGATTTGGGTTTTACTGTGGAACTTAAAGTTGTTGACGATGGTGAACCGGTTGCCAAGGCGCTCTCGTATGCGATAGATCTGGGTGTGGAGCTGATTATTACCAGCGGTGGCACCGGACTGACGCCAAGAGATCTCACGCCAGAAATTACTGAGCGCTTCATCGAGCGAGCGCTTCCAGGAATTGCCGAAGCACTCAGAATCGACGGCTTTAATCAAGGGATTCCCACGGCTGCACTATCAAGAGCAATCGCAGGGATCGCGAAGAATACGCTCGTCATTAATGTTGCTGGTTCTCAGGGAGCGGCCAGGGATGCCATTAGGGTGCTTTCACCCATTGTGCGCCACGCCATCGATCAGATGAAGGGTGGAGACCACTGAAGTGGCCCTATCGCCTCAATGATGGCGATTTAACACTTCGTCCCCTCACGCGTAGAGATAAGAAGAAATGGATTGCACTACGCGAGACTAATGATTCGTGGTTAGCGCCATGGGAGGCGACCCTGCCGCAGAACGCGAAAGAACCCCAAATTAATTCATACGCTGCCCTTTTGCGACATCTCAACGGGCGGGCACGAAGTACAGCCATGTTGCCCTTTGCCATAGAGTTTCAAGGTGAATTAATGGGTCAAGTGACTCTTGGTGGGATCACATTTGGCGCAATGCGCAGTGCACACATCGGCTATTGGGTCGATGAATCATTCGCTGGGCAAGGGTTAGCGACCAGGGCTGTGCAAATTTTGACCGACCATTGTTTTTCGGTACTCCAACTGCACCGCATCGAGATCAGTATGCGACCAGAGAACTTGGCGTCACAAAGAGTGGCGACAAAAGCGGGCTTTCATTTCGAGGGAAGTCGAAATTCCTATATCCATATCGATGGCGGATGGCGAGACCATCTCACTTTTGTGAGATTCAATCCAGCGGATGAAAGATAAGGCACAAATCCGACACACCGGGCGCAATCCACGCTTTTCCACACCCTAAGGTTTACCTTGAATGATCATGGGTTCCGGTCTGATCTACGCAATCGTCGTCGTGCTGTGGATCGCCTATTTCGTTCCTGCCTGGCTACGTCGACACGATCAGGCGAGCGAATCCCGTTCTGTAGAGAGATATCGCAGTGCGATGCGGGTAGTTTCGCGTGGCACCATCGCGGAAATTCCCCTGACTGACGTTGAGAGAGCGGAGACGCGCGCGATGATGATTCGCCGGCGAAAGAGTACATACGCGATCTTGCTGGGTTCATTCCTTGCAACCCTCATTTCTGGGATTACAGGTGCAACCTCTCTCGTCCTTCCACTCTTTCCACTTCTCGGAGCGGGATATTTCTTCGTGACGGTTCGACGTGCTGAAGTTGTTCATCTTCAAGTGCGTCGTGCGGAAAGTCGGCGGGAAAAGGTAAAGATCGAACCTGCACAAGTAGCCTTCCAACGTTCATTCCAAACAGCGCAAGTGACATCGGCTGCCGAATCAACCACCGTGCATGTTGTATCCCGGCCCGCGATTCGGGTGGATTCACCCGCTAATGATTCTTGGAATCCAGTAGCAGTACCAGTTCCCATGTATGTCAACGCACCTAAAGCAGTGCGGCCCATACGAACTATTGATCTCACAAAACCAGGCGCCTGGTCTGCTGCACAGAAAGCGAACGAAGAGGCCCTATTAGCTGCTATTTCTCCTGGTCGTGATCAAGTCTTTGATCAGGTAGCAGCCGAAGAGGCAACTGAAACTCTGCGCGAAGCGCGCGTTGTAGGAGAGTAATTCCCGCTCTCCTTGGCCCCTGCTAACCTAGGTCCCACCAAGGGGCTGTAGCGCAGTTGGTAGCGCACCTCGTTCGCAATGAGGGGGTCAGGGGTTCGAATCCCCTCAGCTCCACTCTTGAATCCAACTACTGCACTAAATCCAACGACTGAACCACATACGAGCGCGCCACTCGTCGTATGGAAGTGGTTGCGCATCCAAAATGGGCAAGAAGTAGATGAAATTCACCACGACTGCAATGACGAAAAGCGCAGAAAGAATTTGTCCAAGCGTAGATCGCTGGCTTCGCATGATGGCATAGACCACCAGCAAAACTAACCAAGGTGAGAGTGCGATCGCATAGAAGAAGAAGATAGTCCGCTGGCCTACGAATAACCAAGGAATCATTCCTGCTGCAAGTGCTAGTAGTAGAGGTGCTACTCGCACATCTTGCCTAATGAGAAGTCTATAGAGCGCATAAACAAGTGCAGCGATTGCACCCCACCAGAGAACGGGTGTGCCAATGGCCAAGATTGCTTCGGAACATGTGCCCGTTTGACACGTGCCCACTGGTGATTTCGGCGAAGAGTAGTAGAAGGCCGTAGGTCGTCTAAGAAACAACCACGTCCAGGCTTCTGCCATGTACGGATGCGGAGAGTGGAGACCCACATGAAAGTGAATTATTTCGACGTGATAGTGAATAAAGCTTCTCAATGTGCCTGTGAGTGATGTTGAGTTACTCCAATATCGATCATAACCAATCTTGGAAGTAAACCATCCCCACCAAGAAAGGATGTATACCGCAATCGAAATCAAGGGGAGGGTGATTCTGGTGGCAATTAACTTAAGAGTGGCTCCTTCGCGGAAAGAACGTAGCAACATCCAACCAACAAAGGCAGCAACAAAGTAGCCACCGCTCCACTTTGTTGCGGTAGCAAGCCCGAGTACCGCGAATACAAGTGCGTAATTCAGATCGACGTGTTTTGTAGGTCGAACCATGAGGTAGAACGCGAGGATGAACCAGAAGACTAAAACCGAATCTAGTAACGAGGTGCGACTGTGTACGAATGCTAGGGCGTCAACGGCGTAGAGCAATGTTGCGATAGTGGCCGCGCTCTCGCTCCGAAAGAGCCAGTAGGCAATGCGACCTACAAGGAATATCGAAAGAATTCCTAAGAACGCAACGGCAATGCGCCAACCAAATGGCGTATCGCCAAAGATTTGAATTCCCAGCGCAATGACCCATTTTCCGAGAGGCGGGTGAACTACAAAAATGCCTTTACCCGCATCGGCCTCAATCCCATATTTCAGAAATTGCTGGGCCCCTTTGACGTAGTAGAGCTCATCGAAGATGAAGGTAGTCGGCCGGCCGAGATGAGCGAGGCGCAAGTAGGCACCTAGGAGCAGAATTCCGGCCTGGAGACCCCATTGAAGCGAGCGTCGATGAAGGCGCTCGAGCAGGGCGTATTGGGCCAACATGGGGAAACCCTATCTGGCGTGAGAAAGTACTCGTATGAATGGTGTCCTCTGGGTCGCAGCAACTCCGATCGGAAATGCGCAGGACGCATCCCTTCGATTACTTTCGGTGTTCGAAAACGCTGACCTGATCGCAGCAGAAGATACTCGAAAAGCGAAGTTCCTCATGAAGGCGCTCGGTATTACTACACACGCGAAGGTCATTTCATTCTTTGCGGCGAATGAGGAAGCTCGCGTGCGAGAAATGTTAGATGCAGTTTTGAATGGATCCAATGTCCTGATGATCACGGACGCAGGTATGCCAGGTGTGAGCGATCCCGGATACTCCCTCGTAAGCGGAGCAATTGCACGCGGAATTACTCCGGTCGTGTTGCCGGGGCCGAGCGCTGTGACCACCGCTCTTGCGCAATCGGGATTGCCGATGGAGCGGTTCATATTTGACGGTTTTATTCCGCGAACAGACGGCGCCCGAAGGGATTATTTCAAAGGCATCGCTCACGAGGCTCGCACGGTGGTGCTCTTCGAGAGCCCAAGACGGTTGCCATCTTCCTTGGCGGGCGCAGCGGAAGTACTGGGGGCGGAGCGTCTTGGTGCTATTTGCCGTGAGATGACTAAGACATATGAGGAAACAATTCACGGAACCATCGCAGAGTTAGCGCACTGGGCAAGTACTCATGAGGTCCTAGGTGAGATCACCATAGTAATTGCGCCCGCGCCCACTGCATTGCGGCCGACCAACGAACATATTCTTGCGCAGGCGCAGCGATTGATTTCACTAGGGATGGGTAAACGAGAAGCCACCGCAGAGTTGGCCCAGGAGTATGGGATACCCAAGCGCGATATTTACGACCTGCTCATTGCCACTTCCAAGGCAGACTAGACTTCACCCCGTGTCGAAGACCTTTTATCTCACTACCCCGATCTATTACGTAAACGATGCACCTCACTTAGGGCATGCGTATACGACGATCGCCGGAGATGTGCTCACCCGCTGGCATCGTCAACGCGGGGAATCGGTCTGGTACCTGACTGGTACGGATGAACATGGTCAGAAAGTCATGCGCACCGCCGAGGCAAACGGAGTGCCGCCACAAGAGTGGACCGATCGCCTGGTGGAAGATGCATGGAAACCACTCTGGAAGCACCTCAATATTGCCAACGACGATTTTATTAGAACGACATCCGAACGCCATATGTCTCGTGTTCAACGTTTTCTTGAAAAGCTCAAAGAGAGCGGATACATCTACGAAGGCGAATACGACGGTCTTTATTGCGTCGGCTGTGAAGAGTTCAAATTGCCAGGCGACATCTTGGAAAAAGATGGCGAGAAGACCTGCCCTACCCACTCGCGTGCTTTAGAAGAAGTCGCCGAGACAAATTGGTTCTTTAAACTAAGCGCTTTTGCGAAGCCATTACTCGAGCGTTATCAGCAGCACCCAGAAACGTGTGAGCCCGCATCTGCGCGCAACGAAGTGATTTCATTTCTTTCTGGTGATGTGGTTGACCTCTCAATTTCCCGTTCATCGTTTAACTGGGGGATTCCCGTCTCTTGGGATCCTGGGCAAGTGGTGTACGTCTGGTTTGATGCACTACTGAATTATGCAACTGCCGTGGGTCTCGGAGATGACCCAGCAAGTGAAGGTGGCAAGAAGTTCGCTGACGCCTGGCCGGCCAGCGTTCATCTGGTAGGTAAAGATATTTTGCGTTTCCATGCAGTTATTTGGCCAGCGATGTTGATGGCTGCCGGGTTACCGCTTCCGGAGAAAGTTTTCGCACATGGCTGGCTCTTGGTGGGTGGAGAGAAGATGAGCAAATCTAAGCTCACCGGAATCGCTCCCTCTGACATCACTTCACACTTTGGTGTTGACGCATATCGCTATTACTTCATGCGGGCGATCTCCTTTGGCTCAGACGGATCTTTCTCCTGGGAAGATATTTCAGCGCGCTATACAAGTGAGTTGGCAAACGATTTTGGTAATCTCGCTTCCCGCACCATTGCCATGATTGAGAAGTACTGTGATGCCAAGGTGCCTGCGGTAGCGGATGAGCCACTTCTTAGTGACGCACTTGCCGACGCGGTACGGGTCGCGGATGAAAAGATGTGCGCCCTTGATTTTCAAGGTGGCTTAGTTGCCATCATGGATTTCTGCAAGCGAGTGAACGGCTATGTCACTGAGCAGGCGCCATGGGTGTTGGCTAAAGACGACACTAAGCGCGCTGAGTTAGATCGAGTTCTCTACGCCACCGCCGAGAGTCTTCGTGCCTTGGCAATCTTGCTTCACGCGACGATGCCAGAGACAACCGAGAAACTCTGGGAGTCATTAGGCGCACATCAATCGATCGGTGCATTGGGAGATCAGCGCATCGCCTCCGCAGGGATGTGGGGCGGCCTCCCCGCCGGGACACATGTCGTCAAAGGCGAGGTACTCTTCCCTCGCTTGCCCGAGGAGTAGCCGGTCGTGGCTGATCGCCATTCGTTGGAGAACTCAGAAGTAGAGTTGCCGCCAGATCCGCTGCCGCTCTCCGTTCCCACCGTGGATGCCCACTGCCACCTCGACATTTTTACCGAGGGTGGCCCAGGCGGTGCCGGCGTTCGCGCTGTGCTGGATCGGGCCAAAGCGGTCGGCATCGATCGCATTGTCCAAGTGGGTTGCGATGTCGAGTCTTCGCGATACTCGGTGGAGTGCGCCAACGCCTTCCCCGGCGAAGTGGTGGCCGCTATTGCCCTCCATCCCAACGATGCCCCGCGCCTGCCAGATCTCGAGGGTGCGTTGTCAGAGATTGAGGAAATGGCCAAGAATCCGCGGGTGCGTGCTATCGGAGAGACCGGCCTAGATCATTTTCGCACTCCTCCAGAGAAGCGCGATCTCCAGGAGTACAGCTTCCGCCGGCACATCGCACTCGCTAAGAAACTTGGCAAGACTCTTATGATTCACGATCGCGAAGCACACGACGATGTACTCCGGGTGCTTGAGGCAGAAGGTGCGCCGGAGCGCGTGGTCTTCCACTGCTTCTCGGGAGATGCTGTCATGGCACAAGTGTGTGCAGCGCGCGGATATGTACTTTCCTTTGCCGGAACTTTAACGTTTAAGAATGCTCCGCAATTGCGTGAAGCACTTGCACTTATTCCGGCTGATCAATTCTTAGTAGAAACAGATGCACCTTTCTTAACTCCGGTTCCATACCGCGGAAGACCAAATGCGCCGTACCTCATTCCACATACCGTGAGGCTTATGGCAGAAATTCGCGGTGTGAGTGAAGAGGAAATTGCTCGTGTGACAAGTGCCACTGCCGAGCGCCTTTTTGGCCCTTTCTGACCGATTAGCCCTGAAAATCACCAAGATTCACAGGAAGCATAAGCGTGGTGTGGTTCGCGCAGAGGTAAAAAACCTGGCTATGTTGGAATCATGTTCGCGAAGAGAAATCTGCGCGCAGCGCTCATGGCGCCGCTGCTGATAAGCCTCATCTTGGGGAGTGTAGAGAGTGCTCTCGCGTCAAATACTTCTACGAGTAGAACAACGATCCGCGATGCTGTTGTTTCCACTCGCATTACTGCCCATCAAGTGACTTTCAAAGTTGATGGAAGTACGCGTCAACTTTCTACTAACGCGCGCACTGTTGGAGAAGCGATGAAGGAAGCACTAGTCACCCTCGGTCCATTGGATCGTGTGAGTACACCATTAGCAGCTTCAGTAAAGCAGAACCTTCAAGTACAGGTCACTCGCATCAAGGTGACGCATACGATCAAGAAGGTCAAGATTGCGGCTCCGGTAGAAAAGATTAAGAACGCTAAAATGATGGTGGGTAAAACCATCGTCAAGGCAAAGGGTGCACCGGGCCTTAAAGAGGTGGATGCGGTGACTACGTATGCCGATGGGAAAGTTTCCGCGGTGGAGATCAAACGGAGCACCATACTCACTGCCCCGATCACCAAGGTGGTCGAGGTGGGCACCCGTCCACGCACAGTTGATGAGCTCAACTGGCGGGCGGTGGCTAAATGTGAGTCTCACGGAAATCCGCGCTCCAGCGACTCCAAGTATGGGTATTACGGGATGTACCAATTCAGTCTGACTGCTTGGAAGACCGCAGGTGGCACCGGAAATCCCGTGGACGCCTCAGCGGCTGAACAGACCATGAGGGCAAAGCGGCTCTTCAAGATCCGTGGAGCGGGCGCCTGGCCGTACTGTGGGCGCTTCTTCTATCGCTAACCTGCTCCTGTGACATCCAGAGTCGAATATGGGTTAGGCGCCAGTGATGTGCGCGCTATCGCGGCGATGCTCGACATTCGCCCGACGAAGACTTTGGGACAGAACTTTGTCATTGATGCAAACACCTGTCGGCGAATAGTTCGCCTTGCTGGAGTGCAAGAAAGTGACCATGTATTGGAAGTAGGCCCTGGGCTCGGCTCGCTCACGTTGGCGCTGCTGTCGCAAGGTGCTCGCGTGACGGCAGTTGAAATCGATCAAGTACTTGCGGGTGAACTGCCCAAGACAATTGAGAGATTTGCTGCTCCAGTTTTCAAGAATCTGCGAGTGATCACGGCGGACGCATTAAAGGTGACGAACGCAGAGGTCAGCGAGCCAACTCTGTTGGTCGCGAATTTGCCCTACAACGTTTCAGTGCCAGTTCTTCTCACCATGTTAGAAATATTTCCCACTATTCGTGGTGGGGTAGTGATGGTGCAGGCCGAAGTGGCAGACCGGCTCGTGGCTTCGCCAGGTGGAAAAGAGTATGGAATTCCCTCGCTCAAATTAGCGTGGTGGTCGCGCTCTGAAAAGGTGGGATCAGTAGGGCCATCCGTCTTCTGGCCAGCGCCTCGAGTCGATTCTGGGTTAGTTTCATTCATCAGAGTTGCGCCGCCGCAAAGTACCGTTACTCGAGAAGAAGTTTTTGCGGTAATTGATCAAGCATTTGCGCAGAGGCGTAAGACTTTGCGAGCGGCACTCTCAGGTTGGGCAGGGAGTGCTATCCGATCCGAAGAAATATTGCGAAGTGCCGGCGTATCGCCCCAAGCGCGCGGCGAAGAGCTTGAACTAGAGGCGTTTATTCGCATTGCAGAAGCTGGCACCGGAGATGCTAAGGAATCCTCTAAGGTGTGAGTATGACTCTTGCTCGGGTAACTGCACGTGTGCCGGCCAAGATAAATCTTTCGCTCTCGGTGGGACCGCTTCGGCCTGATGGTTTCCATGAACTTGTCACGCTGTATCAAGCGATCGCACTTTTTGACGATGTCACGGTCACCTTAAAGCCCAAAGATGAACGATCCACTGTTGAAGTGACCGGAGAGTACGCCACCAGTGTTCCGCTAGACGAGAGCAACTTGGCATATCGCGCGGCTATGCGCGTCTTGGAAGCGTACGAGGACGATTCGGCCTTTGCCATCTCGATTCGGAAGTCGATTCCGGTGGCGGCTGGCCTCGCTGGAGGTAGCGCTGATGCGGCCGGTGCTTTATTAGCCATGGATACGCTGCTTGGCGGCCAACTTGGTAAGAATGAATTGCACTTGCTCGCTGCTGAACTGGGAAGTGATGTTCCCTTTGCACTTATCGGCAACATAGCGTTGGGGAGAGGTCGCGGCGAAGAAATCACTCCTGCGCTCTCACGCGGGGAATTTCATTGGGTTCTTGGAATATCTAATCAAGGACTCTCTACTCCCGCTGTTTACAAGGAATCGGATCGACTTCGTGAGGGCATGATCGTTTCTTCTCCCCGGATTTCAGAAAAATTGATGCATGCACTGCTGTCAGGTGAGCCAGAGGAACTCGGTAAGAATCTCAGCAATGACTTGGCGCCTGCAGCCCTCTCGCTTCGTCCTGGCTTACGTTTAGTTCTCGATATTGCTGCAGAGTATGCAGCCCTTGGTGCCATTGTTTCGGGATCAGGGCCGACGATTGCTATCTTGGCGCGCGATGAAGAACATTCTCTAGATATTGCAGTAGCGCTCACTGCAAGTGGAGTCGTTAATAACGTCGCTCGCGCTCTCGGTCCGGTTGCCGGCGCACGAATAATCGAATCAAAATGAATTTACTTAATCTCGAAAAAGTCTCCAAGGATTACGGCAAAGGCGCAGTACTCAATGCCATCCAATTAGGGATCTCCGCTGGTGAACGTATTGGAGTCGTGGGGCGCAATGGTGGTGGAAAATCCACTCTGCTTCGCGTGATGGCAGAAATTGAACCGCCAGATTCTGGTCGAGTCACTCATGAGAATTCCTTACGCCTCGGATTTCTTCACCAGATAGATCGCGTGCCGGCCCATCTTTCACTCGGTGAATTTCTCTTTCCGGAAATGCGCGACCACGAATGGGCGAGTGATGGGCGTATTCGGGATATTTTAATTGGACTCTTTGGCGACCTTAACGAGATGGATCGCCCGCTCGATGCTCTTTCTGGAGGCGAACGCCGCCGCGTATCGCTAGCGCAACTATTGGTTGCTGACAACGACATCATTTTTCTCGATGAGCCTACGAACCATCTCGACGTTGAAGGTGTCGCATGGTTAGCTAATCACCTTCGCTCACGCACATCAATGGCGCTTGTAGTTGTCACACATGATCGTTGGTTCTTGGATGAAGTCTGCGATCAAACATGGGAGGTGATCAATGGTGATATTGAGGTGTACGACGGTGGATATTCCTCTTATGTTCTTGCAAAAGCAGAACGCAACCGGCAAGCCTCAGTTGAAGAGGCGCGCAGGCAGAATCTCATCCGCAAAGAATTAGCGTGGCTACGACGGGGCGCTCCAGCTCGAACGACCAAGCCAAAATTTCGCATTGATGCCGCAAATCAACTGATTGCAAACGAACCTATGCCGCGCAAGAGTGATGAGCTGCTCTCCTTCGCAGGTGCCCGACTCGGTAAGCGAGTTTTTGAATTACACGACATTGAATTGCGATTTGGTGAGCGAGTCTTGATTGACCGCCTCACACTCAATATTGGTCCTGGTGACCGCATGGGAATCATGGGACCCAATGGTGCGGGAAAAACTACCTTGTTGAAAATGCTGAACGGGACCATAAAAGTTTCTGCGGGACACGTACAAGTGGGTTCCACGGTAAAGATTGGATATCTCTCGCAGCAACTCGATGAACTCAACCCCGAGTGGCGCGTGTTGGAGGCTGTGGAAGATGTGGCACGTCACGTAGATCTTGGAAAAGGGCGAGAGCTTTCAGCCTCGCAACTCTGCGAGCGCCTCGGCTTTGGCTCCGACGCGCAATGGACTCCAGTACGCGATCTCTCTGGCGGGGAACGACGTCGACTTCAACTCACGCGCATTCTGATGGCTGGTCCCAACGTACTCTTCCTTGATGAGCCCACGAATGATTTCGATGTGGAAACACTCTCATCACTTGAAGATCTACTCGATGGATTTGTGGGAACTCTACTTGTCGTTTCACATGACCGATATTTTCTAGAGCGGGTTTGCGACACCATGTTTGGTATTTTCGGAGATGGCACAAGCCATGACTTGCCGCGCGGCATTGACCAATATCTGGAAATCAGAAAAGAAATTGAAGCCAAGTCACCGAACACTTCGACTTTGTCCATGGGATCTTCGGGGGGCGCCGCACCAAAGTCGGCAGTTGAGGAACGAGTAGCAAAGAAAGAGCGAGAGAAAGTCGAGCGACAGCTGGCTAAGTTAGATAAGGAGCTGAAGCAAGTGCATCTCGATATGGCAGCAGCGAGCACCGATTACCCAAGGCTCGCCGCGCTTACCGAAGAACTTCGTGTCAAAGAGAATTTGGTTAATGAACTAGAAGAATTGTGGCTGACGCTCTCCGACTAGAAAAATATCTACTCGACTTCAGAAATATCATCTAGTGGGCTCAGCAAAGCGCTCAAAAGGACGGTCATTTCACGACGTTGGCGTTGATCGAGTGCGCTAAGTAGAAGTTCCTCTCCCAAAAGTAGAACTTCAAGTGCCGAGTCGACGTGCTCTTTCCCAGCAGGGGTTAGCCGAACAAAGACCACGCGCTTATCGCTTTCGTGTGGGCGACGTTCCACTAAGCCCAGTTCGGTGAGCTTGTCGACGCGATTTGTCATCGTTCCACTTGTCACTAAATTTTCGGTCAGCAGTGTGCCGACCGAAAGTTCATATGGAGCGCCTGCCCGACGAAGGGCAGCAAGCACGTCAAAGGCCCAGGTCTCTAAGCCTTGGCTTTCAAATGCGCTCCGTCTCGCAATGTCTAAGTGGCGCGCAATGCGGGTGATCCGGGAGAGAACTTCTAAAGCGGAGACATCAAGGTCGGGTCGTTCACGCTTCCATGCGGCCACGATTTGATCTACCTGGTCTCGTGGCTCGCTCCCTGGGGGCAACATGGTGTCACTCTACCGAGCGAATTTGCCCTCTCTCCATGAGCGGGCTTTCCCAAGTTTTGGTCAGAGCTTTCCCATTGTGAGACGAGCCACACCATGTTAGGTTTTCCTCAGATTTTTATCGCACGTAAGGCGTCGGAAGGTTCCGCTGCCATACCTGTTTGATGGGAGCAGAATGGCTGTTGAGTCGTCCGGACATAGCGCGGGAAACCCCAGATTTTATGAGCTTATTGAGAACGCGCCAAAGACTGGAAAGAGCCCCACTATCTGGGCTTGGCCTCAAATTACTGAGTATCTCAAAGTTGCCGGTCAGCCAGTGCAAGGGCCTTGGCCCCCCCATCAGGAACGCCGCCCCGACCCAGATGCAGATTCGGGCCCGGTGGCAATCCGCGATCCTCAAAGTTAACTAAGAAGTAAATTCGCAGAGCTGAACCTGGAGGCGCTTACTGCGCCGCTGAAGAAAGTTTTCCCCTCAATATTGTTAGAAGGAAGGACTGAGATGTACCCACCAAGGTTCAATTACGAATCTCCGAAGAGTCTGGCAGAGGCGATTAGCCTGCTCACTGCTGGAGGTGGCGAAGCCAAGGTGCTAGCTGGTGGCCAAAGCTTGGTGCCCATGCTCAAACTACGTTTTGCATCTCCCGAGATGTTGGTTGATATCAATAACATTCCTGGATTGAATTACGTTCGTCGCGACGCCGATGGCTCTATTCATATTGGTGCCCTCTGCCGTCACGAAGATCTAGAGAAGTCTGAGGTAATTGCTGAGCATCAACCGACTATCGCCGCAGCTGCTCCATTGGTCGCTGATCCCATTGTGCGCACTCGCGGAACTTTTGTCGGGTCTGTCTGCCACGCAGATCCACAAGGGGATTGGTCTGCAACCATGATTGCCCTTGACGGCCACATAGTTGCGCAGGGCCCCAATGGTAAACGCAACATTCCTGCTCGAGATTTCGTTACAGGTCCATTCCAAAACGCGTTAGCTTTCGACGAAATTGCCATTGAAGCGGTGATTCCGGCGCCGAAGGGTGATGTACATGGTGGTTATCTCAAGCTCGAACGACGTG
This sequence comes from uncultured Actinomycetes bacterium, assembly GCA_903844855.1. Classification (GTDB taxonomy): domain Bacteria; phylum Actinomycetota; class Actinomycetes; order Nanopelagicales; family Nanopelagicaceae. Next base: position 16,901 of record CAIMVH010000160.1, on the reverse strand, counting down.
TGGGTGACTTTGCTACTGCTGCAGTGGCAGTTGCAGTAGAAACCTCAGGAGGAAAAGTTATTCGAGCTGGGATTGCTCTCACGGGGGTTGGTGGCCGCACCATTAATGCGAACGTAGCTGCTGATTCCCTGGTGGGAAGTGCGCTCACGATAGAAAGCATTGCCCGTGCTGGTGAATTAGCTGCCGCAGCCGCTGAACCACGCAGTGATCACCGAGGAAGTGCATCGTATAAGCGTCACATCGTGAGTACCTTCTTGACCCGCATTCTCAACAACATCTCCGAGTCGACCGTAAAGGCAGCCTGATATGTCAAGTCTCTATGAAGAAATCTCCGCCCCACCTGCCGCTGGCGTTCCTGTTCGACGCGTCACGCTTAATGTCAATGGTCAGGATCGCACGGTAGATGTCGAGCCACGTCTCTTGCTGGCACATCTGCTTCGGCAGGGGTTGAAATTAACAGGTACGCATACTGGTTGCGACACCAGCAATTGTGGCGCTTGTACGGTCCTTTTTGATGGACGTCCGATCAAGAGCTGCACGATGTTCGCAGTCCAAGCTGATGGCCATGAAGTGCAAACCGTCGAAGGTCTTGCCACCCAGAGTTCCCTCCATCCCTTGCAGGAAGGTTTCAAAGAAGAACATGGTCTGCAATGTGGTTTCTGTACTCCAGGAATGATGATGGCGGCGAAAGCACTCCTAGAATCGAACCCCAACCCAACCGAAGATGAAATCCGTTGGGCAATTTCTGGAAATCTATGTCGTTGCACCGGCTACCAAAACATCGTTAAAGCAATTCTCTGGGCAGCGGAGAAAATGCGCGGAAGTTCCAACTGAGAGAGGCTGACGACATGGCATTAGATGAAATCAAAATTGGTGGAATGGGCGCAAGTCGCCGCCGAGTTGAAGATAACCGTTTTATACGTGGCAAGGGCAACTATGTTGATGACATAGTGCTTCCCGCCATGCTTCATATGGAGATCTTGCGTAGCCCCATGGCGCACGCGCGCATTAAGTCGATCGACGTCAGCAAGGCTTGGGAGATTCCAGGTGTGCGTCTCGTGCTTACTGGAGAGATGCTTGCCGCCCGTAACTTAGCGTGGATGCCGACGCTCTCTTATGACACACAAGCGGTAATGGCGATGGACAAAGTCCGTTTCCAAGGCCAAGAGGTTGCGGCGGTTATTGCAGACGATCCGTACATCGCCAAAGATGCTTGCGAAGCGATAAGAGTGGAGTACGAAGCGCTTCCAGTCATTGTCAATCCCATGCAAGCCATGGCACCTGGCGCGGCGTTGATTCGAGACGACAAAGAGAATCAGACAGATAACAAGGTATTTGATTGGGAAGTGGGAGATAGGGCTGGAACTGATAAGGCTTTTGCCGAAGCTGACCTAATTTCTAAGATTGAGCTTCACTACCCTCGCTCGCACCCGTCGCCAATCGAGACCTGTGGTTCCATCGCTGACTTTGATCGCGCGACAGGAAAACTCACCGTTTATATGACAACGCAGGCGCCGCACATCATTCGGGCGGCAGTCGCCATGGTGGCCGAACTTCCAGAGCATATGATCCGCATCGTCTCTCCTGATCTTGGTGGCGGGTTTGGTAATAAGGTTCCCGTTTACCCAGGGTATGTCATTTCTATTCTGGCTTCGATCTTGACTGAGCGCCCAGTGAAGTGGATCGAAGATAAGACTGGAAATCTTATTTCCACTGGCTTTGGCCGAGATGTGTATCTTCAAGGTGAACTGGCTGTCCGCAAGGACGGGAAGATGCTTGGCGTTCGCATGCACACAATCTCTGATCACGGTGCTTTCTTTGCGGATGCCCAGCCAAGCAAATTCAAGATTGGCTTGATGCACTCAGCTTTTGCGTGTTATGACATCCCGGTAGCGCATCTCACTGCTACTGGAACATATACAAATAAAGCGCCGGGTGGAGTTGCCTATCGGTGCTCCTTCCGGGTCACCGAAGCCATGTTCTTCCAAGAGCGCATGGTGCAGGCGGCAGCCGATGATCTAGGAATGGATCAAGCAGAATTCCGTCGCATCAACTTTGTCAAGGATGACGATTTCCCACACCGCACTGCTTACGGTTTCCTTACCGATTCTGGTCAGTACGGAAAGTGTCTTGACGTGGGTCTTGAAGCTATTGACTACAAAAACTTCTTGGTGCAAAAAGAAGAAGCCAAGAAACGTGGTCGCCTACTAGGTATCGGTATTTCAACAATGACCGAGCCACTCGGTGCGGGCAACAGCCGCGAGTACGACATTCTTGGAATCAAGATGTTTGACTCAGCCGAACTTCGCGTTCACATGTCCGGTAAGGCGATTCTTCGGACGGGTGCTAAATCTCAAGGCCAAGGACACGAGACCACTTGGGCGCAGATCGTGGCGCACGAGTTAGGTATCCCAGCGGATGACATCGTGGTCGAAGAGGGCGATACCGACACTGCTCCGTTTGGTATGGGAACGTACGCATCCCGTAGCACCCCAGTAGCGGGCGCCGCGGTCGCCATGGTCTCTAGGAAGATTCGGGCGAAGGCACGCAAGATTGCTGCTCATCTTTTGGAAGTTTCTGAAGAAGATGTTGAGTGGGAGTTAGGCCGCTTCTATGTGCGCAGTTCACCTGATCGAGGAGTTACCATCCAAGATTGCGCGATGGCCGCTTATAGCAATATGCCAGATGGTATGGAACCAGGGCTTGAGAACAACGCTTACTACGATCCACCAAACTTGACGTGGCCGTTTGCGTGCTACATCTCGACGGTTGAGGTAGATCCAGAGACTGGTGTCTGGGATGTGCTGAAGGTCGTTGCCGTCGACGATTGCGGTGTGCGTATTAATCCGATGATTGTTGAAGGTCAAATCATGGGTGGTCTCACCGAGGCATACGCCATGGCCAGCATGCAATTCATTACTTATGACGTCGAAGGCAACTGTGTGGGTTCGAACTACATGGATTATCTGTTGCCTACCGCTTGGGAAACGCCAGGCTTTGAATTGCACGAAGTCGTTACCCCATGCCCACATCATCCAATCGGCGCCAAGGGCATTGGAGAGTGTGCCACCGTAGGTGGCCCCGCCTCCTTTGTTAATGCTGTGATGGATGCCCTCAGGGGCACGGGCGTGCGCAATATCGATATGCCGCTGCTGGCGGATCGTGTCTACGAAGCGATTCAGACTGGAAAAGATATTTCGGGCGCGCCACCGATAAAGACGGAGGAGTAATGAATTGCTTCATTTCCCCCACGACGTTCGCTAGGGAGGCGACATGCTGATCAAACAAACAGTTGATGTGTCTCAACCAATCGAGTCTGTCTGGGAGTTCTTCGGAGATATCCCTCAAGTAGCTGCATGTTTGCCGGGTGCCAATCTCAATGAGGAGGTAGGCGAAAATAAGTACCGGGGTGATGTGGTGATCAAGGCCGGTCCAGTCAAACTCGAGTTTGCTGGCCTGGCTGAGATTAAGGATCGTAACGATGCCACCAAAACAATCACCGTTGCGGCTTCTGGTGCGGACAAGAAGGGGCGCGGTGAAGCCTCTATGTTGCTTGGCGCCGTTCTCACACCTTCGGGTGGCGGCACCAGAGTAGATATCTCCCTCGATCTCACGATCTCTGGTGCGGCGGCTCAGTATGGTCGGGGCCTGGTCTCAGATGTCACCTCCGTTTTAGTGAGCCAATTTGCCGAAAGTATGCAGAATCGGCTCTCCGCGATCGCTCAAGGCCTAGATCCCAATGCAGTTGCTGGCGCAAAGCCTGCCAGCGGGTTAGCTATCGGCCTTCGAGCGCTTCGCATGGCGCTCGTGCGTGTCTTTAGCCGCTTCTTCCTTCCTTATCAACCACAACCAAGCCGATAGAGAGGAATTCTTATGACGCTTTGGGGAATCGGAAACATCATCCTTTTGGTGGTGATTGTTCCAGTACTTGTTGCACTTCTTAATCGTGTGCTCGCTGCGCTAGAACGCATTCGCGGCGCGGCAGATGATGCCCTCAATGGTGGAGTCGCTCTTATTGGTGAACTCAATACTACTCCTGAACTTCTGGCGGTTACTGATACCACCATCAAAGCAGTAGCAGACGGCGCCGTGCGCTACGCCGGTTCTGTTGCGAAGTTGTTGGGATAGGAGATAGAGATGCAAACAGCAGCAGTAGTAACTCTCATACTTGGGACGCTCATCATTGCAGCAGCAGCCCTAGGTCTCACTCGGGTGATCTTCCACTTGCGTGCGGTAGCTAAGACTCTCGATGCACTTGATGGCGGAGTGCAAGTCATTGTGGCAAAGACCAGCACGGTTCCAACGGTACTTCCGTCGGTCAATGCGAGTCTCAAGCCTGTCCGCGATTTCTGCGAAGCGATTTAGGGGAGAGGGCATCATGAATCTCGCATCTGAATCCACCGCTGGTTGGACGATTGGTTATGCAATAGGCATTGTCGTTGTATTAGTCGTCGTAGCTCTCGTAGTTCCTATCTTGTTACTCGCCAAGAAAATTGGCGGACAAGCAAGGAGCATCAATACTGGTCTCGAGGGTGCGGTTCATAACACCGCATCTCTTGCCGATTTGAATACAACTATCGAAGCAGCGACCGTGATCATCGCGGGCCTTCGCCGCGGACGAAATAAGTTAGGTGGTTGATCATGACTAATGGTTTAACTTCAACTCAAGAGCAACTCTGGTGGGGCGCGATCATCGCTGGATTTGTCGTGGTGTTAGCGGTCGCTGCGCTACTCACCATCCTTGTGCTCCTGGTTCGCACCATTGATCAACGCGTCACCCAGATCAAGGCTACTTTGGTGCAAGCCGAAGCAAATACCTCCGATGCCTCGCTCATCCAAACAGTGGGTGAAGGAGTAGATGGCGTGCTCGCAGAGGGTCTTGAACATCACCTCTTCCTCGGTCGTGTACTAGATAAGGTGCGCTCATGAATACCTTGATCCTGCTTACGGTAATCGACATTGTGCTGCTCATCGCGGGACTTGCTATCTACCTCTTTATCGTTGGCGCACAATTGACGAAAGTAGCTGGCAAATTAGAAGAGGCGGCAGATCTTGTCTGGAAGGTAAAGCAGAACGCCGAACCTATTGAATCTGGCGTAGAGCGCATTAACCGCACCGGAGGTGTGGTTGCCGGAGCTTTGCCGCTCTTGTACGGCATGGCTGAGGGCATTGTGGTGGGGGCTACTTACCAGCCAGATACCGAAGAACGTCCGCCAGCTCGCCCTGCTATGGGAACTCGTCGCTCACGCCAACTCGATGGAGTCGGATTTAAGTAGGCAACTCCTCTCACCAGTGTGATGGGCAGGTCGATCCTTTGAACCTGGCGCTAGCGTGATTAGGCGTTGGGATCTCTATCAGTGGTCAGTGGCCCGGTGGTGGTAGCCGAATACTCTCCGATCCACTCAGTTTTCCACGCCTGGTCGTACTTCTCTTCGTTACATGTAGGGCGATAGACGGCCATTAATTCTCGAGCGATCTGTTCTCGGTGGGATGGCAAGCCACCAGGCACTTCGTAGATGCAAATATGGAGGTTCCACTTGCTTCCGGCTCTCTTTACCCAAGAAGGGGCATGCCGGTGTTTGAGGGGGAAACCTTCCTTGGATAAATCATCTCCATGACCGACATAGATGACGGCGAACTCTTGCGGTTTCTTTTCAGGATCCGGTCGACACATGATTGCGTAGACTGCAGGCAGTTGTGGTGCGGTCCAGCCGGTAAGAATACGCGGTCCCTCAAAAGGGTAGCCAGCCAGACTTCCGAGACGTATCACTCGTCGTCTTCCTCAAGATCATCGCTTTCACTAATTGTTTCTGCCTTTGTTACTGGCCACGACGGGAGTTGGGCGGTTGCTGCAGCGGAAGTAAAGAGCTCAATAGCTCTATCCACCGCTAGATCAGAATTCTCTGCCTCAACAATGATCTGAGCACCGTATGACATCGCCCCCACCCCACTGGCGATCCCGCTGTGGATCGCCACCGCGTCGGCGAGTGCCACGACCTCTTCTATGGTGACTTCGCGATCCCCTTCGGCAAGAACTGAAACACTGAACTTCATGGCATCTTCCTATCGCAATTTTTCATCTGAGGGCGGTTAAAGTTGTACTGAATTCTTCAAGGCTTTTCAAATTATGTCCAGAAACAATTTCATCGATATACGGCTCTGCGACCATCATGCCTAGGGTAGTGGGGGCAAAGTCGCGGCTATCCCCTTTATGCGGATTCATCCAGACGATGCGGTAGCAGAGCCTGGAAAGTTTTTCCATGGCGTGAGCCAGCACCTCGGGTTCCCCTCTATCTAGCCCGTCTGAACAAATAACCACGATGGATCCTCTGCTCATTCCCCGGCGGCCCCACTGCCTAGTGAACATTTCAAGTGAGTCACCAATGCGTGTGCCACCATCCCAGTCGAAAACTAATCCCGCTGCCATGTTCATTGCTTCATCGGGGCGCCTTCTATCTAATGCCCGAGTAATGCGAGTCAGACGGGTACCGAAACAGAAGACCTCGACTCGGCCGGCTGCTCTCTGCGCAGAATAGGCAAACTGCAAAAGGTTTCGTGAATAGTCAGCCATGGATCCGGACACATCGAGAATCAGAACTAATGGCCGCAGTCGTAATCGACGCTTTGTGAAGTGGAGGTCGCGTGGCTCGCCATGGGCCCTCATCGTTTCTCGGACCATTCGTCTCATGCTGATGAGTGAACCCTTCGATGAGGCCATCTTTCGTCTTGTTTTCCTGCGCGGGGGAGTGAGTTTGATACTTGACATGATTCGCCGTAATGCTGCCAACTCTTCAGGTGTACAACTTGCAAATGTCTTATTGCGGAATAGTTCCGATGTTGAAGCTTGCAGCCCCATGCGAAGCTCTTCTTCTGCTGTTCCGGGGGAGCCGCTCTCTGGTGCAGGGATGTCGATGACAGCTTGCGCGCTCGAGGAGGCCTTGATTTTAAGACGATTCTCGCTCTTAAACTCAGCCTTTTCATCGAGAAAAAATGATCGAAAGACATTGTCGTAAAGCGGAATATGGTCACGCTTACTCACGAGCGTGCTTCGTCCAGCCCAGTAAACATCTAAAATATCGGAAGGATTGAGTTCGGCAATTGCACTGCAGTAAGCCATGACATCGTCAGAACCAATAGGTAATCCAACGTTTCTTAGTTCATGTCCAAATTCGGTAAAAAGTGTGATGAAGCCAGCGTCATCAGACACTGGAGACAACCTCTTGAATATTGGTGCGAACTAATTCAAGATCATCTCGATCCTTTACAATCGAGCCCAGAGTGTCATCTGCGCTCTGAGCAGTTAATTCGTCGGCACCCAGCGCGTCGAGCGCAGCCACCCAGTCGAGAGTTTCGGAGACGCCAGGAGGCTTGGCCAATTCCATGTCCCGCAAGCGGTTGACAGCAGCGACCACTCTATTGGCCATCTTCTCTGAAACATCAGGTATACGTGCCTGAATGATTTCAACTTCGCGGGCCGGGTCTGGAAAACCAATCCAGTTATAGAGGCAGCGCCGTTTCAATGCATCGTGTAATTCTCGGGTGCGGTTAGACGTGAGAATGACGATGGGGCGCGACTGCGCTTTAATGGTGCCGATTTCTGGAATAGTGATCTGAAAATCAGAGAGAAGTTCGAGCAGAAACGCCTCAAACTCATCGTCAGCTCTATCCACTTCGTCAATCAGTAGCACGCACTGATCTCCGGCTCTGATTGCTTCTAGTAACGGCCGCTCTAACAAGAATTTTGCACTAAATAGTTTGTCGACGGCATCTTCTTTCATTTCGCTCTCAGAGAGTGCGCGAATCTGTAGCATTTGGCGCGCGTAATCCCATTCGTAGAGAGCTTGGTTTGTGTCGATGCCTTCATAGCATTGCAAGCGCACTAATTTTCGGCCAAAGAGTGAGGCAAGTGTTTTAGCTAATTCAGTCTTCCCCACTCCCACTTCTCCCTCGAGGAGTAGCGGCCGTCCGAGCGTGAGGGCAATGTAGAGGGCGGTTGAGAGACCGCGATCAGCTATATATCCGTCGGAACGCAGGACATCGGTGAGTTCTTGAACAGAAGAAGGCAAGGCACGTGAAGCGTGGTTATCTAGCGTCACGGTAATTCCGGTGCGTTAACGAGTCTCGACGGGGCCAAGCACAAGGTCACGAATTGAGCCACCAGAGGTGTTTAATTTTCCTTCGCGGGCAAGCTTCTCGCGCCAGGCCACTCGAATGTCGGCGCCCTCTTCGGCATAACCATCGAAGGTAATACCAGCCATGTTTTTGCAGACCTTATTTGGGTTGCAATCTTCATCAAGGGCCACTGCTGGATCCCCTTGGGCCTCCCACATTGAACGCAGTGTGGCACGCGCATTCTCGGCTTCTAGCGCCATATAGACAACCCTTTCGAGGAGTAAAATAAGCACATATGTGCACCTTAAGACTCCCAAAGATTAGCACCTCTGCGGAGCTGAGTCTCCTTGAAAACAAGGGCGATTAGGGCGCTCTGATGGCTTCAATGGCTTGCGCCAAGATCGATATTGCGATCTCGGCTGGCGAGGTAGCTCCGATGTTTACTCCAGCGGGGCCGTGGACTCTGGAGATCTCGGTGATCCCTCGGTAAGCCAACCAATCGGCCCTATTCTGTTGCATTTTCTGAGAGCCGAGCGCTCCGATGTACCCAGCATCGCTCTCCAGTGCGGCGGCCAGTGACATGCTGGAGGATTCGACGTCGTGGCCCATAATCACGGCGGCATCGATGCTTGCAAGATCTGCCATTAACCCAGTTGCTTGGTCGACCGCCTGCGCCATGACGACTCGCCAACCTAGCAACCGAGCATTTTCGGCTAGTGCCTCCGCGATGGGACCACCACCAGCAATGGCTAATTTAGTTACGGGATACATAATTGTGATGATCTTCTCCCCTGTAATGACAGTGCGAGAACTTCCCTTGCGAAAGAGTTCAGAAACTTCATCGTCAGATTCAGAAATATTATCTCTGGTGAATAAGACAGTGTCATGAATGAGATCGCCGTCTAAATTGCAGATCAGAGCGAGTGGTTCTCTTGATAAAAGTGCTGGCCATAATTGGGCAGGTAATTCGGCAGCGGGCGTGAGAACGCAGCGAGCGCTTCCACCTAGAGGTAGGCCAGCGATGAGCGCACCCACTTCACTTACATTGATGGAAAATACTCGTCCTTGGATGAGGTGTCGGCTGGCAAAATCGATGAGATCTCCATCGATTGCCCCAGAGAGCAGATTCCCGATCCGACCGCCCCCAGGCGTGAGTGCCAAGGCCTCATTCGGCTCGCCCAGCGGGAGGCCGTCAGATGAGATCACCCACGCCACATCTGCTCGGGTCTGCGCCCGTAGGCAGGAAGTAACACTGAGGGCAATTCCATACATGTAGCCATGGTAGGGGCGACTCCCAGGCGCTGTCGCGGTAGGCCGAATCTTCCATAGATTTCCAGAATCTCTCGAAAATAGGGCAGAATTCAGGTTCCGCCATTGTGTAGTGGCTAGCACGACGGCCTTTGAAGCCGTAAGTCCAGGATCGATACCTGGTGGCGGAGCGCAGGAACCCGCCGAAGAGAGGGGACCTTAGTAGTGCCCATAATGCAGGCAAGCGCGCTGATCTTGGCAGCCGGTGAAGGTACCCGGATGAACTCTGCCACTCCCAAAGTGCTCCATGGCGTCCTTGGGAAATCGATGGTGGAACGCGTCCTCGATGCCTTGCCGCCAACCAAAGCCACCGTGGTTGTGGTCGGCTCGGGCCGCGAAGCCGTTGAAAAAGAGCTAGCGCGCATTGCGCCGAATGTTTCCACTGTCTTTCAAGCAGAGCGGGGTGGGACTGGGCATGCGACCCGTCTTGCAATGCCAGCATTTGCAGGACTTGCTGATGATGATGTCATTCTCGTTCTTGGTTCTGATACGCCACTGTTACGTCGTGAAAGCCTTACCGATTTCATTGCACAATCACTGGGGGCGGCTGCAGCGGTGATGACTGCTCATGTTCCAGAACCATTTGGCTACGGAAGAATTATTCGAGATAGCGCTCAGGAATTTACTTCGATCGTGGAAGAGAAAGATGCAAACGAAGCAGAGCGAAAGATTTCAGAGATTAATTCTGGTATCTATCTTTTTCAAAAAGGTGCACTCATTTCTGCGCTGGCACAACTCTCACGCGATAACGCACAGGGGGAGGAGTACCTCACGGATGTTATTTCTATCCTCAAGGGTGAAGGCAAGGCAGTAGCCGCCTTCTCAATTAACGATTTCCGTGAAATCCTTGGGGTCAATGACCGGGGTCAATTAAGCGAATGTGGGGCTATCTTGCGAAATCGCATTAATGACGAATTGATGAAGGCCGGGGTCACCATCGTTGATCCGGCCAGCACCTGGGTGGAAGAGGGTGTGGAGATCGCAGCCGACGTGACGCTCTTGCCGGGAACGTGGCTGACAGGCACGACCAAGATTTCAAGCGGTGCGGTGGTGGGGCCGCGAGCCACTTTGCACTCCTGCACCGTCGAAGCCGGCGCCCAGGTGAGTGAATCCACCTGCGACCAGGCATACATCGGCGAGGGCGCCACAGTGGGTCCCTACACATATTTAAGGCCAGGTACGGTCCTTGGACCGCGATCAAAGGCGGGGGCCTTTGTCGAGATCAAGAACTCCACCGTTGGCCCGGACTCGAAGGTGCCGCACCTCTCTTATGTGGGGGATGCCCAAATTGGCGAAGGTTCAAATATCGGCGCAGCCACCGTCTTCGTCAATTACGACGGGGTGGCCAAACACCGGACTGAGATCGGCGATTACGTGCGAATCGGAAGTGACACCATGCTGGTGGCCCCCGTTACGATTGGGGACGGCGCCTACACCGCAGCTGGCTCCGTCATCACCGAGGATGTGCCCGCTGGAGCTATGGGCGTGGGTCGGGCAAAGCAGCGAAATGTCTTGGATTGGGTCCTTCGTAAGCGCCCAGGAAGTAAGAGCGCGGACGCCGCGTCGCGTGCTCGCGAATAGGACGTAGGAGAGGGTACGGTCTAACTATCCGAATGATAAAGCCGGTGGAGGGAGATTGATGGGCGAAATCAGGTTATCTTCCGAAAAGCGTCTCCGACTCTTCACTGGTCGAGGTTACCCGGAACTAGCTCAAGAAGTCGCTGATCAATTAGGAATTCCGCTCACCCCCACCTCTGCATACGATTTTGCAAATGGAGAGATTTTCGTTCGATTCGAAGAGAGTGTTCGCGGTTGCGATGCCTTCGTCATTCAGAGCCACACTGAGCCGTTAAATAAGCAGATCATGGAACAGCTCATCATGGTCGATGCACTTAAGCGGGCGTCTGCAAAGCGCATCACCGTGGTAGTTCCGTTCTATGGATATGCGCGCCAAGATAAAAAGCATCGCGGGCGTGAACCAATCTCAGCTCGCCTGATCGCTGATCTTTTTAAGACTGCTGGTGCTGATCGCTTGATGACAGTCGATCTTCATACCGCTCAAATTCAAGGTTTCTTCGATGGCCCAGTAGATCACCTTTTTGCGCTCCCATTGCTCACTAATTACGTGGGCAGCAAGGTAGATCGTTCACGCCTCACCATTGTTTCGCCCGACTCGGGTCGAGTACGCGTTGCCGAGCGTTGGAGTGATCTGCTCGGTGGTTGCCCTATCGCCTTCATTCACAAGACTCGCGATCCACTTATTCCTAATGAAGCAGTGGTAGGTCGAGTCGTCGGTGATGTGGCTGGTCGAACATGCGTTGTTATCGACGACATGATTGACACCGCAGGCACAATCACTAAAGCTGTAGATGCACTCATCGATGCTGGCGCGACTGAAGTTTTAGTGGCTGCCACTCACGCGGTGCTCTCCGGACCAGCCGTTGAGCGCCTGAAGAGTTCAAAGGTGGCAGAAGTGGTCATCACCAATACGTTGCCCACCTCAGATGCCAATAAGTTCGACAAGCTTACGATTCTCTCCATCGCCCCGCTTTTAGCTCGGGCGATCAAAGAGGTCTTCGAGGATGGCTCGGTCACTTCACTCTTCGATGGCCACTCCTAGCCACTCCTAGCCACTGCTAGCCACTCCGATTGATCTCCTGAAGCCTGGCGAAACACCCAGATTTCTCTCATGCCCCCGCCTGGGGTAAGTTTTGCAACGCTCCGGCGAGGGGGTTTACCCCGTAATCGACGAGATCCCTCCTGGTGCGCTTATTGTCACCGAATTGAAGGAGAGATCAGATGGCTGAAGTCAGCATCGCCGCCACCGTCCGTAATGAATTTGGCAAGGGCGCCGCGCGCCGTGCCCGTCGCGATGGTCTCGTGCCCGCGGTGATCTACGGCCACGGCAGCACCCCACGCCACGTCACTCTCCCAGCACACCAACTCATGTTGGCGCTCAAGGCGCATAACGTCTTGCTCGATCTTCAGATTGAAGGTGGTGCGCAACTAGTACTTCCTAAGTCGGTAGTACGTCACGCCATCAAAAACTCCATTGAGCACGTGGACTTCATCGAAGTACGCCGCGGCGAAAAGGTCGTCATCGACATCGCTGTGCACACTGCGGGCGATGCAGATCGCGATGGCATTTTGGAACACGTCAACAACACCATCTCGGTGCGCGCTGAGGCGACTGCAATTCCTAGCGAACTCATCCTTGATATTCAAGGTTTGCAGATCGGTCACTCGAAGTACGCCTCTGACGTCTCTCTTCCTGCCGGCGTGGAACTTGTTTCGGCTCCTGACACGATCATTGTGCACTTGGCAGATAAGCCAACCCATGAAGAGCCATCTGCCCCAGCTCCAACTGACGTGGCACCTGCGGCTCCTGCAGCTGAATGACCGAACGCTGGCTGATTCTTGGATTGGGTAATCCCGGTCCGGAGTACGCCAACACGCGACATAACATCGGCTACCTCGTCGTTGAAGAAATCGGAAAGCGCATCTCGGGTTCTTTTCTTTCCCATAAAGCCCGCGCTGATGTACTCGAAGGTCGCCTAGGTGTCGGAATCGATGCACCTTCATTGATTCTCGCGAAAGCTAAGAGTTATATGAATGAGTCAGGCGGACCAGGCAAGGCGCTCGCAGATTTCTACAAGACCCCGCTCGATCACATCATCGTGATTCATGACGAGTTGGATCTACCATTCGAAGCTATTCGCAGCAAACTAGGTGGAGGGGATAACGGCCACAACGGTCTCAAGAGCCTCTCGAAATCACTCGGTGGGCCAGGCTATTTGCGTATGCGAATGGGAATCGGCAGACCACAGGGGCGACAAGACCCAGCAGATTTTGTATTAAAGCCATTCAGTACGGAGGAGAGAAAAGTGCTTCCACTCTTCGTTGATCGCGGTAGCGATGCTGTTGAAAGTTTGCTCACACGAGGCCTCGAAGAGACGCAGCAACGTTTTAACGATTGATGAGAGGGGGTTAACGTGCAGCTCCGTGAATTGGTAGCTCCTCGGCTTGGTGAACTTCCAGAGACTCGTCAAGCAACCATTTCAGTTGACCCCGCTCTGGCTCCATTTATTGCCGCCGCGCGCACTGAGAGTGTGCTTGTTGTTTGTGCCACGGGACGTGAGGCTGATGAAACTTTTAGCTCACTAAATTTTTTGAGACCAGGGGAAGTATCGGTCTTTCCTGCCTGGGAAACATTGCCACACGAACGACTCTCTCCACGTGCAGATACTGTAGGTCGTCGCCTTACTACTTTGCGCGCACTCAAGCAGCGGGTTCCTGAAGCGCGCATTATCGTCACCACAATTCGCGCTCTCTTGGCACCGATCGTGGCGGGGTTGGGAGAAGTGGCACCGATCGAGTTCACGGTTGGTAGCGCTATGGATATGTCGGCAATGGTGGAACGGCTTGTCGACGGCGGTTATTCACGGGTAGATCTTGTTGAAAAACGAGGAGAATTTGCGGTCCGTGGTGGAATCGTTGATCTCTTTTCCCCGCTCTATGAACACCCCATGCGTATTGAATTCTGGGGGGACAACATTGAAGAAGTTCGATACTTCAGCGTCGCCGACCAGCGTTCAATCGATTCCACTCGAGAAGTGCATGTTGCGCCGCCATGTCGCGAATTAGCGCTTACGGAAAGCGTGCGAAAGCGTGCATTAGATTTGCTCAAAGACCACCCCGAATTCTCTGAAATATTGGAGAAGTTGAGTCTGGGAATTGCGATTGAGGGAATGGAAGCTTTTGCTCCTGCGTTGGTTGATAACTTTGTGTTGCTTCTTGATCTCATTCCACCCGACGCGACCGTCTTGCTCGTCGAACCCGAACGAATTCGCACACGCGCAGCTGATCTTTTTGCCACCAGCAAGGAATTTCTAGAGGCAGCGTGGCTCAATGCGGCCGCGGGGAATATCCGCCCCATTGATTTCGGAGCTACCGCATATCGCGAGCTAGAAATGGTGAGCGCTCATGCTGGAGTTCTAGGAATTAAATGGTGGGAGCTCTCTCCCTTTGCAAGTGAATTTGAAGGGCTCGCTATCCCAACCGAGGAGATACCTTTTTTCAGGGGAGACACGGACGCGCTGATCCTCCGAGTGGGAGGGGCGCTTGCGGCGAAGAAGTCAGTAATCATTTCAAGTGCAGGCTTTGGCACAGTTCATCGTTTCGAGGAATTGCTCAGAGAGCATGACCTCCCTAGTCGAGTCGTTGGTGACGAGCTTTCGGCTGATCCCAATGTTGTTCAACTCATTCATTCACCCATCAATCATGGTTTCTCCTTGGGGGATCTGCTCTTTTTGACGGAGGCTGAGATTTCCTCGCAGAAGAGCAGTACGCGTGATATGCGCAAGCTCCCCTCTAAACGACGAGATGTTATCGATCCGCTTGACTTAAAGCCCGGTGATTACGTAGTTCATGAACAGCACGGAGTGGGGCAATTTGTAGAGATGGTGCAACGACCAGTCGCGGGAGGCACACGCGAGTACCTAGTTGTTGAATATGCCGCAAGTAAACGAGGGCAGCCAGCAGATCGACTCTTTGTTCCCACTGAGTCCCTTGATCAGATCAGTCGTTATGTAGGCGGAGAGGCCCCTTCAGTTCATCGCTTGGGCGGTTCTGATTGGCAGAAAGCTAAGGGACGCGCTCGAAAAGCAGTGAAAGAAATCGCCGGAGAACTGATCAGGCTCTACGCAGCTCGTACCAGTGCTCCAGGATTTGCTTTCTCCCCCGATACTCCCTGGCAACGAGAGTTAGAAGATGCTTTTCCCTATCAGGAGACGCCGGATCAGTTGGCAACTATCAATGATGTGAAAGCTGATATGGAGCGCCCCATCCCAATGGACCGAGTGGTCTGTGGCGATGTGGGCTACGGGAAGACTGAGATCGCGGTGCGTGCGGCTTTTAAGGCAGTCCAAGATGGGAAACAAGTAGCCATCTTGGTCCCCACCACTCTCTTGGTAGCTCAACACGTGAATACATTCCGTGAGCGGTACTCCGGTTTCCCGGTCAACCTTGCCGGGCTCTCTCGATTTGAAACTCCGAGTGAAGTAAAAGCCACTATTGCTGGATTGGCGTCCGGCAGCGTCGATATCGTCATTGGCACCCACCGGTTGCTCTCTTCGGATGTGCAATTCAAGGACTTGGGTCTCGTTATTGTTGATGAGGAGCAGCGCTTTGGCGTTGAACACAAGGAGTCGCTCAAAAAATTACGAACTTATGTAGACGTACTCACAATGTCAGCTACTCCAATTCCTAGAACTCTTGAAATGTCGATTGCCGGAATTCGTGAGATGTCGACGATAACGACGCCACCTGAAGAGCGACTTCCCATTCTTACTTTTGTTGGTCCTTACGATCCTAAACAGCTTACTGCGGCAATTCGGCGCGAACTGTTGAGAGATGGCCAAGTCTTTTATGTGCACAATAGGGTCGAATCAATAGACCGCGTTGCACAACATCTCCAAGAACTTATTCCGGAGGCACGTATCCGAGTCGCTCACGGTCAGATGAACGAAGACTTACTCGAAGATGTCATTGTTGGTTTCTGGGAACGAGACTTCGATGTGCTCGTTTCGACCTCCATCATCGAGAGCGGTATAGACATTGCAAACGCCAATACATTGATCGTGGAGCGCGCTGATCTCATGGGTCTTTCGCAACTCCATCAACTTCGCGGGCGTGTGGGCCGAGCTCGCGAACGTGCTTATGCGTACTTCCTTTATCCGGCAGATAAGCCACTCTCGGAACACGCACATGATCGCTTACGAACCATTGCCGCTCATACAGATTTGGGATCCGGTATGTATGTGGCGATGAAGGATTTGGAAATTCGCGGTGCCGGGAATCTTCTGGGAGGGGAGCAATCCGGCCATATTGCTGATGTCGGCTTTGATCTTTATATGCGCATGGTCGGGGAAGCTGTTTCTGAGTACAGAGGTACGACAGTGGATGTTCAAGATTGTAAGATTGATTTGCCGGTAAATGCGCACATCCCACATGGCTATATCGATAGTCAAAAGTTGCGCCTTGATATCTACCGCCGGTTGGCAGATGCCACAGAGTCAGGTGCGCAGGAACTCAGAAGTGAATTGCGCGATCGGTACGGAGAGATTCCGGATGTGGTGGAGCGACTCTTTGCCGTTGCTGCCTTGCGTCATCGGGCCAAGGGGTATGGCCTCCGTGAGATTGCATTGGCCGGCAAGAGCGTGCGATTGGCCACTTTGGAGCTTCCCGATTCGGCCCAATTACGCGTGGCCAGGCTCTTTCAGGGGAGTACTTACAGGGTCACCACCCAAACCCTGCTCGTGCCGATTTCGACCGGCACCCTCGGACTAGGTAATAATCTCCGTGACGAGGAAATCTTGGAGTGGGCCCACCGCCTGCTCGATGCGCTCCCTGCCAAAGTTCTGCCCATCACAGCCATACCAGCAATCTCCTAAGAGAGGTTTTTCATGCGCCGCCTAGCATTC